>DDIK01000047.1 GCA_002338505.1 Bacteriovorax sp. UBA1852
GCAATCAAAACACTTCTTGGAAGTTAAATCTCTTATAGGCTCAAAAGATAGTTTTGCCTCAACAACAATACGGTCCCATTCAAGCTTCTTGTCATCTTCAATTTTTTGTAATTGCTCTTCTGGAGTTAATTCTTCTACATCTTCAGCGCCATCTTTTTCACTGTCGACATTCGTCTGAGCAGTTTCAGAATCTTTAATGTCAAAGTCTAAAGGGCTTTTATCTTTACCCTTATCAAGAGAGCATGAGAAAAGTAGGTAAGTGATGATTAATAGGCTGAGATTTTTCATACGTCTTTATATGCCTAAATAGTTCACTAATCTATGAACAATATCTAACTATGAAATAATTACTGCGAGGCGTTGCCTGGTGTGTATGTCATGATAAACAATTATTAACTATATTTATAAAAGAGAAGAAGATGAAAGTTCCTCTTAAAATTCAAGAAAACGAAATTGAGTCTGGGAAAATTTATATTTCATGTTTATTTGATGGAATAAGGGACAATCTTTGCCATCTTGATACAGGCTCAACATATACATCTATAAAGTGGAATGAAAAATTTCTAAATTATCCAGTATCAGGATCTAAAGTATGTAGGAGTGCCTCTGGTATCAGTGTTGAAGAGGAGATGATTACTCTAGAGTCATTTCGAATTGGCGAATTTGAAAAACATGATTTTGAAGTTGTTCGATACTGTGAAGAGAAAGGGCAAGAATCGAGAATAGGAATGTCTCTTATGAGTAACTTATTTTTGAATTTTAATTTTTTAGAAGAGTCACTATTGTTAAAGACAAGTCCCAATGAAAATCTTGAAAATATTTTAGAGATCGACAAGCGTGGTCTATTTTATGTTAATTCAGAAATAGAAGGAAGTATTTATAAAGCTTTGTGGGATACTGGTGCAGAGCTTACGGTTGTAAACCCCGAAGTGATAGAGTCATTTTCTAAGAACTTTGAGTTTGTTATGGATATACCTGGAGGTTCAGATGCTACAGGAAGCAATGTTTTCTTTAAACTCTATAAGGGAAAGGGATTAAAAATTCAGGGGCATCAATTAGTTGGAAATGTTTTATCAATGAACTTTGAGCCTTTAAAAAAGAAACTCGGTGTTGATGTCGATATCATTCTTGGATTTAATCACATTCGTCAATTAAATTGGTCCTTTGATTTACACACCAAAACATGGTCGATGATATGAAGTTTTTTAAATATTCGGATTATAGCAGTGTTGTAAATAACATCTTTATTTTATTAAAGAATGAAATAGAGTCTCATTTACCTATGGCCTATATTGAACACATCGGTTCTTCATCGATAAAAGGTGCCATCTCAAAGGGAGACCTAGATGTCCTTGTAGTTGTTGAGAAGACCAACTTTGATGATTCGTTGGAGCGCATAAAATCCTTAGGATATATTGAGAAGAAAAATACTTTAAGAACCGATAGTCTTTGTATGCTTATCACTGACAAGTATGATTATGATGTGGCCATTCAACTTGTCGTTAATGGTAGAGAACAAGAAAGCTTTGTTAGATTTAGAAACTTACTGGGAGCAAGACCATTGTTACTAGAAGAGTATAACAAATTAAAGATGAGCTCTATCGATCTTACAGAAGATGAATATAGGCTCAGAAAGTCTAAGTATATTCAAAAGGTATTGAGCGGTGAATGAGTCTAAGGTGATTATTATATCCGGTCTTCCATGCACTGGGAAAACTACATTAGGTCATAAGATTGCTAAGCGATATAATTTGCCTTTTATCAGTAAGGACGCTGTAAAAGAGTCTCTTTTTGATAGTTTGGGTTGCGATACTAGAGAGTGGTCAAAAAGACTTGGGCAAGCGACGTATCCAATCCTTTATTACTTTATGGAATAGCAGTTAAAGGCTGGTAAGTCATTCACTGTTGAGAGTAATTTTCATCCTGAATATGATTCCAAAAGTTTTAGAGAACTAGGTAGCAAGTATGCTTTTAAGTCTCTATTAATTCAATCTGAGTGTGAGGGACAAGTGTTATATGAGAGATTTCTTACACGTTCACATTCAGCAGAGAGACACCCCGGTCATAGGGATCACCTTAATATTGCTGAGTTTAAGCACCTTCTCCTTGGTGGTGAGCTTGAATTATTAGACATCGAGACTCTGCCTTATCATTTCGATACCACAGATCTAGATTCTCTTGATCATGAAAGTTTATATGATTTTATTGACTCAAATTTATAATCGGATAATTAAATACGAATATGACGGAATCGTCTAGAAACTATACAGTGTTTATTTTTAAGTGCTTTTTAAATTGAAATTTACTCTTAAGGTGTTTAAATTTCTAAATAAAAACTGGTTCCTTTTTTGCATAACAAGTCTTGTAGTATCTAAACATCAACTATACAAAGGTTTATTATGAAGAAGGTATTTACTCTAATGTTGGTACTCCTGAGTGCAATCAGTTATGCTGATCAAGCAGAATGTAAAACAGCAACAAAGCCATCTTTTATTTCTAGTCTTACATCGATTGCTCAAGATATTTTAGGAAAATCATCGTATTTAGATAAGAGCTTTGAAACCACTTACGTAGCAAAACATTTTGAATGTAAATCAGGAAGAAATGGTTTTTGGCACATGATTCATCCTGACTTAGAAAAAAATATTGGTTCAAAAACT
Source organism: Bacteriovorax sp. UBA1852 (assembly GCA_002338505.1). Taxonomy (GTDB): domain Bacteria; phylum Bdellovibrionota; class Bacteriovoracia; order Bacteriovoracales; family Bacteriovoracaceae; genus Halobacteriovorax_A. The sequence goes on from DDIK01000047.1 coordinate 2,661, forward strand.
AGTAAATCAGAATGCGTTAATGAACTTACTACAATTACAAATAATAACGGATATTATTGTGAAGAAGGTACAGGAGACTGGTTTATACTACACCCAGCTCTTAATAAGAATGTCAGCACTACTTTTACTAAGGTAAATTGCTTAAATAAATTAAAAAAATATACAAATAGCTCTGATTACTATTGTTCAAAGCTATCTAATGAGTTGTGGGAATACTCTCACCCTCAAAATAAAAGTAACTCTCTTGTTGTTCTGACTGAAGAAAGGTGCTTAGTCTTATTAGGTCAAAATTAATTATTGCATTTTACATAATGCGCAATGGCATGTCTTTATCAAATCCCACATGATACCATAAAGTGACACTCACACATTTATTGGAGACTATCATGGAATTGATGTTTAATGCTTCCGGAATCCTTTCGCGCGGTAAAGGACTAACTTTTGACGACGTACTTCTAATCCCTCGCTACAGCGAAATTTCTTCAAGAAAACACCCTAGCTTAAAGACTCAAATTACTAAGAATCACTCAATTAACGTTCCCATTGTTTCGGCAAATATGGATACGGTAACAGGGCCCGAAATGGCAATCGCCATGGCCGATCTTGGAGGCCTAGGTATTCTCCATCGTTTCATGGATCATGAAACTCAAGTTAAGAACGTAAAAGATATTAAAAAACACATTGAAAACAATAATCTCAATCTTCCTGTCGCGGCCTCTGTTGGTGTTAAAGAAGATGGCATGAGAAGAGCAGATCTCTTAAGTGATACAGGCGTTGATATTTTAACGATTGATATCGCTCACGGTGACTCAATCATGATGATGGAAGTCCTTGAATACGTAAAAAAGAAATACCCTCATATTGATGTTATCGCAGGTAATGTCGCAACACCTGATGGGGTTCTAAGAATGATAGAGCGCGGAGCCGATGCTGTAAAAGTTGGAATTGGGCCTGGAAGTATGTGCACGACAAGAATCATTACAGGGCACGGAGTTCCTCAATTAACTGCCGTAGCTCTTTGCGTGCAAGAAGCAATGAAACATGGGGTTCCTGTGATTGCAGATGGTGGACTTAAAAATTCAGGTGATATGGTTAAGGCGCTCAGTGCTGGGGCAAGCTCATGTATGGTGGGCTCCCTTGTTTCTGGAACTCTTGAAACACCAGGTGAAGTAAAGAGTGGGATGAAAGAGTATCGCGGAATGGCGTCAAAAGCGGCACAAGTTTCATGGAGAGGTGAGCTTCCTAAGGGGATGGCCGCAGAGGGAGTTGATACTTTGATCCCTTGCAAAGGTCCTGTGGAAAATATTATCAATGAATTAACCGGTGGTATAAGAAGTGGAATGACATATCTTGGGGTTGACTCACTTGATAAAATGAAAGAGATTGCTGTCTTTATGGAAATGTCTTCAAGTGGTATGTTTGAATCTAAACCACATGGGCAAAACTGAACTTATTAGTCGGTTAACAAAGGGAACAGATGCTTTTGTCATCATTAGAAAAAGATGTTTTATCTTATCCAAAGCTTAAAGAGAGAATCGATAGAAGCGATGACCCTAAGAAAGCTAGATCTAAGGCGTTAAAGAACCTTGACGAAATGAAAGCTGATTTTTCTGAAAGAACAATTAAGCTCATGGAAAAAGGATTTGATGCTGCATTAACCACTCTCTATGATGGTATTAACTTCAATGAGAATGGAGTTAATCTACGTGAGCTTATGAGCAAAGGAAGCGTGGTTCTTGTTCCAAATCATCAGTCTCATGCTGATTACGTTGCGATTAATTATAAGTTTTATAAGAAATATAATCGGCCTCTCTATGTGGCCGGTGGTGACAATCTCAATATATTTCCAATTGGAAAAATATTTAGAGGCGGTGGCTGCTTCTTTATAAGAAGATCTTTTCAAAGTGATATTATCTATAAACTAACAATGGAAGCTTATCTCTACGCGCTGTTAAAACAAAAACAGCCAATTGAGTTCTTCTTTGAAGGTGGTAGAACGAGAAGCGGGAAGCTTAGACCTCCTAAGTTTGGTCTCTATAGTATGCTCCTTGAAGCACATAGCCACTTACCTGAAGGTAATAAGGGAGAACTTTACTTTGTACCTGTAAGTATTGCTCATGAGTATGTACCAGAACAAAGAGCGCTAGCAAAAGAGATGATGGGTGGTAAGAAAGTTAAGGAAAATGCTAGCCAAATTCTTGGTCTTTTCAAACTCATTGCTTATCAATTTGGAAATGTTCACATCAATGTCGGAACACCAATTGTTGCCCACAAGCTTGAAGACGAGAGAAAGAATAAGAAAGCTGTTCTTGATTTAGCTTTTAAATGCTTTAGAAGAGTCGGAAAGCAAATGGTTGTAACACCAACTTCGCTACTCGTTCTTATTATGCTTGATGAAACAACCGGTGCGATTAAGTGGGCTGATATTATTGCTAAGGCCAAAGCGATTGTTCAATTTTGTATGAAGTTTGATATACCCTTTACTGATAGTCTTGAAGTTAGCAAGCTTGAAAAGACTCTCGGGCGTGCGATTGATATCATGATTAGTAACGATAAGGTTGAAGTTATTGGTCGCCACGATAACTCAACAGTCTTTTATTCGATTAAAAAGGAATGTCGTGGAGAACTACTCTTTTTCAAAAATACTATTCTTCATCACTTCATAATTCCTTGGACTATAAATCTTGCTTGGATCAATCTCTTTTCAGGTAAGATTGAAAACGTAGAAGATTTAAAGAAGTTCTTTATGGAGCAAAGAGACCAGCTTAAGCATGAGTTTTATCTGCCGACAATTAAGGAATACTTCTCAAAAACTCTTCGAGTACTATCTGATGCCGTGGGCAGAGAGATTACTTCGCTAGAAGAATGTATGAATCTCAACTACCGTGAACTCTATCAGGTTGCTTCAAATCTAGGAATATTTTCTAGAACTTTAAGTTATATAAATGAAGCTTATTATGTTGGTGCTATTACACTCTTGGCTTTTGAAAGAGAAGGTGTAGAGCTTTTTAAAGGAACTGACTTTGATGATAAATTTAAAGCAGTGTTTGATAATGAGCTTAAGGTAAATCGAATTATTAGGTTTCCCGAATCACATAATATTGAGCTTATGAAAAACATGCGCAAATACTTTATTCAAAATGATTTCATGACGAAGGTTGAAGGCTCTTATAAAATAGATGATATTGAGGCACTGAGACTCTACGTCTCTCGTCTTGAAAAAGAAATCAGTGAACAATTAAAATTTAATTTAAAAGCTATATAAAATGACAAATATACCTGCACAAAATATCCGCTTACTTTCAAAAACAAATTTAGAGAACTTGAGGGGGTGGACTTCGATTTCATTAGAGCTGCAAAACTTCATACATGAATCTCCAAAAATTGAAATGCAAAATGCAGATATTATTTTTGAATCTTTCAATAATGGAGCTTCTTTTAGTATTTCTAGAGCTATCACAGGCCATATTAATCCTGAGAAGTATGAAATTAGGGATATATCTATGAAATCTTACATCAGAGAGGAGCTTTTGCTCGACCTTGAGAATGATTTTTCTGCAGTTGTTGCGGATATTCTTGGAGATGGAGATCTAATACGTTTGACCTTTTTGTCATCAAGCATTAAAATCTGTGTTGATAGGATTGTCTAATGCAATTTATTTTGCCATTTAACATAACATAATGATAATACTATCTTTTATAAATATCTGGAGGTGAGTTATTAGAGACAAAAAGGGAAAGAAGAATCAAGGTCCGAGACTTAATGAAGAAATTAGGATCCCTGAATGTCGATTGGTTGGAGAAAGTGAAGCTTATGGAATTGTATCATTATCCAGAGCTAAAGAGATTGCAGATGAACTCGGTCTAGACCTTGTTGAGATCTCTCCAACAGCAAAACCACCAGTAGTTAAAGTTATCGATTACGGTAAGTTTAAGTACGATCAGCAGAAGAAGGCTCAAGAGGCCAAGAAGAAGCAAGTTAAAGTTCAGCTGAAAGAAATCCAATTGAGACCAAATATTGAAGCCCATGATCTTGAGACAAAACTCAAGAGAGCTTATAAGTTTCTTGATCAGAGTGACAAAGTTAAATTTGTTATGCAATTTAGAGGTCGTGAAATGGCCTATCGAGATGCTGGAAAACAAAAGTTTGAAAGTATTATTGCGGGTGTTTGTGAGCATGGTGCAATTATTGAGAGTCCAATAAAAATGATGGGTAATAGAATTATCACTATTTTAGCTCCATCTAAGAAAAAAGAAGCCTAAGGCCTAATAAGTTCTCTTTTTTACAGAGAACTATTGCCAATAATAACTAATATTGATATTGATAGATACTTATTTTTATTCAGATAGGAAATATGAGGAGTATTCATGCCTAAAATGAAGACAAGAAGAGCTGCTGCTAAGAGATTTAAGCCAGTAGGGAATGGTAAGTTCAAGAGAAAAAGAGCGAACCTAAGACACATTCTTGAGAAGAAGCCAACTGATGCAAAGAAAAGAGCTGGTAAAACAGATTACGTTCATGCTTCAGATGTTGCTAAAGTTAAGAGAATGATACCTTACGCTGCAAAGAACTAAGTAGCGATTATTAAAAACCTGATTCTTGGGACCTAAGAGGTGAGAGCCCCCCAAGCGTTAAAAAACGGAGTAATTTATGTCAAGAGTAAGAAGAGGTTTTACCGCAAGACAGAGAAGAAACAAAGTCCTTAAGCTAGCTAAAGGATTTCATTTTTCAAGAAGACAAAAGTATTATCACGCAGCTGAAACAGTAAAGCGTGCACTACACTACAAGTATATCTCAAGAAGATTATTAAAAAGAGATATGAGAAGACTATGGATCACAAGAATTTCTGCTGCATCTAAACTTTTAGGAACAAGCTATTCAAGGCTAATGGGACAATTAAAGAAGAACGATGTAGAAATTAACAGAAAAATGCTTTCTGAACTTGCAGCGAGAGACTTTCAAGCTTTCAAAGCAATCTACGAAGCCACAAAATAATTATAATATCTGAATAATTTATAAGTACTAAAGGGCCTTTTTATAAGGCCCTTTTTTTTCACCTTAGTCTATGATTTATATCATATGCTTGTTCATGATCTTTAGTATGATGAGTTCAACTTTTATATTGGAGATATCACAATGAAAGATTCTATAAGTATTGCAGTCGATGAATTCTCAACACCTGTTCTTGTCTCGGGAGATAAGGGTGATTCTATTAGAAGTATCGAAGAGAAAATGAATGAGCACGGGGTAAGGCATATTCCGATTCTCGATGAAGGAAGACCTGTTGGAATTATTTCTGATAGAGATATCCATCTACTTTGTGAAATTGAAAAAGAAAATAAGCTAATTGCTAGTGACATTATGGTGAATGAGCCATTTTGCGTAAGCCTAGGAACTCCCTTGGATGAAGTTGCCTTTCAAATGTCACAAAAGAAAATAGGGTCTGCCTTGGTGGTAGATGGAGAATCAAAGCTTGATTCAATCTTTACAAGTGTTGATGGTTTAAATGCTCTTATTGAAGTTATTCGTGGTGATATTGACTAGTTAATATCTCTTCGCTGATACTATAGATGTATGACAAACTTTAGTGATCTGGATTTTATTAAAAGAGTTACTCAACTTGAGCCTCAAGCATTAGAGGCCTTAGTCGAAGAGTATACTGACCATCTTTTTAAGGCCTCTCTTGGGCTCGGCTTTAGTCGTGAAATGTCTCAAGATCTCACGAATAATACTTGGCTTACATTCTTTAAAGTCGTACCTCGCTTTGAGGGGAGAAGTCATATCAGAACATTCTTATTTGGAATTCTTTATAATAAGGCCTCTGAGTTAAGAAGAGATAATTTTAAATATGAGAAAACTGATCCTATTGAAGATAAGTTAGAGTCACTCTTTGAAGACGATGGCCATTGGTCAAGAGAGTGGCAGGATCCTAGTTTGTTGGCACAAAATAGTGATCTCATAAAAGTTGTTTCAAACTGTATGGAACATCTTCCTCAAATGCAAAAATCAGTATTTTTTTTAAAGCAAGTTCAAGAAGAAGATAATGAATTAATTTGTAAGTCTCTTGATATCTCAGCAGCAAATCTCAGACAGCTTGTTTTTCGAGCAAAGAACCGTATAAGAGAGTGTGTTGAAAAGCATATCGCTTTTAGCTAATTACTTTTTACCTTCACCTGATGAACTTCAACAACCTTTCCATCTTGATAGTGAACGCAGTTACCATCGGCCCTAAGTTCCATATAGCCATGAATGTAGCGAGGCTTATTCCCTGCTGTTATTGCTAGAGTTTCAGAGGCACTAATGGAAAAGGTAGCATTATATAACTCTCTAATGGCAACGCTATCATATGCCTGAAGACTTCTTTGGACGTCATGCCTTCCAAGACTTGGTTGCATAACACTAGGAGTGGAAGAAGAAGTGGTGTGCTTGAGTCCTATGAGATGACCCAATTCATGAATCATAACTGAGGGTAAGTCATAAGCACTTGTATTGTCAGTTGTATCGTTTGTAAAAGTGAAAATTTCATCATTGATAATGATATCAGCGTGGAGCATTTCTCTGTAGCTGCCTCTATCTTCTGCAAGGTATGAGGTGATTGCAAGTACGCCAGAGCCTATGAATGAAAACCAACTTGATGCTCTATAAATTCCAACTTCAGAATCAAGGAAGTCTTCAAGTTCGGTGTATTCTTTATTGGCCACAGTGTATTCAGTAGAGACATCAAAGTAAGTCCTCGCTGAATCAGCTTCATTCCAATTATGCTGAACTTGCTGCATAAGATTTCTGGAGTTTGAATCCTTCTCACTTAAATCAAAATTATTCGCTACATAGACTTTCAGTGGAAATCTTGCACTATTCCACCTAAGAGATGCGCTAGAGGTTGAGTTTGGTGATGAAGAAAGCGCATTTGTTGAGCTCGCTTCTTTTACATTGCATGATGTACCAACCAGGAGGATTGAAATAGCAATATATCTTAAGAGTTGTTGATTAGGCGTCTGAAATTTCAAAATATCCTCACTAGTAAATTTAGTATCGTTTCGGATATTTTAACTGCAAACTTACCTAGTTTTAGGGAGATTTTTAAAGAAATTTAGGGTCTAGAGACTAGACCCTAGTAAGGTGTTGTAACTATACAGCTACATCAATAATTATTTATGAATTTGCTTTACTATGATCCGCCAAAAATTGCGCTAAGCCTTTATCAGTCAGTGGATGTCTAAATAAAGATTCGATAACTTTATATGGCATTGTCCCTACATCTGCTCCAACTAGTGAACATTTCTTGACATGATCTGCATGTCTGATACTTGCTGCGAGGATTTTCGTGTCAAAACCGTAATTATCGTACATGTGTCTGATTTCACGTATAAGCTCAACTCCATCAGCTCCAATATCGTCTAGGCGACCAATGAATGGAGAGATATACGTCGCACCATTTCTAGCGGCCAATAGAGCCTGATTTGAGCTAAAACAAAGAGTTACGTTTGTTTTGATATTATTGTCACTGAACCACTTACAGGCCGAAATACCATCTTCTGTAAGAGGAAGCTTAATCACAACATTATCGTGAATTTTAGCTAGTTCAGCGCCTTCTTTAATCATTCCTTCTCTATCTGTAGCGATAACTTCAGCAGAGATTGGTCCATCAATAATCTTGCAAATATCATTGATGACGTCCGCTTGAGAACGGCCTGTTTTTGCAATGAGTGATGGATTTGTTGTGACACCATCAACAAAGCCCCATTTTGCAGCATTTTCGATTTCATCAATCATTCCTGTATCGATAAAGAATTCCATATATATGTCCCTGTTAAGATTTAAAGTACAAATATTAGTATCAAATAGGGTAACTGACAATAATGCGGAGGCATAATTGACTCATTATTTCGATAAACGACTTATTCCCTTAGAATAGATGTATGAGAGTCTCGTTTATCTTATCTATTTTCCTTCTTGAGTGTTTTACTTCATTAAAGACTTATGCTCTACCCCAGGTCATCACTCAGGAGAGTGTGAAAAAAAAGATTCAAGACTTGGAGAAAAAAGACTTCGCCACTGTTGAAAATGCTGTGGGACTAGACTCGTTCTATGATCCAAATATTGATTACACAAAGTTCTCAGGTCGAGTGACAGATAAAGATCAAACAGCAACGCTTATTAAAGTTTCAACAGAATCAAGAAATATAAAATTTTTAAAACCAGCTGACTCCGTAACTTTTAAGGTTGTAAAATACCTCCATCGTGAACCATGCGATGGTAATGTCAGAAGTGTAGAAGATGGTTTTCTCACAATTTATGTAAAGAACCTCTTAAAGTGCTGGGATGATATTGGAAACTTTAGAAGAGGCACAATTTTAACTTTAGAATCAAAGAGACTCGATGATCGAATAAGAGTCGCTTCACGCTATCGTGTTTCACTTCTTAATAAGAAAAAAGATTTTCTCTATCAACTCAATGACGTTAATAAATTTGTTTGGGGCTTTAAGCAGGAGCTTATAAAAGTTGCTGCAAAATATGATAGGGAAGTCATAGAGATCCAAAAGAGAAAAGAAGAAGCACTCAATCTCTTACTCGCAAAGAAGCGTGATCAAATAAGAATTCAAAAAGAGCTTGCGTATCGATTAGATGAAATTGATAAAGACCTCAAGCACTATAGAGTGGAAAAAGATGAGATCTATACTGATCGCTGGCATCTTGATAAGGATACTGGAATTCCTAGTTATGATAGGCCGGTTCCTGTGAAGATTGAGTAACACGAAAGGCACTAGACTTATGAAGTTTTTATCAGTTTGTATTCTGATGTTTATTATTTCCTGCTCAACTACTAAACAGAAAAAAAGCTATACAGGTTTAGACTGTCACGTTCACATTCATCCTAGAGGAGAAGGTTTATATAAGGGCGATCGAGCGGACTATACTCAAAAGTCAAGTGGCCTCTCTCATGGTTGTGTTTTGTCTCAAGGGTATCAAAAGAGATACAATAAAAAAGAGTTTGAGAAGTATAAGACTTTAGAAGAATTCACCATATCTAGAAATAACTGGACTATCGATCAAGCCAAGAAGCACCAAAGTTTAATCCCATTTTTCCAGTGCCGGCTCTTTGGTTGATAGTGAACCATTGTCATCAATCTCATAATGAAATAGCTGATCCAATCATTGATTGCTTTGATTATAACTGATTTTATAAACCAGACGACAAGTGAATTATTCAAGAGATTAGAAGTGATGTTGTAGCAAAAATTTCAAAATCATAGTTACCTATTTATTACCAGATTCTGCCTTATTGTCTTCTAAACGTCTCTCGTTAATAAAGTTATGATTAGATGAATTAGCATTGTTTATTTTATTTACTTTTGTTCCTTGAATAACATTGTTACCAGATACAAGCTCTTGATATTTTTTAGGACATCTCTTTTCTATTCTATTAGGATTAGAAAGAAATACTTTATAAAGGTCGCTTCTATTACAATACTTTTCTAAAAATTCATTTCTTGCCATATGATATTGCTCTGGACATCTCTCTTTCATGTTATTCGTGTTTTCTATGTAATGTTTCAGTTTGATTGCACCTTCACAATATTCTTGATCATGCTTCTTCCTCGCTTTTGCATATTCATCAGGGCATCTTTCTTTCATATTATTCCAATTCGTAATATGATTGCCATACTTAACAGCACCTTCACAATAGTCTTTATCTTGTTGCTTTTTTGCTTTTAAAAACTCATCGGGACATCTAGATTTTATTTTTTCACTTTCTGTAATATGAAGACCTAATTTAATAGCACCTTCACAATAGTCTTTATCTTGTTGCTTTTTTGCTTTTAAAAACTCATCGGGACACCTAGATTTTATTTTTTCACTTTCTGTAATATGAAGACCTAATTTAATCGCACCTTCACAATAGTCTTTATCTTGTTGCTCTTTTGCTTTTAAAAACTCGTCGGGACATCTAGATTTTATTTTTTCACTTTCTGTAATATGAAGACCTAATTTAATAGCACCCTCACAGTAAGCTTTATTATGCTCTGTTGTACCTCCCCCAGTGTTAGGATAGTTTCCAC
>DDIK01000028.1:0-909 GCA_002338505.1 Bacteriovorax sp. UBA1852
ATTAATGAAATGCCAGAAATATTAGTTCTAATAACCTGACCTCTATTAGTGATAATCATAAGATCATCAGCTTCTGAAACTGGCTTAATCTGAATAATCTCACCATTCTTCTCAGTCAATCGCATGGCCAAGATACCCTTACCACCTCGAGATTGCTTTCTATAGTGCTCAGAAGACGTTCTCTTCCCATAACCATTTTCAGTTATAGATAGAATTTGAGTTTTATCATCGATCAATTCCATACCGATGATCTTTTCATCATCACTTATATTAATACCCTTAACACCCTGTGAAGCTCTACCCATTGCTCTTGCATCACTTTCATCAAATCTTATTATTTTTCCATTTGATGAACACAGTAATACATCTTTTTCGCCATTAGTAATTCTAACATTAGCAATTGAATCACCATCTTGAAGCTTAATAGCAATTAGTCCACTTTGCTTCACATTTGAATACTGAGATAGGGCAGTCTTTTTAACTAAACCTTTCTTGGTTGCAAATAATAGAAAGTGTGTCTCAGTATCAATATCTTTTGGAATACACATAATCTCACTAACTCTATCCCCACTAGGAATATTGATAAGATTAGCAATATTTCTTCCTTTAGAAGTTCTACTTCCCTCAGGGATTGTATAAACCTTCTTAGAAAATACTTGTCCTCTACTTGTGAAGAACAGCAGTGTATCATGAGTATTTGCTGTAAAAATATCAGTGAAAAAATCATCATCATTTGCTGAGCCTTTCACACCTTTACCGCCTCGTTTTTGCGTTCGGTAAGTATCAAGGGCCATTCTTTTTATATATCCTTTATGTGTGATTGTAGTAATTACATCTTCTTGCTTAACAAGATCTTCAAGCTGAATTTCGTCTGCCTTAGCAACAATATCAGTTCTTCTTTCATCACCA
>DDIK01000028.1:1125-4975 GCA_002338505.1 Bacteriovorax sp. UBA1852
AATATCAGTTCTTCTTTCATCACCATATTTCTCTAGAATCTCTTCAAACTCTGTTCTTATAATACCTTTTATAAGTCCTTCACTATTTAAGATACCTTCAAGTCTTTTAATCTCTTTCATTATTGCTTCATAATCAGCAATAATCTTATCTCTCTCAAGACCCGTAAGTCTCTGAAGCCTCATATCTAAGATACCTTGAGCTTGGATTGTAGAAAGTCCATAAGTCGACATTAATTTTGACTTAGCATCTGCAGGGCCTTCTGATTTTTTAATCAGTTCAACAACTGCATCTATATTTTCTACAGCTACTTTTAGACCTTCTAAAATATGCGCTTTTTCTTTTGCTTTCTTTAATTCAAAAACTGTTCTTCTAATAACAACTTCACGTCTGTGATCTATAAAAAACTGTAATTGATCTTTAATATTTAAAACTCTAGGAGAACCATTCACAATCGAAAGGAAAATTATTCCAAACGAACTTTGAAGAGCGGTTTGCTTATAGAGCTTATTAATAATGACATTTGCAATTTCACCTTTCTTTAAGTCAATTGCAACACGTATACCTTCTCTTGAAGATTCATCACGAATATCTGAAATTCCTACAAGATCTTTATTATTAACAAGACTTGCAATTTTAGTAATTAAATTCGCCTTGTTAACTTGGTAGGGGAGTTCAGTAATTACTATTCTCTCTCGATCGCCACTTTTACCATGGCTTTCAACATCCATCTTAGCACGCATTTGAACAACACCCTTACCTGTATGGTAAGCAGACTTGATTCCTTCACGTCCATGAATTGTCCCAGCAGTCGGAAAGTCCGGCCCTGGAATAATTTCCATTAACTCATCAATTGTTAATTCTGAATTATCAATTAAAGAAATCAAACCAGTCATGATTTCTGTTAGATTATGTGGTGGTATATTTGTGGCCATACCTACCGCAATACCAGATGAACCATTCACCAATAATGCCGGCACCTTTGTCGGTAGAACTTTTGGCTCTTTTAATGAGTCATCATAGTTTGGTTGCCAGTCTACTGTTTCCTTATCAAGATCTTTAAGCATTTCTTCAGAAAGCTTCTTCATCCTAATTTCTGTATATCTCATGGCCGCAGCGTTATCACCGTCAATTGAACCAAAGTTCCCCTGTCCATCAACAAGTGGATACCTCATTGAAAATTCCTGGGCCATTCTTACAATCGTATTATAAACAGCACTATCACCATGTGGGTGATACTTACCAATTACATCACCAACAACTCTTGCTGACTTTAAAAATGGCTTATTATGATAATTACCAAGAGTATTCATGGCATATAAAGCTCTTCTATGAACAGGCTTTAATCCATCTCTAACATCTGGTAATGCTCTACCAACAATAACAGACATCGCGTAATCAAGATAACAAGATTTCATCTCGTCGCGAATACCAATTTGATCTATATTTCCGTGGTCAGGTGTGTTTGTCTCACTCATTTATTTCTTCCTTAAATTAAACGTCTAAATTTCTTGCGTTAAGTGCATTTTCTTCAACGAACTGTCTTCTTGGTTCTACTTGGTCACCCATAAGAACAGAAAATACAGAATCCGCTTCAATAGAGTCTTCAATCTGAACTTGTAAGAGAGTTCTATTTTCAGGATTCATCGTTGTTTCCCATAACTGCTCAGGATTCATTTCCCCAAGTCCCTTATAACGTTGTATATAAGCACCTTGTTTTGCATCATCAATGATTGCACCTGCAAAGCTTGGTAAATCTTCAAAAGTTTGCTCTTCACCTTTTTCTGGAGTGATTACAAAAGTAGATTTCATGTGTTTAGAAAAACCTTCATAAGTATTTAAAAGATCTGCATACTCTGGTGATTCAAGAAAATAAGAAGTTAACTTGAAGTTCTTATTTCTAGCCGTTGTCTTGACATGTATTTTTAATAAATTAGAACTATGCTTTGGATCTTCTTCAATCTCAAAAGAATAAGTTCTTAATGTCTCAGCTTCATGTTTAGCAAAGTGTTCCGTTAATTTATCAATCTCTGCTTGTAACTTAACTTTATCTTTTAATACTTCTGCTGAAATATTTGAATTTTCAATAAGTCTTCTAAGTAACAACGTATCAAAGTGAACATCATAAGAATCTAGAATTCTGGAATATTGAGTATACTTATTAACAATGTTCTTAGATTGTTCAGCATCAAAAACTGATCCATCAACAGTCACCTTAGTATTACTTACTGCATTTTCAACAAGAAAAGATTCTAACGATTTTTCATCTTTAAGATAAATTTCTTTTTTTCCTTTCTTGTATTTAAAGAGAGGAGGTTGAGCAATATAGATATACCCTTGCTCTATTAGCTCAGGAAATTGTCTATAAAATAATGTAAGTAAAAGTGTTCTAATGTGTGATCCATCAACATCGGCATCCGTCATAATAACAATTTTATGATACCTAAGTTTACCAAGATCAAAGTTTCCTTTACCAATCCCTGTACCTAAAGCTTGAATAATCATTTTAATTTCAGCATTACCAAGCATTTTATCATAGCGTGCTTTTTCAACGTTTAAAATTTTCCCTTTCAATGGAAGTACTGCTTGAGTTCTTCTATCTCTTCCTTGCTTAGCTGAACCACCGGCTGAGTCACCCTCAACGATATAGATTTCACACTGAGCTGGATCTTTTTCCTGACAATCTGCCATCTTTCCTGGAAGGCCACCCATATCCAGAGCTGATTTTCTTCGTGTTAACTCTCTAGCTTTTCTAGCTGCTTCTCTAGCCGCTGCAGCATCAACTGATTTTCTAATAATTGTTTTTGCTGTGGATGGATTTTCTTCAAGATATCTTTTGAGTCCTTCACCAACAAGTGAATTAACAATACCTTCAACTTCTGAATTTCCTAGCTTATCTTTTGTCTGACCTTCAAATTGTAACTCTGGAAGTTTTACCGAGATAATGGCCGTAAGACCTTCTCTCATATCATCACCAGTTAAATTAGTTTTGATGCCTTTTAAAAGATTATTTTCTTTTGCATAAGCATTTAAACATCTTGTCAGTGCTGTTTTAAATCCTGAGATATGAGTACCACCACCAGGTGTTGTAATTGCGTTTGCATAACCAGAAAGAACTTCTGCATAGGCATCTGTCCACTGCATAGCAATTTCTACTTCATAGTCTTCTCTAGAATCTGAGATATAAATTGGTTTCTTGTGAACAGCATTTTTAGCTCTATTTAAGTATTGAACAAATTCAATTAATCCACCTTCATAATGAAAAGTTTCTTTCTTATCTGTTCTTTCATCCTTAACAAGAATCTTTAAACCTTTATTTAAAAAGGCCATCTCTCTAAATCTATTTGTTAAAGTATCATAATTAAATTCGTGAACTTCAAAGATTTCATTATCAGGCTTAAAAGTTACTGCAGTTCCAGTTTCTTTAGGATCATCTAATTCACCCACTACTTTTAATGGACCAATAGATTCACCATAAGCAAATTCTAATAAATGAACTTTGCCATGTTTTTTAATTTCCATTTTAACGTATTTTGAAAGTGCGTTAACAACTGCAGCACCAACACCATGAAGACCACCAGATACTTTATAAGCTCCACCATCTTCATTAAATTTACCACCTGCGTGCAATTTAGAATAAACAAGTTCTGCAGCTGATACACCTTCACCTTCGTGCATATCTACTGGAATTCCTCTACCGTCATCAACAACGGTTACAGAATTATCAACATGAATAATAACTCTAATTTCTGAGCAATATCCTGCTAACGCTTCATCGACAGCATTATCAACTATCTCATAAACACAGTGATGGAGACCTCTAAATGCAGTATCTCCAATATACATACCTGG
>DDIK01000028.1:5191-14007 GCA_002338505.1 Bacteriovorax sp. UBA1852
ACATACCTGGTCTTTTTCTAACTGCTTCTAGTCCTTCAAGAACTGTAATCTGATCGGCATTATAAGTTTCGCCAACCTTTCCAATTGAACCTGTTTGATTTTCCAAAAATTTGTTCCCCTGTTCTAATGAATGGAACCGTCTGATACATAGATCTTGTTGGCCCCTTCAATTTGTTCTAATTCTTCCTTAAATTTCTCATTGGCTGTCGTAATCAGAACTTGAAATGTTTGACTTTCAAGATAACTAATTAACTTAGACCAACGAACCTTATCTAGCTCCCCTGAGACGTCGTCTATAAGCAGTATAGGCGTAGATATGTAAATATACCTAAAGAGCTCTATATAGGCAAATAAGAGGCTTAAATAACTCATTTTTTGTTGGCCTAATGAGCAGAACTCATAAGAATTCATTCCGTTAAATAGAAGCACATAGTCATCTTTATGAACTTGGTAGGATGTGTGACCAATGGCGCAATCTTTATCAAGCCTAGATTGCATGTAATCGTAGATATTTTCTTCAGAAAAATTCAAAAATCTGGAATCAATATTTATCACTAATTCATTAGCTTGCGAAAATATATCTTTATAGATTTGGCTTATGTAGGGACTTAACTGGTCGACAAATTTCTTTCTCATTTCTATTAACTGAAATGAGTAAGTGGACATTTGCTTATCTAAAACTTTGATTTGTCCTATAAAATCATGTGGCTTCTTTGAAAGTAGAGTATTTCTAAATCTTAACGAAGAGTTGTATTGATTTAGTACTTTCTTATATTTCTTATCTATTATCGATAAATGATCATCAAACCACTTTCTTCTAAACGAAGCTATATTATTAAATGAGAATGCATCAAACGGATTAATAAAAACATAATCAACTTCAGGTTTTTTCTTAGTTGCTTTTCCATTTGCAAACCAAGAGCTTCCATTAAAGTCTAATTTTCCTGAATATGATAATTGCTCATTTTCGTATTCATAAAGAGAGGAGAATATTATTTGAGGTTCTTCACAATCTATACTGATTATTTGTGGAAAACTTGTGTTTTTACGAAAAGATTTTCTATATGAAATATAATAAAGAGCTTCAAGAATATTAGTTTTACCATTTCCATTTTCTCCTAAAATACAATTGATCTTAGGACTAAAAGTAATTATATCCGATTCTAAATTTCTAAAGTTTGTTACTTGTAGTTTTGAAACTTTGAAATTTGGTTTCATCAAATTCTAAGTGGCATTATAATACCGAGGTAGTTTTGCATCTTATTTGATCTTACTACGACAGCACTAAATTCATTATTCATTTCAAGCGTTACATCTTCTGAATCTAAGATATTAACTGAGTCCATGAGATATTTTGCATTAAAGCCTATCTCTAGTTCTCTTCCTTCATAATCTACAGGAATAGTTTCTCTAGCATCCCCAAGACTTGGATGGTTAGCTAGTATCGTCATGTTATTATTCAAGAGATGAATCTTTACACCATTAGATTTTTCATTAGACATAATTTTAATTCTCTTAACAGCATTGAAAAGATTTTCTTTATCTACTGTTAGTGAATAATTTGTCTTATTAGGAATTACTGCTTGGTATTTAGGATATTCTCTAGCAATTAATCTAATACCAAGTTGGTACTGATCATCGTAGTTGATATACATATATGAATCATCTACTGAAACTACTAGAGTTTTATTTGGATAAGACTCAGCAACTTTCTTTAATTCATATACACCTTTTCGTGGAATAATTACTCCATTAGTTAAGGATTCATTGTTATGAACATCAAGATCAGTTTCAATTAAAGAAAGTCTATGGCCATCTGTTGCAACAGCTCTTAATTTATTTTCGACTTCCTGTAGATAAATTCCATTAAAATGTAATCTAGTTTCGTCATTTGAAATTGCATAAGAAGTTTTATTTATTAATTCTAATAATAGATCACTAGTTATTTCAAAGTTACCTTCTGAACCAAAATGTAAATTTGGATATTCTTCAGATTCATAAATTAAAAGAGAGTAGTGAATATCATTGCAATTTATTTTTAGGAGATTTTCACCATCTTCCAACAATATGTTAATAGTTGTGTTGGGAAGTTCTTTTAATATTTCATAAAGGTTTTTAGCATTTACACAAAATCCTACAGAACCTTCAGTTTCAGCTTCGAGTGTATACTTTGCACTAACTTCTAAATCCGTAGCTGATAAGTATATTTTATTATTGCTTACTGTGAATAGGGTGTAAGTCAGTATAGGTCTAGAGTTTTTCTTATCAATAACAGTTAAGATTTTACTGAGTGCATCTCTTAAAATTTCTGTATTAATATTTATTTTCATTTCATTTCCTAGTAGTTTTATTCAGATGTTTTATAACCATAGATTTAAATAAACAACTGAAATTCTTTCTCTTATTTATATATATATATTTAATATAATATATATTACTTTGTGGATAAGTTGAAAACCTCCAAGAAGCTCTATTAATACTTAATCACTACTTTTGAGTATGTTTAGAATAACTAATAACTTTTTTTTTACTCGTCGCAATGTACGTATATTAATAATTTGATTAACAATTATATGATTTATGAGTCAGTTACTCACGGCCTATTGTTAATTTATTATTCACTGTGCGTTATTTTAGAATTTCTTTCAAACTTATCCACAATTTTATTAACATGTTTATAAGTATAAGTGCTAATAAGTTGTTATTAACATAATGACTTATTAACAGAGTGTTAATATGTTGATAAATTTGTTAATGAATATTTTTAGTTTAGCTGATTTTTTGATTTCAAACACAAAAAAAGGAGAACAAAATTCTCCTTTCTCGTATTTTAAAAATTTGGTCTTTTAAATTCTATAATGAATTTTCAATTGTAATAAGATGTCTTGATAGTTGAGAATCATTTTCTAGTCGTTCTGTTATTCTTTGCTCAGCATGTACAACTGAAGAGTGATCTCTTGAGTAGAAACGTCCTATCTCTTCATGAGTAGCGTTTATAAGCTTTCTAGATAAGTACATTGCCACAAACCTTGCGTTTGCAATTTCCTTCTTTCTGGCCTTAGATTTTAAGTCTGGTAATGGTATTTTAAAATACTGAGAAGTAGCTTTAGCTATAGTTTCGAGTGTAATATTCTTATCTTCTTCAAGCTGATTTAGTGAAAGAACGTTTTTAACTGTTTCTAAATCTATATCAACCTTCATGATATCAGCATAGGCTGCTAAGGATATAAGCGCACCTTCAAGTTCTCTAATACTATTTTTAATATTAAGAGCAATGAGATTTATAATATCGTCAGAAATATAGAGATCAAGTTCATCTGCTTTTCTCTTAATAATCGCAACTCTTGTCTCAATATCTGGTTTTTGAATATCAACAACAAGCCCCCATTGAAGTCTTGTTTTGATTCTATCTTCAAGACCATTTATTTCTTGTGGTGTCTTATCAGATGTGAAAATTAATTGTTTTCCCTTGTGATATAGTTCGTTAAAAATATGGAAGAATTCTCTTTGAGTTCCTTCTTTACCTTTGATTTCATGAATATCATCAATCATTAAAATATCTAATTTATTTGAGTACTTATCTCTAAATTCGTGAATTTTGTTCTCTTTCATGGCCTCGATCATTTCTTTCATAAAATCACGAGCAGTAATTAAGCATATTACATAATGTGGATAATTCTCGTTAATACCATTGGCTATCGCATGTAATAAGTGCGTTTTTCCAAGTCCAGAATTTGAATGCATATATAAAGATGGGTATTTACCAGCCTTACCAGGATTTTTTGTGATTGCTACAGCTGCTGCATGGGCCAAATTATTGGATGGTCCAATAATAAAGTTTTGAAACGTTTTATTAATATCAATTAAGATTCCGTTACTCATGCCATTGTCTATATGGTTTATATATTCCGCATTTACTTTGGACAACATATCTTCTTTATTTTGATCTAAATTGAGAGAAAAGCTTACTTCTTTAGCGGATTGAGGTTTGATAGTATTTTCAATAAGTTGAGAATCATTATTATCATTCTGGATCGTGCTATCTATAGTGATTTCAATTAGATAGGACCTTCCTAAAATTGACTTTATTGAGTGATCTATTTCATTTAAATGTGTCTCGATCATAGACTTAATAAAGTTTGTTGTCACAGCAAAAGTTGCTTTGTTATCGCTAATTTGAGCCAATTTAAAAGTATGTGAGAAAAATGCTTCGTACTTTTGAGGGTTTACGTTAGATTTTAGCTGATTCAATATTTCATCATTCATAAACTTTAGCTCTTGTGGACTAAATGTTGATGATAGAGTACCAGAGCTATTTTCTATAGTAGTAACTTGTTTCTGTGTATGATCTTGACTTTCTTTTAAGTTATTGGAATTATTGATTAAAAATTGCTCAAAAGGAAAATTTCCTTGCATTTGTAGTCTCCCAATTTTGTTTGTTTTGTGTGTGAAGCGATTTATACACGGCCATGCGTTACTAGGCCACTAAAATGTTTTATACATATTCTGACATTTCGAATTTTTATATATTTAAATATTTTTCACGGCCGTTGACCTTATGGGCCAGAAAGTATAATAGTATCACTTATATTTTATTAACAGATGATTTTGTAGAGGTTGATTATGTCAAAAAGAACTTGGCAACCAAAGAGAAAGAAAAGAATGAGAGTACACGGTTTTCTTAAGAGAATGTCTACTCCAGGTGGAAGAAACATAATTAAAGCAAGAAGAGCTAAAGGCAGAAAAGCTTTAACTGTTTCTACAGGTACGAAGTAATTTAATTATATGGCTGACAATGATTTCAATAAGAATATGAGATTATTGTCGGCAAATGATTTTAAGTATCTCAAAAAAAATTCGAAAATACTGAATAACAAGTTTTATAGAATCTTCTATAAACCTTCACATCTTAAATCATCTTCTTACTCAAGATTAGGTATTGCTGTATCTAAGAAAGTAGGTAAGGCACATGATCGTAATCTCTGTAAAAGAATTATACGCGAATCTTTCAGAACAAGTAATATCAAGACTGCTGGTTTCGACTTTCTCATTACAATTTCTCCGCGTCTCTTCAAGAATTTAAAATCAAGTGATGAGGTCAAAGCTTTGCTAGCCGATGAACTAAATACTACATTTAATGATGTTTCTATTTGGTAAGTAGTTAACAGATGTTATATAAAGTGATACTAATTCAAAAAATTTATAAACTTATTTAAGGAACTTAAATGGATAATAATCAAAAGCGTACTATGTTAGCGCTTATTCTCTCAGGTGTTGTTTTATTTTCTTGGCAATCTTTCTTTGCTCCAAAGCATGCTGAACAAAATTTCAAAGAAGAATTTAGCAAGGATGCAGAAGTTGGAAAAAATATTAATGATAATACAATAAGCCAACCATCTCCAAATAAAATAAGTAACTCAATTTCTCAAAAAAGTATTCCGACTTCATATACAACGACTTCAATCTTATCTTCTAATAAAGAATACAGTTTTAGTATTGCCCCTGATTTATCATTATCAGATCTGAGTGGTTTCCATACAAAAATGAATACTGAGGAGTTTTCTGGTAAGGAGCGAGTAGGGCAATATGGTTATATTGATCAACAAGGTAATTTTTCAGCCTTTAATTTTGCTTTTGAAGAATCAGTAAATTTAGATTCAATTAAAGGTTATGATAACAATCTAAAAGCTCAAGTCACTCTGTCATTAAATGACAATGGCCGTTTAAGTTATAGAATCAATTCCGATCAACCAGTTAGGCTTGCAATTAAATATGATTCTATTGAAATGCAATCTGATAATAGAACTTTCAGACAGTATGTGGCTTATTCAAGTGATGTTGTACGCATCGATATTGAAGATGATGAAGTCGTCGAGGGTGGCCTTAAATGGCTTGGTCTTGATTTTAATCATCATAATCTTCTCAATGTTTTTCCTGAGAAAATTTCTTCTAAACTTCAATCATTTGAAAACGGAAGTCTTCTATTTACCGCGAATAAAAGCATGAGAGATTATGAAGGCTATATAATTTATTCTTTAAAGGATCTTGATTACTTATCTGAATTTAAAGATCAGTTAGAGTTAAGTATCGATTTTGGTATATTTGGTATCCTTGCTGTTCCTATTTTAAAAGGTCTTAAATTTCTATATTCTTATTTAGGTAACTATGGTGTAGCAATTATTATTCTCACTATTATTATTCGTTTCCTAACTTTTCCTCTTCAGTTTAAATCTTTTAAAAGTATGAAGAAAATGCAGATAGTTCAACCTGAGCTACAAAAGCTCCGTGAGAAATATAAAGATAACCCACAAGAGATGCAAAAAAGAACAATGGATCTTTTCAAAAGATCTGGCGCAAATCCACTTGGTGGCTGTTTTCCTATGCTACTTCAAGTACCTATCTTTATCGCTTTTTACCAAGCTATCAGTAATAGTGTTGAACTTGTCGGTTCACCTTTTGCTTTTTGGCTTTTTGATCTAAGTGCAAAAGATCCTTATTATGTTTTACCTGTTTTAATGGGTATTACTATGTTTGCTCAGACTAAGCTTAATCCATCAACTACTGCAGACCCAAATCAACAAAAGATTATGTATATTATGCCTTTAGTTTTTTGTTTCATGATGAAGGATCTTCCAGCAGGACTTAATCTTTATTTCTTTGTTTCTAATCTTGTAGGTATTGGACAACAAGTACTAGTTTATAAAATGGTTGAATAATGATTAATGTTTTCGATGATCTGCCGATTATTGCATGCTCGACGGGATTGTCTGAAAACACTGCTATAGGCTTAATTAGAATATCTGGATTTACATCACTAGATATTCTAAAACCTTTTTTCAATTATGATATTTCACTTCTTAAACCTAATTATGTAAAACATTGTAAAATTGTGTTTGATAATATTTTCTATGACGATGTTGTTATTACTTATTTCAAAGGGCCGAAGTCATACAACGGTGAAAATATTCTTGAAATATCTGTTCACGGAAATACGATTAACATTAAACGAATTATCGAATTATTTATTTCAAATTCAACTATAAGACAAGCTCACAATGGTGAATTCACTTACCGTGCCCTGGCTAATGGAAAACTTACACTTTCACAAGTTGAAGGTTTAGATGCGCTTTTGAATGCTACGAATTCATCTATGCTGGATCAAGGTTTAGATCTATTGCACGGTTCTCTTTATCAGCGATACCTAGAGCTTGCATCTGAATTTAAAAAACTACGTTCGAATATAGAACTCAATATAGATTTTCTTGAAGATATCGGTGAAGAACAAGGTAATAAACTTTTGCATGAGTCTGTTTTAACGATGAAGAATTTATTAACAAATCTTTATCACTCTGCAACCGTAAAGAAAGAAAGCTTTCTTTCTCCTGATGTCGTCTTCTATGGTAAACCAAATGCAGGAAAGAGTTCACTATTTAATGAGCTTTTAAATTCGGATAGGGCAATTGTATCAACTCAAGAAGGAACAACAAGAGACTACATTTCAGAATCTATCTCTATCAAGGGTAGAACTTTTAATTTAATTGATACTGCGGGAATTCGTGAAACCGATAACATTATAGAGATCAGTGGAATTAGCAAAGCACATACTTTGGTGAACGAAGCCTTTTTAAATTTTCGCTTAATTGATGTTAGATATCCGCAGGAGATAGAGCTTAGCAAAGAATCTGATATAATAATATTTACTCATATTGATTCTGCTGATTATTCACTTAATAAAGAAACTCTTCTCTTACTTCAAAACAAGCTAGTTCTATTTGTCTCACTTGTTGATAAGAAGACGTGTACTAAACTATTTGGTCCTGAAGAGTTATTCGCTAAATTTTTTGGTCCTATAGAACCAGACTTTAATATATACTCTGGTCCTATAGAACCATTATTTGAAAATGGTCCTATAGAGGCAAATAGCTTTAATGGTCCTATAGAACCATTAATAGCTAATAGTATCTTTGAAGTTATAGAATATGTTATTTCAAGTAAATACAAATACTTAAACACTTTTGATCCTATACTTATTGATCGCCAAAGAGATCTTATTAGTGATATTCACAAAGCCTTTGAAGATTTCTATCTGCTATATGTAGATGAAGAGGATATTGGCATCCTTTCGTCTGAAATAAATTCTATTGACTATAAGATTAGTCGATTGATAGGGATTACTTCTCCGGACGAAGTGCTGAATAATATTTTCAGTAACTTCTGTATAGGTAAGTAATAATTTCAGTAGTTTAATTAGTTATAGACCCGACCCTTTTGGTCATGTATTAGTGTTCTACGTGGAACTTTTTATGAATAATTTTGATATAATTATAGTTGGTGGTGGACATGCGGGCTTAGAGGCTGCTTGGATTGCTAGTCAGTTTAATCTTAAAATAGGGATGTTTACACTCCCTGGTGTTCCTATCGCGAGTGCTCCCTGTAACCCAGCCGTTGGTGGTGTAGGTAAGGGCCAGGTTGTTAGAGAAATTGATGCTCTTGGTGGCATCATGGGAAAGTTGGCGGACTTGTCAGCGATCCAGTATAGAGTACTTAACGAGTCTAAGGGTTATGCAGTACAGTCCACTCGCGTTCAAATCGATAAGCTCAAGTATGCAGGTTATGCAGAGACACTTGTTGAAAATAATAAGAATATTAATGTTGTGAGATGTAAAGTTAGTCAAGTTACTAAGCAAAGTAATTTGTTCCACGTGGAAACATCTGTTGGTGCTTTCTCTTCGAAGTCAGTCATCTGTACTACCGGTACTTTTTTAGCCGGTAGAATGCATGTTGGTTCAGAGAAGACTAAGGGTGGTAGAGTTGAT
>DDIK01000020.1 GCA_002338505.1 Bacteriovorax sp. UBA1852
AAGGGGTAGTTATCGGGAAGAGGCTCACTTAGAAGATAATTGGTAGGGTCTTTCTTTGTATATGTTATATTGTTTTCAAGTTCTCTGAGATCGTTGTAAATGACTTTTACGTACTCTCTCTTTATGTATCCTCTTGAGCCGTCTCTGGTGAAAGTTTCTAAGTATATTGGGTTATTGAGAGTATTCTTGTTAAGAAGAATCTTTTGACCTTTTCTCTTATACTGGAGAACTCTTGAGAGCTTGTCTGGAATCTGTAAGATAGGAGCGTTATGAACACGAATAATTGCATTATAGGCCAAAGTATTTAACGTCATAAATAATAAGATTAAATATTTCATAATAGTCCTAGATCGAAATTCATACCGACTTTAAAGGCGATGTATGGGTTGTAATTATCGCTACCTGTTATACCTGTCTCTTGAAAGTTTGTTTCACTTGAATAGATCAGTTTTGTCAGACCTGTTTCAAATTCAAAGAGAAAGTTACCTCTGGGAATTTGATATCCTATAAGCAGTTTATTACTTCTAAGGCTCTGATTACTTAAACTATATGATGCCGTTCCAATGATTGTTGTCTCAATGCCTATTCTGAGTTCGTTCTTATTAAATTTCTTACCTACTTTTAAACCAGCATTAAAAAGCATCCAGCTTACTGACTCAGAAGTTAATCGGTTGATATCAGCGTGAATATATATAGGTAAAATATCTTTAATCTCAAGTGAGAATTCAGATGTTAAGCCAAAGGAGTTTGCTTGAGTTGATGAGAAGTCTTTAAGGCTATGGGTTGCACCATAAGTAAGTAGGTTTAACTTAATTCTTTTTTTCATATCAGTTGAATTAAATTTAAAATCTTGTTTTTGAGTCTTTGGGTAATACTTAGGAGTAAGTCTCGTAAGGTCTCTTGTTTTTTTTAGGTTCTTTGTTTCACAGAGATAGATGGGTGTATCAAATTTGTCATAAATCACGGCAAAGGGACTACCTAGCTTTAAATCTCTAGCTTCAACTAGTACTCCTCGAACAGTTCGTTCAACCTTCTTGGTTTTTAGAGACTTAATAAGCGCACCCTTTTTGAGGACGGCCTTATATGGCTGAAGCATTCTATTCTTACTTTTGTCAGTGTATTCAAATCTATAATCTGAAGGTACGGCGGTTGGAAGTTTATGTTGTGGAGGAGAAATCTTTTCAAAGAAGTCTTCACTCACTGCTAGGGCCGTTAGTTGATAACTTGTAAAAATAAATATCATTATTTTAAAAAGCACTTGAGGCACTCCTTAAAAGCTTCAAAGTTACTTGGATATTTGTAACTATCTTTTGAAATCTCTTCAATATTGATCCATTTATAATCTTGATGTTCGTCGCTACTTATTTCAACTTCTCTCGTCAAAGATGTGGCCCAAAATACTTGCTCTGTTACATCTTTTTTCCACTGATCATGAAATTTAAAGAAGAGGTCTGTCTCATTCACTTGAGATTCAATTTTTGTCTCTTCAATAAGTTCTCGACTTGCTGCTTCATTGAAACTTTCTCCCTGATCAACTCCACCGGTTATATTTTGCCAAAATTCTCCTCTTTTTTTATTGGTCTGCAGCATAAGAACATAGCTCTCTTCTGATTCCTTGAGGAAAACAACAACTTGGACCTTCTTGGACCGTGGATTTCTAGTTTCTTTATTCACGTACTTATTATAACAAATCACAGTAGTTGCGCTCCAAGTCACCAGATGTAGGCATATATTTCATAAATTTCTTTACAATGATACTATGCCGCGTCGCAAATCTTTGATAGTTTTACTCAGATTTGGTATGAATATGAAACTTTCTTTAAAAATTGGGGAATTTCTAAAGTGGATATAGCACAAATAATACAATTACTTGCCTTGGCAACGCCGGGCTTCTTAATCGCTCTTTGCGGTCGATATGCTGGACAGGCCTATGTCTCAAGCTTATTTGGTGATGATACGGCCAGACGAGAAGGGCGTATGAGTTTCAATCCTATGTCCCACTTTGATCTCATGGGGACACTTATTTTTCCCTTGGCCATTGTTATATTCTTTCAAAGTGCACCTTTTGGATGGGGAGTGCCAATTAGAAAAGATGTTCGCCGCTATACCAATATGAAAAAAGGTATTTTTTGGACAGCTTTCTCTGGGCCACTTTCAAATTTGGCCATTATGTTTCTAGCAACATTTATCTTTGCTTGTATTGAAGTTTTCTTACCAAATAGTTTTGGCTTTAAGATGCAAATGCTCTCGATGATAAAGTATGTAGTTCTCATTAATATTGTCTTCGCAGTTTTCCATCTCATCCCATTTCCTCCACTTGATGGAGCACAAATGGTGAGTGCATTTTTAAATTATGAGCAGGCCAGAAAGTTTGAAGAACTTGAAAGATATACTTTTGTTTTCTTTATGCTCCTATGGTTCACAAATTTCTTTGGATATGTTGTGCAACCCGTTTTATTAGTTGGTCACTTGCTGATTAATCTCTTTGTTGGGATTTTAAGTTAGGTTTAGAGGTATAAATGTTAGATACAACAATTAAGGTAAAGACAGATTCATTTGATGGTCCGTTGTCATTACTACTTATGCTTGTCGAAAAAGAACAGATGTCTATTGGCGATCTTGATCTGACAAAAATTACAAAACAATATCTCGATTATCTTAATAATATGAAAGAGCTTAATTTTGATATCGCTGGAGATTATCTCTTCTTAGCGGCGACACTGGTTCTTTTGAAGTCTAAGAACTGTGTAACGGATGAAGATGTTGATAAACTCAAGTCTGAATTAGGAGGAGATGACTCCTTAAAGATTACGAGTCATGCTGAGCTCGTTAGAAGACTTGAGCAGCTTAAGCATTATCAGAGTATGGGTAAGAGAATGCTTAATTTACCTCAGCTGGGTAAAGATGTTTTCACAAAGCCAAAGGTAAATAGAAAAGAGATTATAGACTCTATTCTTACTCCTATGGATATTGAGAAGCTCACCAATACAATGATCGACTTTATTTTTAGACAAAATAGAAAGTATACAGTTGTTAAAAGAGACCGACTTTCAATTAAAGAGAAACTTCAATTCTTAAAGAGCTTCCTTGAGCAAGGCCAAAAGACTAACTTTGAAGAGCTTCTGGAAAACGATACGACAACAAAAGAAAATGAGCAAACTGATAGTCACTCAATTGATAACGTCGTCATCACATTTATTTCACTTCTTGAGTTAGCAAGACTTAAGAAAATTGAAATTTTTCAGAATGAAACAAGTGGCAATATCTATGTCGATGTTGTGAGATCTCTTTCTGACTTTGATGTTGAGCAAGCCGATGGTTTTGAAGAAGAGAGTGAAAGTGAACAGGGTGAGCAAGCACCTATAGAAGATACAATAACAGAAACTGCTAATCAGTTACATTAAAATGGTGAATCATGGAAATGAATGAACAAAATGTTAAAGAAGAACTACAAGCTGAAATCGTAATGTATCCAAGCGAGGACGACCTAGAGTATCCAAGTGAAGTTCTAAAGCTTGAATCAGACTTTATAGAAGATAAAGATCAAGAAGATAAACTTTGGAAGGCAAGAACAGGCCTAACTGAAGAAACTATATGCGGAGCGATTGAAACTATCGTTTTTATGAATGATAAGCCAGTTTCAATTAATAAAATCAAAAGTCTTATAGATGAAGATATTCCTCTTAGAGTTATTCACTCTGCAATTGAGAGACTTCAGGAAGAATATGAACAAAAGCATCACGGGCTTAGACTTCAAGAAGTTGCCATGGGTTACCAGTTTAGAACAAAGGCGACTTATGCGAAGTATGTTCAAGACCTGTTTAAAGTAAATGAACTTGTCTTATCACCAACAGCATTAGAAGTTCTTGCAATCATTGCTTATAAGCAGCCAATTTCAAAAGTTGAGGTTGAAAAAATTAGAGGTGTCGATAGTTCACATATCGTGAGAGGCCTTATGGATAAAAGACTTGTTAAAGTTGTAGGGCGCTCAGAAGAAGTTGGAAAGCCTGTTCTTTACGGAACAACAAATGAATTTCTCGAAGTTTTTAATCTTGCAAATGTAGAGCAATTACCACCAGAGCACGAGCTAGAAGAAGTCGCTAAGCAAGGTGTTGGTAAAATTTCTGATATTAGAAATCTCATTAATGCTGATATTCAGTCACGCTTTGGTAATGATGAAATTGATGAACTTGATAAGCTAAGTGTCTCAATTAAGTCAGTACAGGCAGATACTCCTTTTACTAAGTCCTTAAAAGTAGAAGAGAAGAAAAGAGGAAAAGAGGGTGAAGTTTGTAGAACTGCTTTTGAACTCTTAGAAGAATACTTAGATAAGAATCTTGTCTCAAGAGAAAATAAAGAGTCTGTCTTATCTGAAGTCTTCACGGCCATTACTCAGGCAAGTGTTATTAATGACCTTTCGAAAGGCCCATTTAACACTCCAGAAGAAGTAGACGCGGAGGAAGAAGAGTTCGAGATGATCGATTTAGATACGGGACTCCCAATTGTAGAGGAAATAGAGCCAGCAGAGACAACAGAACCAACAGAATCAGAATCAATAGAAGAAGTTAAGCTCCTAGATCCTGAAGTTGATGAGGCCAAAGAGCTTGCAAAAGCACTTGATGATGCTTTCTCAAAGATGATGGGTGGAGAGTCTTTATTGGATGATATTGCTGATGATGTCGAAGTAGATGACGGAATCGAAGAGTTGACGACTAAGATGGTTGAAGATGCTAAAGACTTTGATCTTGATTTAAGCTTTCTAAAAGATGAATCAACAGACGAAGAGAATCCCTCGACATAAAGTTTTACATAGGTACTTGTCTTACTCTTTTGCATAGCGTACAAAGCACATACTAAATTATGTAATATTTAAGGAACTGCCGTGAGGTAGGTTGGAGGTCAAAATGAGTAAATCAAAATTAGTGAGACTACAGAAGTTTATCGCAGACTGTGGAATCACATCACGAAGAAAAGCCGAAGATTTAATTGTAATGGGAAGAGTCACTGTAAATGGTGATCTTGTGAAGGAATTGGGAACAAAAGTTGATCCTAGTGTCGATGCCGTTATGGTTGATGGTAAAGTTGCTGATCTTGGTGCTGTCGAAAAGATCTATATGGTGATGAATAAGCCTAGAGGAATTATGACAACAGTTCATGATCCTGAAGGAAGAAAGACTGTTCTTGATCTATGCCAAGAGATATCAGAGAGAATATATCCTGTAGGAAGACTTGATTATCTATCTGAAGGATTACTAATTCTTTCAAATGACGGTGAACTTGCAAACGATATCATTCACCCAAGTTCAAATATTGTAAAAGTCTATGAAGTAAAAGTCTTTGGTTCAGTTACAGAAAATATTCTGAATACACTTAGAAATGGTGTTCATATTGATGGTGTTAAAGTTGCTCCAAAGTCAGTGAGAGTCATCGGACAATTACCAACTAAAACGTGGTTAGAATTCAGAATTTCTGAAGGTAAGAATCGTGAGATTAGAAGAATGTGTGAGGCCGCAGAGCTTACGGTTGATAAACTTAGAAGAGTTGCAATCGGTGGACTAGCGATTGAAGGGATTTCTCCTGGAAATTATAGACTATTAAGTAAGAAGCAACTTCAAGGAGCAATCGGGCTAACAGCAAAAACTGATGAGCCTAAGGAATACTTCTCAACAAAGAAATCAATTTCTTTAAAGAAGAAGGGAGCTCAGCCAGGAACAACGGCCAATGATTCTGCTTTTCAAAAATTTAGAAAAGATACGTACTTTGATTCTATTAAGAATATTGCTGAAACTAAGAAGTTAAAAGCTAAGAAAGAAAGAGAAGAGTCATATAAGATTAAAGAAGCTGCTCATGAGAAAAGAGTTCAAAAGAAGAAAAAGAGGGCTGCGAAGAAGCGTCTTGAGCAAAAGCATGTTCATGCAGAATTTGTTAAGTAAATTACTCAGATATTTTAAAGGCTCCATAAGGAGCCTTTTTTAATAAAATAAAGCAAATAAAGCTTATTCCGATAAGCTTTCATGAAAAAACTCAAAGAAACTAAAACACTTCTAATATTAATCTCTTTCCTAATTTCTTGCTCTAGAGTACCGCTAGACTTAGAAGAGTCTCATTCTTTTCGTTCACCTGCAGATGATACTTTTTCAAGTGATAATGCTTACGAAGTTTATAATGAACTCAGAAGAATGCAATTTACTAGAGATGCTCAAAGAATTGCAGTAAGAGGGGGCGACTCTGATGTTAATAACGGTGTCATTTCATATGGTGGCGAAAAAGAGGGAAGCACAAGTCGAGTGACTAAAGTTTTTGGGCCAACTGCAGAGCATTTTGAAAATGTCGTTAGAGAAATGGGTGAGAGTGGTAAAAGACAGTTTTTAATTTTCTTTTTAGAACACTTGTCACAGAAGAAACTAAAGCGCGTTGAAACTATTTCAGGTGAATCTATCGAAATGAGTTATCGATTTTTAAAGAATCAAGATTTCTCAGAGATGGAAACAGAAGAACTATATGAGAAGTTTAAAGAATGGACTGATAAAACTCAAGGAAAGCCATTTTCTTTTTTACAGCTAAGTATGAGAAGAAAAATATTTGATGCAAATGTTCCGGGTTTTGATAATGAAATAAAGAAGAAGTTTAAGTCATATTCAGGCTGGGCACCGCTCTTTGGTGAGCCCGAGAAGTACTTAGATCAGCTTGTTTCTCAAGATACAATTGATGGATGGGAGATATTAACAAAGCCTCAGTATTCTTATGGCGAGCATGAGGCCATGATAAAATGGTTCAAGAAGACCTTAGGTACAAAGAATGAAGAGTTTCAGGCACCTGGGCACCAGAGAATTCTCTGGCCTAGGCCAAACCTTTCACCCGAGGAAATGGTTGATTTTCAAGAGAAGTTAGCTGGGACATATCGCTTGGCCCAAGCCCTGATCGTTCTTCATGGAATTGCTGGAAAAACAGGGATCAATTTTGGACATTGGAAATTCCTTCTCGATGATCAAAGCTTATGGTCTTTAAATTTAAGGCGTAATGATGTTTTTAGATTAGAACAAAATCGCTTTGTTGAAGGAGCTATGAGTCTTGAAATGCGAGCTGGTACTAAAGATGTCTCAATTCAAAGATTCATTCAACAGATGATTACAGCTCGTGTCGCCTCAGGAGACTTTTCTGGAATAGCAGATATTAGTGAATGGAATCTTATTCCTCGGCAGATGACGGCTGGAGGATTTCCTGGCGTGTATGACTTTGATAGATTTCTACCCTCTACTGATGACGTCGCTTCAAAATACTCCGTAGATCAAGGTGTCGTCGACAAGGCCTTTAATAATATAAAAAACATTAGTCGCTCGAGTAGTATGTCCTATGGTGATAACACGACTAATATTAATATTCGATATGAATTCTGGGTTCCCTTTTGGAACTGGAGTGATGCCCCATTTTTATCAAAGACTAAGAAAGGACTACTGAAGTCTTTAACGAAGAGCTTCTTAGAAAGTGTCGCGGCATTAGATAATCCATCTGAAGAGCAAATTCAAAGACTCTTTCAAGACTGGGTGCGAGTGTCTGAGCTTGATGTTGATCTTAAGAATGAATTGATGCCAAAAAAATATCCAAGATATGCAAATGCAAATCCCCATGAATATAAATTAAGTTCTGATGCAAGAGTTGATGTAAATAAGGTTCATCTTGGTATTGAATATTCTGCCAGTTTTCCACTGGATAATAAGCTTCTCATGTCAGATGAGATGGAGGATGGAAAGAACCATTGGAGACTGACGACATTTGATCTTACGGACAAAGAGAGAGAAACAATCTTAAGTGAGTACGCAACAAATCTTGGAAAAGAATTGGGTGTTGAAGATCCTAAAGCATATAAAATATCAGAAGATGGACATGGACATGGCCATGGGCTTGATGTCGCTTATGCAATCAGAGATAGACGCAATCGTGAATGGCGAGTTGAATGGGACGGGATTGGAAGAAGTTATTCTCCTGGAAAGAAAGATAGTATGTCGACCTCTAAAAGGGGAGGGCATATTGAAATTGTTACTCCAAAATTTAAGCCAAAAATGAGTGAAATCGATGCTGTTTATCGAGCAATGGAAGAAACAGATATAAATCCAGCCTTTAGAAAAGGTGGCTCACATATTAATATCGATCTTGCTGTCTTTGATAATAAACCTAAAGAGCTTGCGCGTTTCTTAGCAATTTTTCATGAATATAGAAGTATTATTGCCTTAATGTATCAACATCCAAATAGAAGGAATGCTGCTGAGGCGGTTGATTTGAATGAAGACTTTGCAAGAAAGCTTGCAAGTTTTAATGGTAGTGAATTAGAGCTAAAGCAACTTCTCTATGACAATCAGTATTTCAACACTCGACTTGGAAGAAAGACAAGATATGTACAATTCGATGCAAGTGCATATTTTCAAGATATTATTCCAGATGAGTTTATTTCTGAGGATTTTGATATCGCTAATCCCTGGGTTGCTTGGAGAAGACAGTTTAGAGTAAATCCAAAAATTCGTAAGCTTGAAGGTAGGCTGTTTGGAGCTCCTGAGAATTCTTTAGATGGAGCTCTTCAACAGAAGCTTGTTCGAGCGATGATGAATAAAGCGCTAAATAGCGATGATGCTATCTCTGGGCAAGTTCAAGATATTAAACATGAAGACTATCTTAAAAATCCAGCGAAGGCCTATGAAGACTTGAAAAAGCTAACAGATGATCTTGGACTTGATTATAAAGAGTATGAGATGTGGACATCGAGAGGGCTTGAGTATACAGAAGCTTTTGTTGAGTCTGATTATTATAGAAGTTTTGAAGAGAAAAATAAGCTTCATCCCAAGATGCAAAACTGGAAAGAGTCTCGAGTTGACAAGCGTTCGACGCGAAAGACTAACCAGTTGAGAAAGAGAGTGATTCGCTTTGATGAAGAAGAACTCGAACCTAGAGTCAGAGAGTTTATGCAAAATAGACAAGCTGCCTCTAAGAAGATGTATCAAAATATGCATCAAGTATCACCTTTAGAAATTTCACGTTCAGGTCTAATTATGAGAAAGAAGGTTAAGAGGCTTCCAAGTTGTTCGCGTGCTATAAAACTTTTCTTCCAATAAATTGATAGAGATATGAAAAGTTTGTTATACTGTCCTTATTAAACATAAGGCGGCTTCATGAATTTAGGTAAAATTGAGAACTTCTCAATAAATACAGTCCAAGGATTAGTCATTGATACTTGGAATATCTTTACAACTCCTATACTAGAACTTTCAGGAAATAAAATTTCTGTTCTCTCGATTTTTACAGCGGCCATATTCTTTTATTTTTCGACGGTTTTATCCAAGTATGCTCAGCAATTAGCAAAGAAAATTCTCGACAATAGAAATGTTGATAGAGGAGTAAAAGGCTCGATTATAAAAATAGCGGGGCATGTTGCTCAGTTTCTTGGTATCTTGATTGCTCTAGATATGATTGGTGTCAATTTAAACTCACTTGTTGCTCTTGGTGGTGTGCTTGCCGTCGGTATTGGTTTTGGTTTACAAAATATTGCTCAAAACTTTATCTCGGGCTTGATTATACTCTTTGAGAGGCCTATTAAAAGTGGTGATCTTGTTGAGGTTGATGGTGTTTATGGAAGAATTAGTGAGATCGGTTCAAGAAGCACTACTGTAACGACTAGGGAAGACGTCTCGATTATTGTTCCTAATTCAAAGTTTATTTCAGAGAGAGTCGTGAATGATAGTTTCTCAGGAGAGAGAAGACGATTTGCAGTAAAGATAGGGGTTGCCTACGGAAGTGATGTAAAGAAAGTTACAGAACTACTTAATAAGATAGCAATGGAACATGACAAAGTTCTGAAACAACCAATGCCTGAAGTTTTCTTTAAAGACTTTGGTGATTCTTCTCTAGATTTTGAGCTTACTGTATGGATAAATGACCTATGGGCAAGTGTTAGAATTTTATCTGATCTAAGATATTCTGTGGATGAAGCATTTAGGGAGAATGATATAGAAATCCCGTTTCCACAACGTATTGTGACAATGAAAAGCTAAGCTCTATCTCAAGAGCTTGATTTTACGTATTTTTATATAAGATTTCTAAATCTTGTTGATTTAAGTGCCGATGAGTATACGAATATACTTTAGATCGGAGATATCGTGAAATTTTATACATCTTTCATTCTTATATTTAGCTTATTTATTAGTTCTTGTACGACGCTGCATCCATATGGCCCAGTGACACAGGAAAGCTTAAGAGTTAAGACAAGGGCGCCCGCAAATGCTGAAGTCAAAAAGCTAGAGTATTACTTAGACCTTGATCGATTTCTTTATTACGTAACAGAGTTTACTCATCATCAGTCAAAGAAAGTGAATCTTCAGATAATCGATTCATTGAAAGCATTAACTGCAAACTATGTTATTAATAATTCAAGTGACTTTCCTGTAGACAAATTAAAGGACTCAAAGAATTACGATGCTTTAATTAATGATTATCTGATTAAGAAAGAAGTGTTGGAAGTAGGTCAGGAGTTATCTTGGGGTTACAACTTTCTAAAGAGGAAACTAAACCAGGGCTTCATAGTTAGAGATAGTAATATAAAGACAAAAGCTGCTGTAAATCTGCCAGAAAAAGAAAATGCTGTAGAACCAAATTGGCAGCAATTTGATATTGAGACAATGGACCCGTCAGAGCAAACACTAGACTCTGAACAATATATCTCAGATAGAATGACTCGAGCTGTTTTTTGGGAGGCGAATGACTCTGACAGAACAGTCGAATTTCATCCTAGTAATCCAAGAGAGTTTTTAAAGCATGTAAAAAATAAGAATGCTGTAATACTCGGTGAAGTGAAAACTAAGGGTAGTAATTATAACAAAATTTATCTTGTTAAGTATCCTAATGAATCAACACATAGACTCGCTATTACTAATGTTGGTGGTGAAGAGAGAATGGAGCACCTTCTCTATCATTTATCTCTAAGTAATATTTTTGATAAAGAACTAAATGTAAAAGTTGAGCTTATTGGTGACTTTAACGAAGAGCATGCAAAACTTAAGTCAAGATTGATAAATAAGTTTCTACATTTGCCAAGGGCTGATAGAACAATTATTGGACAACTTGCCGGCATTCAAAACCACTTTTATCTAAACTGGAAGTTTTCGAATCTAGAAAAGATGTATCATAGTAGAACTGAAACTTTACAAGAGTTGTCTGCAAGCATGTATGAAGATTTAAAGGAACTCATAGTGAGTTCTGAAGAGGAAATTGATTCATTCGATATAACAAAGCATAAGAAGCTTATTAATAGTAGTTTTTCTAAAGTACAAAAGTATATGTCTGATCAGGGAATTTTAGATGAACGTTTTAATAAGTATGAATTTGATAATTCCATTTTCACAGTGGGAGATATCGTATTTAAAAATGAAGAAGGAAAACGTGTTCGTTGGAGACTTGTTTCAAACGGTTGGGGAGATGAAGTTCGACCTCTGGGGGAAGCTCTAAAGGAGACAGGACATAACGTTATTGACTATATTGGAACGACAGGAGCTTTTGGTGACAAAGGTATGGAGGTTGGAGATGTATTTGTTCCGACACATACAAGTCATCATAACGAAGAAAATCAAGGGAAAATTCTTAAAAGAGATTTTTTAGAAATTGATCTATCTGAAGACATGATAAAGGTTGGTGGAACTGTTAATCATGTACCATCTCCATTTGTTGAAACAAAAGAATGGTATAGTAGAATGTCTACACATGCTGATGCCGTTGAAATTGAAACAAGTGTCTTAAATGATATATTTGATGGCGAAAATGATAAGTTAAATGTTTACCTTATGGTCTCTGATGTTATGGGTAGTGAGGGAGAGACCCTCGCAGCTGGAAGTGCATCAAAGAGAAAGAAGGGGAAACAAGCAATTTTTGATGCTCTTTTAAAAAGGGATAAAGCACGTAAGGTCTCACCTATTTCGCAAGAAGATTTTACGGATACGCAACTTCTTAGAAAAAGAGTAATAGAGGCATTCCCAAAAAAGGGTTCAGTATTTCAATACTATATTTTCTCGCTTTTTGAAAATGATGAAACTGTTCCAAGCCTTTCGCAAATTAAGTCTCGAGGAGAAGATATAAAGGTGTTTAGTGATAATTTCTTCACTAAAAAAGCTTTAACGGCAGGAGAGATTCTTCAAGCGATTATAGAAGAGGTGAATGTTGATAATCCGTTACCTAAAATTGCGCTAAATGAAGAATTCTTAGATGGTAAATGGCATGCTAATTCTGATAAATTAAAAATTGAATTGGTTGCTGAGTCTGAAGATGTTTTTAGCTCTATAAAAGAGATTGTGTCACGTTACGCAGCAGTATTAAGTAAAAATAAAAAGTGGCTTGAGATCAATCCTGTCCTTAGTGATGTCTCTTCGAGAATGCATGCACTAAGACCTAGGTCTCTAATAGATGATGATTATTTGATTAAGCGTTATGTTTTTTCTGGTATGAGACAAGGTGGACTTGATTATCAAATTACAAATTCTGGAAACTTTTCATATGACTTTATTCCAACGGAAAGTAGAAGTGAAGAATTCAATGTTCCTCAAGATTATCGACACTTAGCATTTTTTAAAAGTTCTGATGAGACGCTTCAAGCCGCTAAGAAAATGGCAGAAGAAACCGCTGGGTTACAGAATTATGCAGATGAAGAATTATTAAGAAATAAAGTTGAAAGAGTTAGTAACAGTATCCAAAATCTCTCAGAATTAGAGGGTTTTGCCGGTCAGATCATAATGACGAAAGTAGACAGCTTAGATGATGGGTCATTAGCTAGATTTGAACCTGAATTCTCTGATGAAGATGGCATTACAATAAATCTGAAAATTACTCAAGAAGGACTTGAGTCACCTGCTGTTATACTAGAAGAAATAGCTCACTTAGACCAAATACACGCTGTTGATGATTATCCCATGAAGTCGTTTTTTTCACATCCTATGAACTTTGTTGAGATGCTTGTGAATTCAAGAGCTGGTTCAAAGCGTGCTAAATATGAGTTAGCCCTCGCTGAAATAGATGCTATTGAGAATGTCATCGAGAGCTTTAAAGATAGAGAGCAGTATACTGATGCTGTACAAACATACTTTACAAAAAGACTTGCTGAGGCTGAAAAGTTGGTACGTCTAGCTAAGAAAGAAAGAAGCGTAGAAAATAAATTTCGTAAAGAAGCGGTCTCATCTACATGGAATAATCTTCTAAAAAGCTTAGATAAGTCAGATCAAAAATTAGATGATCTTATTGCTAATAATGATAGAGCTGGAGTACAGAAACTCATCGAGACTTACATGCAGTGGAATGAAATGGAACCGTCAGAAATTGCCTTGTGGAAAAATTGGATTAAAGCAATAGGAACACCTAATAATATTAATGATCCAAATAATGAAGTTCTTTTTAGGGGTCTTGAGGGAGATCTTATTAAAGAATCAGCTGATGGCGGTAATTATCTTATGTCTGTAATGTTAACATCCAATCAAGGCTCATATAATAGGCGTTTACGTTCTCTTAAAATGGTCTTGAAAAAAATGCGGAAAAAAGGCGTTCGGAATGTTCATCCAAACTATAATAGTATTATGACACTTTTTAAGGGACATAGTAGAGAGCCTGTTGGCTCTAGTTTAATATCTGCATCAGAATTTGATACAGCGCTTGGATTCTCCACTGGTGATAATAGGTCAGCAATTGCAGCATTAAGTATGAATCCAAATCGTCTCTTGTTTAATATCTTCTCTGACTATACAGATGAGGTTGAAAGATTAATACCTTTAATTATTTTTCCGGATGAAATTGTACATTTAGAGGCAAAGAAATATAAGTCTGAAATTGACGTGAGACGAATAGATGAAGATGATTTTAAAAGTAAAGTAGTACAGAAGCTTGGTCGAGAATTAAGGCCCGATGAAGAAAGTTTATCTATCAACAATATTGACAAAGTCTCCGTTTCAAAAAAATGGTGGGACTCTATTCAGCCTGATAGCTTAAGAGCATATCCTGAGTCAGTAAGTAGGAGCTGTAACGAAATGATACGCTATTTTAGTAATTAATCTTTAATTACTTTTTGGTCTTCCATAGAGAGTCGGTAAAGTATTTGTTGTCGTCATAAAAATGATCGATAACTTCAAAACCTGTATGGCCACTTAGAAACTCGATGTCACTTTCAATATATTTGAATGAGTACTCCAGGTGTATTGCTTCATAGGGTTTAAAGTGAAATGATCTTTCAAGACTCTTTATTTCAACATCCTGTGCTTCAAGAGATAGAAGATAACTTAGCATTGCACCAAGAGACGGATTATAAGTTCCAAAGTGTTGAAATTTTGAGAG
Source organism: Bacteriovorax sp. UBA1852 (assembly GCA_002338505.1). Classification (GTDB taxonomy): domain Bacteria; phylum Bdellovibrionota; class Bacteriovoracia; order Bacteriovoracales; family Bacteriovoracaceae; genus Halobacteriovorax_A. The sequence continues at coordinate 14,350 of DDIK01000020.1, forward strand.
ATCAAAGTTTCCACCTAATTCTCTATTTATTCTTGTGAGGAGATTGAGATTGAAGTTAGTCGTGTGCCCTGCGGAGTCATTATATGCCGTAAGAAGCTTATTGATATCTTTTTTGAGATCAAAGCCTATCAGAATATAATCATCATTATTTAAACATAGCCACAGTCTTCTAAGAAAACCTTGAACTTGAACATTATTAAAATTACCAATATTTGATCCAAGAAAAAGTACTAACTTCTTATTTGTTGAATTCTCTCTGATGTGAGTGAGGCCTTGAAAGTACTCTGAAACAATTCCTTCGATAGAGAGAAGTTCATTCTCTTGAATATTTGTGTTTAAGAGATTCATGGCCTCCCTAGATATATCAATTGGGTAGAAGTTAACCTTCGTTTTTGCTCTTGTGAATCCATCAATGACTAGCTTACTCTTGTGCCCGTCACCCACTCCAAGTTCAATGATATCAATCTCATCTTCTTTTAAAAGCTCTGGAAGAGTGTCTGCAATTTTTGAAAGAATATTAAATTCTGACCTCGTTGGGTAGTAATCTTCATGTTGAGTGATTTTTTGAAAGATTTTACTTCCTTCATCATCGTAGAAGTACTTAGCTGGAAGATTCTTTGGCTTTGAACAAAGACCTGTTAGTACATCAATTGAAAATTGCTCAAGGGCATCATCAGTTTTCTTTTCTTGGTTTACGATTGTTACTTTCATACTAAGTCCTTTGCTAATCTGATGCCTGAGAACATCCAGCGCTCTTGAGGTTCATAGAAGTTTCGATAAGTGTGTCTTAAGTGTCTTTTAGGACTGGCAAAGCAGCCACCTCTTAAGACAAATTGATTACACATAAACTTACCGTTGTACTCGCCAAGTGCTCCATCGAATTCTTTAAATCCCGGATAGGGTGAGTAGTGAGATGACGTCCAATTCCATAATTCATGAGAATCTATATTACTGGTCTGTTTAAAGTAGACCTCAAGTTCTTGTTCTGTTGGTAGCCTCATTCCTGACCACTTCGCAAATGCGTGAGCTTCAAAGTAGCTGATATGTGCAACTGAAGCATCTAGGTCTAATGGTTTAAGTCCAGCTAGAGTGTACTCGTACCAGTCTTCTTGTCTCTTTAGCCAATAAAGTGGAGATGAGATAGATTGTTCAGTCAGCCAATCATACCCTTTACTCAACCACAGTTTTGAATTTGAATAAGATTTATCATTTACAAATTCTAGGTATTCTCCATTAGTGACCAGTCTATCTGAAATTACAACAGGGTTTATAAATGTCTTATGCTGAGGGCATTCGTTATCGTATGAGAAGCTTGGGCCTCGATGTCCAATATCGTAGACACCCTCTTTTAATTCACTAAAACTTTTTTCTGATTTCTTAGAGGATCTTAAATCTCTTGAATATTCGGGTAAATCTAAATTCGTTGCAAGGATTGTTTTAATATCCATAAGAAGTAATTCTTGATGTTGCTTCTCATGTTGAATCCCGATGTATATGAGATCATATACTTCTTGTGATATGTCTTTATTGGTGAGAATCTCTTGGACTTCTCTATCTACATACTGCCTATATTGCTTGATTTCATTAACAGTAGGCCTAGAAAGAACTCCTCTTTCCTCTTGATTCCAATGGTGACCAATTGTTTTATAGTATGAATTAAATAGTTGAGTGTAGTTTGAGTTGAATTCTTTATACTGAGGAAAATGATCCTTGAGAATTAATTCTTCAAAAAACCAAGTGGTATGGGCCAAATGCCATTTTGGAGGACTGACATGCTTAGCGGGTTGTACCACATAATCTTCAATTTCTAGTGGCTCACAGAGATTTAGTGTATGATCTCTGGTTGCTATAAATTCACTCAATATATTTGTTATCTCTATCATTTGGTGAAGTATACACTTAGATAGATGTTCATCAAATAAAGATTGTGCTTTTTTCGTGAAATCTTATAATTATATGTAATAAATTCAAATCTCTTGAGATCTATCAAGAGTGAGTTTATAAAGTGTGAAAGGAGATTTTTATGAGATATATGCTAATTCTTTTATTGGTAACTTCATCTGTATTTGCATCGGATTTTCTGAATATAGAGTTAAGGGATAATACTAATAATCTTAACATTAGTAATATTGAGTTAACTTATAGTTCTTCGACAAATCCATTTTGTGCAAAATATAAAAAAGGATCTTTTCAAGCTAAAAACGACTTTATAAATAATAGAAATATTAAAGAGCTAAAGGTCCCAAAGTCATATTTTAAAGGAGTTTGTCGTTATCAGCTTTCAATGATTACTTTATTCGCACCAAATCAAGTTAACTATGATGTTTATGTTGTTAGAATTCCCGTTAAAAATAGCTTTAATTCTTATACTTATAGAAAAAGAGTTATTGCTGAAAAATTCAACTTTACTTGTTCAAAGGTAGGATTAAATGCTTGTCAGGAAAGTAGAGCGACACCATACGATGTAGCATCTACTGAGCGCAACGAAGTCGTTATATTCCTAGATGATAAATAGATAGTTGTATTACTCGGGTAAGTTCCTGTAATTGCAAGTGCAGGATAGTCCCAGTGAAAAAAAGATATAAAAGTTTATTATTGACGTGAAAAGATCCGAATAGATACCAATGAGATCTTTAAGCGCTAAAATTTCTATATTTGGTATGGCAATATGCCTTTTCACTGGTGTGGCGTTTAGCCTGTATTCACACACCCAGCAAAAGGAATATCTTTTAAGCTCTAAGCTTGATGAGTCGGTCGATGCCCTTCTTCTTCTTGAAGAAAGTGTTAAATTTGAAATAGATCAATTAAAATCAGATGTTAAATTCTTGGCTTCGACTCCTCCAGTTAGAGGAATATTACGAGCACGAAATAATCAAGGTATTGATCCCGTTGATAAATCTACAGAGAAGCTATGGAGGAGTAGACTCTCTACAATTTTTGAGGAAATGCTATACGCAAAAGGCAGATATAGTCAGATTCGTTACATCGGTATCGCTGATGAAGGAAGAGAAATTGTTAGGGTTAATAAATCTGGCGCGAGAGTTAGCCAGGTTGTTCAAAGAAATCTTCAACAAAAAGGAAATGAAGACTATTTTAAAGAGATAATAGATATCTCTTCTTCAAAAATTTATCTCTCTGACTTTTCTTTAAACAAAGAGTATGGAAAGGTTACGATCCCTGAAAAACTTGTCTTAAGAGCAGCAACACTGGTCAAAGAGTTAGGAAATGAGCCCTTTGGGGTTATCGTCATAAATGTCGACTATACAGAGATCTTTAAAAACCTAAATCTCATTCTTTCAAAAGGTAAAGAATTTTATATTTTAAACGATGGAAAAGTTCTTGCTCATGGAAAAGATGAAAGGTTTTCATATGATATACGAAAAATAAAAGAGATCGAACTATCTAATGCATTTAGCGCAATTCAAAACAAGCGCAAGAAAGATGATGTTTCAAAGTATAAGCATGTTACGTATGAAGAAGATGGAAATTATTATATCGAAAAGAGAGTATATTATAATGATATACATCCAAATGAGTATTTAACATTTCTAGTTGTTGTAAGTGAGAACAATTTGCTCACAAATCTCGATGCTATTGTGCAAAAAAATATCATAGCTCTTGCTTTTATTTTACTTCTTGCACTTATAGTCTCATTGACGTTTTCAAGCTTTATTGGACGACCTATAAATAAGCTTAAGATAATAATTGATCGCCTTAAAGATGGAAAAGAAATCTTTGAAGAAGATTTTAAAATCAGTATCAATTCTAAAGATGAGATAGGCTTTGTATCTAAAACAATAGCAAAACTCTCTAAAGACTTAGTTGATAAGAACTTGGATCTAACTAGGCAGCAAAAAGCTTTGGATATATCGGCTATCGTCGTAGAAACAGATGTGAAAGGGAAGATTATTTTTGTAAACGAAAACTTCGTTAGAATATCTCAATATTCCCGAGAGGAATTGATTGGTCAAGATCATAGAATTATTAATTCCGGTACTCACTCTAAAGACTTTTTTAAGCAAATGTGGACAACTATTCTCGATGGCCGTACATGGAAGGGTGAAGTAAAGAATCGAGCAAAGGACGGTAGTTTTTATTGGGTCGATACAACAATACATCCCTATTTAAAAAGCGATGGCTCTATTGAGAAGTTTGTTGCTATAAGGTTTGATATAACTGAGAAGAAGCAAACTATGAGTGAGCTTTTAGATGCCAAGAACAAAGCATCAAGTGCACTTGAGGCCAAATCGAATTTTCTTGCTAATATGAGTCATGAGATTCGAACTCCTTTGAATGGAATACTTGGATTTACAAATCTTTTAAAGGATCATGAATTAAAAGAGGAATTAAAGGAATATGTGGAGCAAATATCAGGCTGTAGTGAAAGTCTTTTGATGCTCATTAATGATATTTTAGACCTTTCAAAGATTGAAGCAGGGAAGTTGAATTTAGAGTCTGTTAATTTCGATTTAGCAAAAATTATAGAGTCTACCCAACTTGTTTTTTCTACAGCTATTTCAGAGAAAAGAATTACATTGAGCTTTTCTATGGATGAGGATGTACCAAATTATCTTGAGAGCGATCCTTTAAGATTAAGACAGGTTCTTTTAAACTTAATTGGTAATGCCGTTAAATTTACGGAGTCGGGTCGTGTTCATACGCAAGTCTCGCTTATTAGAAAAGAGTCTGAGCTGGCGACCCTTAAGTTTTCAGTTCTAGATACTGGTATTGGGATTTCACCTGATGCGCAGAAAAAACTCTTCGCACCATTTGTTCAAGCTGACACTTCAACCACTAGACAATATGGTGGTTCTGGTCTGGGACTTTCTATTTCTCGAAAGTTAGTCGAAGCATTTGGTGGTAAAATTTGGGTAGATAGTAATATCGATGAAGGATCGACATTTTCTTTTTCTTATCAAGCAAAAATAGCTACTAATAAAGGTACTGAGGAGATTGCTCAAGAACGTGCTTCTCATCTGAAAAATTCTATTGATAATCAACTAAGTAATTTAAAGTTCTTAGTTGTTGATGACAATTTAATCAATCAAAAAATTGCCAAGAAGTATTTAGAGAGCTTAGGTGCGACAGATATTACTCTGGCAAATGATGGATCAGACGCAGTTCAACTAAGTCAGATAAGATATTTTGATATTATTTTTATGGATGTCCAAATGCCACATATGGATGGATATGAAGCCACAAGAACGATAAGAGAAAAGCTAGGGACTGATTCATATATTATTGGGCTCTCTGCTAATGTTTTCAAAGAGGATATCAGTAGGGGCTATGAAGCAGGGATGGATGACTATCTTGGAAAGCCTCTAAAGAAAGAGCTATTACAAAAGTCTCTTGAGAAATATTATAGCGAAAAGAAAAAGTGCGCTTAAGTTTCTTCGCTATTTATATAGTGGGCTGAGGTGATTGTACTAATGATTTTCTTGCTCGTTTGATTATTATGCTTTTCAGGTCGATAAACTAAACATATTTCATCTTTAAAAACTGGAGCCTTTTCTAGCTTATTTAAACCTTTATATTGTAAAGCAATAGTTGCAGGAAGAAGTCCATAACCAGAGACATTACGACTTGTCTTCAGTAATTAAATCAACGAGGTCTTTGAGTAGAACGTTGGACTCAAGGGGATGTCTTAGAGTTTTTTGCGCAATAATTTTATAGCGATTTGATCTCCCAACTTTTTCTCTTTGAACATAACCTGCATGATCTAGGTCTTGAATAATCCCTAGAACCGAGCGCTCTGTTATACCAACCTTCGTTGCTATTTCTTTGACCATAATTCCTTCATTCTTCGCTAGAAGGAAGTAAACATGTGCGTGATTACTAAAGAATGTCCACCCAGTTTGATCTTGGCCCATTTTAACTCCGTAAAAACAATAATATAGACTACATACATGAAAAAATATACATGAAAATCTATACATGAATAAAAATACATGAAAACTATTGCATGTCTTGAGGAATGTTGTTACCTTAAGTTTCATAAGGAGAAATCATGAACTCACTGCACTTTCTATTACCACTTTTGGTAGCCTTACCAATCATCTTTGATCGCTTAGAGAGTCGAGGAGTTCTTTCAAGGTTATCGTTTCTTAATTTCACTGGACCTGTTTTATTTTTTGTTCTTACATTGACGAGCTTCTTATCTAAAAACTCAATTCAGTTAACAGTATATAGTTTTGATGAGTTCTTTTCAGTCGGACTAAGGTTAGATGTGTTATCGGGAATCATTGCAATGACAGTTTCGACAATAGGTCTTATCGTACAGCGCTTTGTGACGAGATACTTAGAAGATGACCCCAAGAAAGAGGCATTCAAAAGAAATATGGCCCTGACAATTAGTTTTGTGCTCGCTATGTTAATGGCGCCGAATCTCATTCTCTTACTTCTTTCATGGATTGGAACTTCTTTCTATATTCATAAATTACTGACTCACTTTAACGAAAGAGAGGGTGCAAAGAAGGCAGCGAAGCAAAAGTTTTGGGTTAGTAGATTTGGTGATCTTTGTATTGCAATCGCAGCAGCGATTTACTTAATAGTTTTTAAATCGTTAGAGTTTGAGACGATTTTTTCATTGGCCAAAAATTCGTTATTACTCGAAGAAAATAGTCTCGTTCTGAATTTGGCCTCTCTTTTACTTGTTATTGGTGCGATGACTAAATCCGCGATATTTCCTTTTCACTATTGGTTACCAAATACAATGGAAACACCAACACCTGTATCAGCGATCATGCATGCTGGTATTATTAATGCTGGAGGATATCTTGTTATTAGAATGAGTCCTGTTCTTTCAAGTTCACCTTTTGCTTTGTCCCTGCTCGCAATAGTGGGTAGCTTTACTGCATTCTTTGCAACTTTGATTATGTTTAGCCAACCGAATGTCAAAAAGAACTTAGCTTATTCAACAATAGCTCAAATGGGCTTTATGATGTTGCAGTGTGGATTAGGAGCATTTTCAATCGCTGTTGTCCATATTGTTGGTCATGCATTTTATAAGGCCTATGCATTTTTAAGTTCAAGCTCGGCAACGGACTTTGGACGATTAAATAGATATTATCCAAAGATAAAAACTTCCTACAGTATTTGGATACCTGTCCTTTTAGCTTTTACATTTATTGCACTAACTCTATTAGTCATGAATATGACAGGATACGGTGCTTTAGAGAATCCTGGTATGACAGTGCTATTAGTTGTTCTAGCTCTTGCAATAGCACAAGTGGTTCTGAGTTCAAATAATAAGATCAAAGTAGGCTGTTGGGCCCTAGGCTTCGTAGGATTATATCTTTGCCTAAATGGAGGAATGACAAATCTCTTAAATGGAATTGTGCCGGCTAGTATAAGTAATGATAGTTTCCTAGGACCTTTTGTTCTTCTCGTCTCCTCAGCTTTTTTTGTAATTCTCTACATAATACAAAATAACTTAGACAGGATCTCTGAAACAGAATTTGGGAAAAAGGTTTATGTGAAAGCACTTCGAGGAGGTTTCTAATGACTGAGGTACGAAGAGTAGATAAAGATAAGATTTTTAAAAAGAACTTCAATATTTTAGAAGTTCAAAATGAATTAGATGAAAATAATCTCGGAGACCTCGTAGAAGTTAGCTTTAGTGAAGTAAGCAAGATGATTAGTCCTTTGTGGGATGTGCGAGATTATGTTGCCGTTAATCCTTTTTTTGGACTTAGAGATAGAAGTTTCCTTGATGTTGCTAATTATATGAGCAATGTTGTAGGAGCGAACCTCTTACCAAAGAGAAACTATTTTCTCAAGAAATATGAAGCACAAGAGATAACAGAGTATGACCTAGAAGTTGCTAGCACCCTCTATCAGAAAGATAGTGATTCTAGCAATACAAAGAACAAAGTTACGATTCAGGAGTTAATGACTTATGTTAACACTCAAAACGAATCATCTCTCGTCCCAACAGTTAAATGTATATCCGATCTTTATGAACATAAAGCTGGAGAGCAGGTCAATTCTCTCATTGTGAATGAAGTTTCAAGGTGGGCATCTGCATATTTTGATGAAGGTCAGGCCCTTTGGACCATAGACCGTCAAGGTAAGAGACTTTATACTTGGTGGAGATCATTAGCTGTCTATGAGAATCCTTTTCAGAAAAAAACTCATGACTTTTTAGCTTTAGTAAAGTCACTTCCTGATTGTCCAAAGAGTGCACTAGAGACTCTTACTAAGAAGCTCTTAGATAAGAAATCACGCTTAAATGATGTCAATCTTACTAATTATTACTATCGCTTAATTTACTCTGTTTTAGGTTGGTCATCATATATTCAAAAGTTTGAATTCGAAGCTAAGAGGTCTGATGACAATTCAAAACTCCAGGAGATAGGTGGACTCATCGATATCTTGGTTATGCGAATGACCTATGATGTAGCCTTTTTGGAAAGTGTTGATGAGCTCACTTTCAGTGATGAGCTTCCAAGAAATAGTCGAGATTTTGAGCTTGGCTATATTTGGTTAAATGCTCTCGAGAACGCTTATAGAAGAAAGGTTGAGAGTTCCGTTAAACAAGCACATCAGTTAAAGAAATCACCTGAGCGTCCTGACGTACAGATGGCATTTTGTATAGATGTAAGAAGTGAAATACTTAGAAGACACCTTGAGAAATGCTCTCAGAAAATTGAAACAATTGGTTTTGCAGGATTCTTTGGAATGCCCATCTCTTTGAAAGGATTGGGGCATCAAGGAACGGATCAAAATTGTCCTATTCTTTTGAATTCTGCGTATGAAATTGGTGAGAGCGGTGAGGATCAACATGCTTCTCTAGTAAAGAAAAAGCATGACTATGCAGATAATCATCTCTTTAGAAAAAGTCTACAGGGCTCTGCGAATTCTGGTTTTTCTTTTGTGGAGACCTTTGGACTATCATATATTTTTAAGATGTTGAAGGTGGGGCTTCGTTCAGTAAAACCAAATATAGATTTCACCTCTTTTGGACTAACTGATGCTGAAAGAAAACATATTAAATTGGATGTCGACACTCTTAGGCTTGAAGAAAAAGTGAGTCTAGCTTTCTCAGCACTAAAAAATATGGGACTGACAAAGAATTTTGCAAAGTATGTCTTCTTTTTTGGTCACGGAAGTGAGTCATCTAACAATCCATACGCTTCAGCTCTAGATTGTGGGGCCTGTGCCGGACATAATGGTCAGGGGAATGCCAGTTTATTGGCGAGCTTACTAAATGATCAAGATGTTCAAGAAGAACTTAGGGATAAGGGAAT
>DDIK01000202.1 GCA_002338505.1 Bacteriovorax sp. UBA1852
TTGTATATTTTCATTGTTAGTAAGAATTTGTTCAATATTCCTTTTACTATTTTCGACATCTCGAGCGAAGTCGTTAGAATGCTCGTCTTCATCCTGACTAAAGTTTTTTGAAATTAATGTAGCAAGTGAAAATAAATCAATTTGAGAATCATTTAGTTTGATTTCATACTCAAACTGATGACTCCCAAGAAAAGACTTTCTCTTAAAAGGAATTGTTACAATTCCCTGTATTAAGATGATTCTTACTCTAGAGTTTATCTCTACTCTTTCATCACTATTAAAGTCTCTCAAAAAAGAGTTTAAGAAATGATTTAGAGAAATTTGATTTGCTTTTTCAACTTGCCACATATTAAACCTAAAAAAGATTAATTAATCTCTATTTCCTAAAAAACCAGAAACAAGAAAATCAAGACCCACATGTGTTGCACCTTCACCACAAACCTCTTGTGCCGATTCAACAGGCATCATGATCGTTAAATGATGAGGATGACCCCAGTAGAGGTAATCATTATCTTTAAGTTGAGAATCTATAATGGCCTTTCCCTCAAGACACTCTGAGCTTCCTTGAGAAGCATAAGACTTACTTTCGACTAACTTGATAGTAGACTTTGCGTTGTCAGCAAGTAGGATCGCGCTATAGCGACAAACTGAATCTTCTTCAGTAAATGTAGCGATAACAAGTCCATTATCGAGAGTTTTATCTGTTCTAAGATATTCAAATTGAACATCAAACTCATCGTGGCTAAATGGTGCTGAAGAGTCATCCGCATAAGCAGCACATCTATATCCAATGCTCTTAGCTTCCCATCTTTCACCAGGAAGTTTCAGGTCAGCGTTTGCAAATGATGCAGTAGTAAATAAAGTGAGTGCGATTAATAATGTTGATTTCATATAAATTTCTCCTTTTCATAATGATAGGGAGAAACTACCTACAAAAGTTTGAGCTGTCAAACTAAAGTCGAATCGGGCAACACCTCAATTTTAAAGACGCTATTAAAAGACAAGGAGATAATCAGAACTCAAACCCAGCACCAATACTGATACTCGCCTCTTTTGTTGTTTGTTCCAAACGAGATGTCCCAAAAGAGCTTTGAGCGTAGTTAATATCAATATTAAAGAATTTGTTATTATCCCTAAAAGATGAACCAAATCCTAATGACCAAAAGAATCCTGAATCAGTAGAATAATCAGGCTGAGTTGTACCAAAATTGACTCCGCCCTTCCAAAAACCGACTAGATGGAATTTCTCTGAGAATGATTTAAATAAATGCTTTCCCGATATAGTAAATGTTGGGGCAGTATTCTTATCAATACGTAAAGTATTACTAGTTTGTGATGTTAGTAAAAGCTTCTCCTCCAGTCCGGTTTGAAAAACATAAGAATGATGCTTAGAAGAGCTATATTTAAGACCCACCCCACCATAGAGCTTATTAATTTTCTCATCAACTAAAGACTTATTTGCTGAAACTTTAAAATCATATTGTGAATAAGAAAATTGAAAAAGTAACCCAAAGTGCTTATTCCAATAATGCTGCCATTCAAGACCTAAGCCAAAGCTTAAGTCAGATGTAGAAATTTCATTTTCTCCACTTATTAGATCTATAGCATTTAAACTTATAGAGCTGAGATGTGCTTCGATATAAAGATGCTGAAAAATACTTTTGTCTGTGACTTTACGAAAATCTTCAAGAGTACTTTTCTTAACAACTTTTTTCGATTTACTTCTCAACATGAGTTCATACTGGGTAAACTGTCCCTCTCCTGCGGGGAGAACAATGGTCTCTCCAGGGACAATGTGGCTTACTGAGTGTAATTCAGGATTTATTTTTTTTACTTTACTGAGATTACCATTTTTACCATATATCCTTCCAGGAACATTTCTAAAGAGAACCTCAGACAATACATCTCCTCTTCGTACCACATAGAGACTTGAATTAGCTTCAATTGATGCGTTTAAAATCAGTATAGTACAGAGTCTTATCTTTTTCTGAATTCCCATAGTTAACCTCTCGGAATTATGAGAGAGACCTTTAAGGCTGAATTAGTTTTAGAGTTTTCAATCTACAAGATTGTTCTCCATCACTTATTAAATATGCTCTAAAATATAATATACCTGCACCTATTAAATCATTCAAATGTGCTCCAACCTGATCAGCTGTATTTGAATTTAAATGATTTGATGTTGTATTCTTCCAGGTGCCAGAGTCAAAGTAATAAAAACTAGTACCATCAGTGGAGAATTGATACTTGACTGAACAGTCGCCATCAACTTCTTCCTCTATGCTTGTAATAGTATTTGTAATAATTTTTGGAACCTTTGAAGTGATACTTGGAGATGTCGTGAAGTATTTAGAGTCTAGTCCAAAACTTATCTCATCAAAGCTAGGTAAGCATACGGAGCCACCACAAGCAGTATTATCCTCGGCCTCAAGCAGCACTCGATACTGGAGATATCTTGTCTGAAGAGAATCCTTATAATAACTTGGAAAGTCTGAAAGTGAAAAATTAAATGGAGTACTAAGTGTTCCTCCACTCAATGCAAACTCTCCCACGCTACAAGTATCAGGATACGAGACGTAACAACCAGAGAAAGTCGAATCAAGGTCACTCGTTTCACGATTATAAAGCTCGGAGAAATAACTTGTTCCATCTCCTCCTGGTCCTTTCCAATCGGGATCACCAGAACATGACGAATCAGAACAAGCTCTAAATTGATACTTAACTCTATTTGCACCTCGACGATAAAGGCTGCGTACGTCATCTAATCCTAGGTTCTTATTAAAAATCATGACATTATCCAGATAACCACTAAAAAATCTATTAGCAGTGCCTTGAGCATTATTCGCACCGATATATAAGTCGCGATTGAAGTCTACAAAATTAGAAAGTTGTTGCTGCTTCTCGTACGTCACAGCTAGAGCCTTACCATCTAAAATAATAGTAATAGATTTATCTGTTATAGAATAAATGGCACATAGATGATGCCAACGTCCACCTGTAAACCCACTATCAATACCAGTATATGCAGAAATCGTTCTTACTGATCCACCAGCATGTCTAATATAGGCAAAGACAGAGCCATTAATATTACTACTAGCAGCGCCCCTGTTTATTTGCAATTGAAGTGTTGTACCATTCGGGGAGGTGCCATCGTAATTACCAATAACGGATTGGACATCTGAATTTGAGGTTCTCAACCAAGAACATAGGGTTGCTCCGCTAGTAATCCCAGAACCAAAGCTCCCTAAAAGACCAGCATTTATGTAGCCGGAACTTCCATCAAAGAAATAAGAATTTCCTAAAATTCCCTGAACTCCGGAAGTAACTCCGCCAACAATCTCTCCATTAAAATTCTCCTTAATTTCAGATGCATTATTTCCGCTTACTCCAGCCTCTTCATTCAAACTCCAACCAGCAAAAAAGAAATCATTAATCTCATCACTTAAACCAGAATAACTCTCAGACTCGTTACCTGAGACAGCAAACTCCTTCATAAAAGGAAATTCTGTCTTGATTTCAATATCATCAATTTCAGAAGTAGTATTAAGGTCAAGAACTGCTGACTGAAAAGACCCTACAAAAGCCTGTTTTTGACGATTGTAAATAAGAGAGATCTCCGAATCAGTCAGCGCTGACTTCCATATTGTAAGATCATCTATTGAGCCTATAAAGTTAGCATTGTATGAAGCTGCGGAACCAATCCTAAGCGGACTTCCACCACTAGCAGTCTTAATTGGATTATTTGCAGTAACCTGCTTATCTAGTCTTCCATCAACATAGAGCTTACAGGTGTTAAGATTTGCACCAGAGCAACTTACAGCGACATGATGCCAAAAACCATCAGAGACAGAAATAGTTCCATTTTCTCCAAGGCCTTGATTCTCAACACGAATGACTCCTGCATCACGAACTTGAAAATTGAACCTTTCTCCGTTATTAGTGTCTCCCCAATCAACTATAGTATTTTTATTATTCTTTGCTGTCGTCTTAACCCATGCTGCCACAGTACGAGGATTGCCATCAACGACAGGATAAGCACTAGTCGATATATAATCGCCAGAAGAAGAGAATTTTCCAGAGAAGCTTCCAACTTGAGATTTCGTCGAAAAGCTTGAATTACCATGAACAGATCCATTGTAACCACTTATAGATGAATCTCTCCAATTACCATCCATCTTCCAATGACCTACAATATCACTCCATTTAGGTGTCCATGACTCTGAAAGATCTGATAGATTGGAATTTTGGACATTATAAATTTTAGCAATTTCATCTGCAGATAACGCTGCTTTATAAATTACGACTTCATCCATATGGCCATTAAAATGTGAACCTGTATTCATGCTACCTATTAATAAGTTTCTCGATCCACTATTTAAAGCATCGACATTAGAAGTAGAAACAGGACTAGAACTATCTTCACGTCCATTTATATATAAACGTAGTCCTGAAGAGCTGTTTGATCTAAATGTTGTACAAACGTGAGTCCATCGACCAAGGGGAGATATACCGTTTGTCCCCTCAATCTTTGCAGATTGATGACCATCTGATACGAATATTGTATAAGTATCACTTCGTCCTGTTTCATTTCCATAATCATCTCTTAAAAAAAGAAAACGGCCATCACCAGAAGAATGACCGTTTGAGACAATATAATCATCATTTGAAGTACTTTTATGATAAACCCACGCACAGACTGTTAATCGATTAGAACTATCAAACTCATTAACATCACCAAGGTTTAAATAGTCTCCATCTCCATCCAAAGACAAGGATCCACTTCCATTTTTAAGAAATGAAGTACTTAAGCCTGCCCCACCTTGAACATTTGCAGTGTTACTAGACTTTCCACTATTTTCAAAAGTTCCATCATATCTTTGATATAGTATTAAATCATCTTCCCTATCTGTTAAGATTGTATTCACATGAGTCACACTTGCTTGGACAGAGTCAAAGAGTTGAATTTTTTCAGCCTCCAAATAGCTATTTGAGTACGTTCCCTGAGATAAGTTACTCTTCAAAGATCTTTGATCCTCTAATTTTAATCTGGCGCCATTATTATTAATCTCGATAAGTTCAGAATCATAAATATATTTAGAGGAATCTGATAAACTCCACACTATGGGGGTGTCACTTTCTTGAGATTGGTCTAAACTTGGGCAAGAACCATCTTCATCACGAATACCAGGACAGAAATTTAGACTACTAAAATCAGTCAACTGATCAACACATCCACCTAAGAAATGTAACAGGATCACAAAAAGTGCTAGTCTCGATAGTTTCATTTTAACATCTGTTTAAAAGGTAAATTTATAATAATACCCTGTTAAATTTCGGTAATAATAGTCACAACCTTTAGCATAGCTCAAGGCAAGTAACAGTTGAGTAAGATTTTACTATGAGATAGTTAAGCGAAGACAAGAGAACATAATTACGGTCTCTTACTCTATTAACATCAAGAAGAATCAAAAGAAAACTGCCACTAATGTATTGCAATCATGGAAATAGTTTCATGAATCACTATACGGAACCTATAAAGAATTAGAAGACTGGCAAAATAAAGATTACAGTAACTATAAAATATAATTGATATCAGCGTGAATATCATATAGCCTGAGGTAATATGAATTTAACTGATCACCTCGAAAAATTAAAGTACTTCTATGAGGTAGCAAGACTAGGCTCTTTAAAGAAAGCATCTGAAAAGGTGTTTATCTCACAACCATCACTTACAAAATCAGTGAAAATTCTTGAAGATGTTGTTGGCTCGCCACTATTTCTTAGAATGCCAAGAGGAATGAAATTAACAAAAGAAGGTGAAATTCTACATGCTCACTGTAAGAAACTCTTTGCTTCAGTCAGTGACATGGAACAAGAGCTCACACATCCAAATGACCCACTTGCGGGATCACTGAGTATTGGAACATACGATTCAATAGCGATTTACTTCTGGCCAAAATTTCTACAAGAGTTTCTCACTCAACATAAGAAACTTGATATCGAACTTAGTACTGGGCGAAGTGATGAAATACAAACTAAACTCGCCTCTGGTCTACTAGACCTCATACTAGTGGTAGATCCCAAAAAGACTCAAAATATTGAAGTTGAAGTCTTAAAGCAAGACAGTTTCAAGCTATACCAAACAACAAGTAATAAAAAAGTCTATCAGTCGATAAAGGACGCTCCAATAATAGCAATGCCAAGTGCCGCAGCCGGTATACAGTCGATCAGAGACCTCCTATATCGATCAGGCCTTGGTGAAAGAAAAATATATTCAACATCTTCATTAGAGTCAGCTAAAGAACTCACTATAAACGGACTAGGAATTGGTCTTCTACCGCAAATGGTTGCAAAGTCTTCGCTAGATGAAAGAAAAATAAAGCAAGTAAAGCTTAAAGGTTTTTCTTTAGAAGGTATAGGTCAACACTCAATAGGACTAGCCTATCATACGTACAGAAAAGACTCAGCGCTCATTCAAGAAATAGTTAAATCAATTAAGAACTATAAGTTTTAAATTAGTAAATTGTACTAATTTCTTCTAATTCCTTTCTACGTAATTCAGGTAAAGCGTAAGAGTTATTCTTATAACCAATTGCTAGTATGAGAAATGGCTTTTCATTTTTTGGACGTGATAAAACTCTATTTAGAAAACTCATTGGATTAGGAGTATGGGTAAGACTCGAGATACCTAGACGGTGTAATGCTGTAATAAGGATTCCAGTTGCAATGCCAACTGACTCTTTAGAGTAATAACATCTCTTGGTCTTCTCTTCATCTTCAAAGGACTTAGAGAAGATGATAATTAAAGCAGAGGCTTCTTCAAGGTGAGGTTTCTCCCAATTAGTTTTAAAAGGCTTAAGATCATCTAACCATTTCTTGTTATTTCTATTATGATAAAAATCATACTCCTCCACTTCAGCGAGCTGACGAATTTTAGATTTCATCTCTTCACTCTTAATGACCGCAAAATGCCAAGGTTGTTTATGAGCACCGCTTGGTGCTGTTGCAGCGGCCCTAATGCATTCATTAATAACATCAAGAGATACATCCTGAGATGTAAAATTTCTAATTGTTCGTCGACGATTCATTAGTCTGTAAAAATCATTTGCCTGTGATAATAATTTTTTCATGTGAATACCTAGTGATATAAATGGAAAGTAATAAATGAACGATGCTCGGGATTCCCTGGATCACTCTTATAAGACCGCCTTTGATGTTCAACCTGAAGTTCAACGTGAGGTATAGGTAAGAGCTGAAGTCCGACACCTGGAGAACTTATCTGTGTCTCACTTTCACTAAGGTTTGTTTGCTGATGTTCATAAATAAGATAGCCCATTGCACCTTTAAAAAACTGATACCCTAGTTGGTGATCACCATAGAGACCTTCAGTTTGATTATTATATAAATTATTCGAAAGAGTATTTTTATGCTCAAAGTCTAACTCTGAACGTATCACGAGATTCTTTGTTATCGGGTGAACGACATTAAGCCCATATAAATTACGCCTCAATTGAGTATTCTTGCCTGTTAAAAAACTAAAACCAATACGTGATTTTCCCTTTAGATAGTGAGTATAATTAAACACGAAGTTACGATCTTTCGTCTCAACGTCAGTGTCTTCAAAGAAGTCGCCGATACTAAGAGATGTGTTAATTTCTCCCCACTCATAAAATTTCATAAACTCAAAATTATAAGATTCAGAATTTGAGCCAAAACCTAGGCTCGCCTTCACAAATCTAGTATGATTTGGATGATTTATTCCAAAGTGTTGTCGAAACTTCCCTACACGCAAACGAGTGTCTTCGGATGTCTCCCATAGGGCATAATGCCTTTCACTTAAGAAATTCCCTTTTTCAGGAGTCTCATCTGGTCCCTCTACTCTACCGACGGTACCAACGAAATAAGCCTTCATATATTTCACTGCAAATTCTAGATTATTTTGCATCGTAAATTGTTTCTTTATTTCTACTTGATCATTCTCCGCATAAACCTGAATCACACGGTATTGACCTCCAAACTTAATATTTTCTGTATTCTTAACTCCTCCATAAAAAGGATTCTCAAATCCTTTTGTAACTTTCCAGGTACTCATTAATTCAGCGGAAAGACTTCTTCCATAGTCAGTGAGAACTCCTCCACCATTAGGTGCGACATGGCAGGCCATGCAATTTACATAACCTTTCGTTGAATTTTCAACAAAGCCATGTATTGTCAGATTTGAAAGTATAATTGTAAGTATTATTAGATTTTTCATAGTTTATAATTCAAACTCCGTCTTAACACGAAGCTTTACCTTATCAGCTGCAGTGATTCCTTGAAATGAAGGTAAGGTCACAGCATAGTCAGTTAGTAAAATTTTGAAGTTTGATATCACTGATAACTTATTTCCAGATCTTTCAATACTTGTATCTAGTAGTATTTCTTTCTTTATTCCATGAAAGTTTAAGGTAGCCTTTAACTTATTCATCTTCCCTGATATATCTACTTTTTGCTTTGGAATAACAAGAGTGGCCAAAGGAAACTTATCAGTGTGAAGATACTTTTCTTTAAGATGCTCATCTCGAAGTTCAATACCAGAATCTAATTTGCTTAAGTCAACTTCTGCTCTACCACTTAGTATGTTATCAAGAAGCTCAAAACTAGTCTTTGTAAGTGGAGCATGCCCATTTGCTTTAATAAATGCCGGTTTTCCTGTTGCGCTAAAATTTGTCTCAGACTTAATCAGCTTCATGTTTGCTGCGATCGAAAGACTTAAAATATTCGTTATGACGATTAGTAGTTTTTTCATTATATTTCCTTTATGGTAAACCATTTTCTATCCATTCAATTAAAGCTTTAACTTCTTTTTCATTAAGTCTCTCAATATTTGACCAGACTGGTGGCATCGGTTCGTCAGGATCATTAATAACCTCTAGCAAATAGCTATTGGCCACATCTTCAAAATTATTAAGGTAATCTACTCTTTGTTCAAAAAACTTTTGTCTTGTACTTAAGTCTAGAAAACTTGCTTGCCCATTTGGATTGTGACACTGAACACACTTAGGAAAGATGACGTTTTTAGAAAGAGACTCCCACGTTGGTGCGAGCTCTATTGGAGCAGGGGGATCTTCTCCATCATCATCTTCAAAAGGGGCTCCAGCGCTCACCCAGTCATTAAGAAGTGACTTAAGCTCATTATTTAATGCTGGTGCATTCTTTGGCATAGTCCCTTTGAGAACTGCTTCGAGAATTTTTTCTTTACCAGAAAAAACAACTTGGTAGTCACTATACCCAGCATGGCACTGGATACAATTTGGTTTTAAAACTCTTTCTTCGATATCACTAAATGTCGGAGTCACTGGCGATGGAGTATTTCTTTGTATTTGAGGTATGGGTGATTCTTTAAACTCAGTAGAATTACCACAAGAAATAAAAAACATTAGAATTAGTATATAATTTAGAATTTTCATAATCATCCCATACCTTAATAAAAGAACTATAATCTTGGTTGCTCACCTGAAATTTTCAACCATTCCTGATCCGCTAGTTTTGCATTCCCTTCAACATCACGATCAAAGAATCTCTTGGCTCGTTTATTTACAAAGAAGAACGAACGATTACCCACAACAGTTGAATACTTGGTATTAATCTGTACCTGCTGTCCAACAACCATTGCACGAGCACACCATCCGCCATAAGTAGGTTCGTACTTATCGGGGTTCGTTAGGAATGTTTTCATATTAGCTTCATTCGTGAATAAATATTCAACACCCTCGTGCTCAAGAGAAAAACGATCTTCTCCCTCGAGAGCGCTACCTCCAGCCTCAGGAAAAGCTGATACGGGATCAAACCCTGGCGCATTTGGATTATTTTCAACACTTCCATTAACAAAACCTGTGCCCTGAGCGTTTAAGTTGTAAACTGATACATTCCTGCCTTCTCCAGCAAATGTACTAAACGAAATTAGTGCAATTAAAAATACTGTAATTAAATTCTTCATTGTTTCTCCTATTTAATTCTTTTTATTGTTACTTTCGATACTTCTGAAGCAAAAGTATCTCTATTAGCTTCTAAATCACCAATTAACTGAACTCCTGGATGAGGACGAATAAAGCTATCTTCCGCTACTCCAGAGTTTGGGCTTGAACAAGGCGGGGCTGGGATGTCAGAGCAAGACTCTGTATTCAACTCGACGCCAGCATCATAAACATTTGTAAAGTACGTCACAACTTGACCTCTCCTAAGTCTTAATGAAGCTGAATTTAATACTGAGATAGCATCATTTGTTCTTGCTAACATTGATACAATAGAGAGCTTTACGCGCTTACTGCTAGTCTCAATTCTAAGAGACTCTTTTTGACCTGGAAAAATAAGTCCTCTACCAACCTTAACGAAGTCGACGGATTTCTTTGACTTGAGCTCACTTACAATGGCTTGAGTTGTACCATCTTTTGCTAAAGCACCAAGCCCATCGCTAGCGGTCTCACCAACTCGGACAATTTTTGATCGAGATGAATGAACAACGAGTAAAGAAGGTGTTAAAGGTTGCCCCGTAGTGAGGTTCTGAATAGTAATTTCATAGACGTTCTTATGACTAGTTTGAGCATGAGAAAACCCTAAGCTAAGCGACAGAGCGAATAAGCATAATGATAATCGTTTAAACATTTAAGACTCCTGAAAAAGTAGATTCATTTCTACAGTTAGGAAGATAAGTGATATGTAACAACAAAAAAAATCACTTAATACTATGAGATATATAGCCAGGAGCTATACTAAATAAAATCTACTATTGCTTACAAAATATGGCAGTTTTTGAGAGAGCACTTTAAGCCACAAATGAAGCCAACAACCAGGAAACTCAGCTAAGCGACTGATTTTATTCATTATCGAGTTTTTTACTGCGAGTAAAGTTAAATTAAACTATTCCCATGAGACAATTCTCTTAACAGGAAACAAAATAGGAATTAAATGAACTTTTTAAGAAAAATAATTTATATCACACTTACGTTATCACTCATCAGTTGTGAGTCCCGTATAGATTTTGAAAACTTAGAGTTTTTAGAGAGTAACGATATAGATGATATAACTGATGTCGAGGAGCCAATTGAGAAGCTCGAATATAGTTTTGCAGTTCCGGATAACTTCTATGGAGACTCTGCTCAGGTCTTTAAGTTTCAACTTACTAAAGTTGAATCAGATCGAGACTTAACAAAGTCCGACATTAAACAAGTTAGTACTGGCAACTCAAAATGTGACACAATTCAACTGATAGATGCCTCAGAAGAAAACCCTCAAATAGAACTCACGGACTGTAATGGAAATGGAAATTTAACACTGGAAATATCTCAAGCCAGATCATTACCAGTTCACATTGATAATTTAGCAGATGAACAACTCTCAGCTCCATTTGATGTAGTTAATACGGATGACTTTATTTATGTCTCTGATACAGGACGTGATGGAATTTTTTCAGTAAACAAGTCAACAGGAGAAACTCTCGAGATCTCTGGTCCAACACGTGGCACAGGAGAGAGCTTCTCTACCCCCACTGGCCTAGTCATCAATAAAAATGAAACTAAATTCTATGCGCTTGATAATGGAAAAAAGGCAGTCATAGAGATCGATATTGCAACTGGAAACAGAACGGTGATATCAAGTAGCAATTTAGCAATCGGAACGGGTAACAACTTCAGCAACCCTACTCGTCTTATTTTAAATAATGCCGAAGATAAAATTTATATATGTTCAAGAGGTGGTTCTAGAGAAATAGTTGAGGTCGATATATCTACTGGTAACAGAAAACGAATTTCGAGTAACTCATTTGGAAATGGGGATGCTATCAACACACCATACGGCCTGGCGATTAACTCTGCAGATACAAAACTATACTTCATGGGTCGAAACAATAGAAATCTATATGAAGTAGATATTTCAAATGGAGACAGAACAGTGATCTCAGAAGGTAACAACCTATCACAAGGAGTTAAACTATCAACTCCACATGGTCTTATCTTAAGTGATGATGAGACAAAATTCTTTATTAACGATCTAGGCATTGATGCTGTCGTAAGTATTGATAAAGCAACTGGAAACAGATCTGTACTCTCAAGAAACGCTGAAAAAGGAGAAGGTCCATTAATGGTGGCTCCACTGGGTATTGCAGTTAATGAAGATGAAACTAAAGCTTATCTCAATGACTCAGGCTCGAGCATCGATGGCATCATTCAAGTTGATCTATCAACAGGAGACAGATCATTTTTAACTAAGAAGCACTAATAGTCATAGCTCATAAACTCTTTTGATCCCTAACAAAGTCCTAAAGATATTGTGATGTGATACTAACGTTTATTTTCAATTTCTCTATGTTTCAATCTATACATGATAAAAGAATCTGTAAGAAAATCTAAAATACAAAAAGACAAGAAAAGAAGCTTTTCATATGATTTATTACCTGGTCCTTATAAAACTTTAAAAGAATTGGTTGAGATAAGTTCACAATCAAAGAATATTGAAGGCGTACAAAAGGCTCAAAACTTCTGCTCAGACATATTAGAAAAATTAGGTTTTAGAATTGAGCATATAATTAACCCAACAAATAAATCAGCAAAACTTCTCGTGGCAACAAGAAAAGGACAAAGCAGTAAAACTATATCCTTTATTGGCCATACTGATACAGTTGGAAACCCCGAATCCTACCCCTTCTCATTAGACCTAGGTAACAATAAAATATTAGGAGCAGGTATAGCGGATGACAAAGCTGGACTAGTATCTTGTTTTACAGCACTTGAAAGCTTTATAAGTAAGACTTGTCATCATCATCATAATATAAGAGTTATAATTTCTCCAAATGAAGAAGTCGGCTCCCCAGGATTTCATAGAATATTTAAAAATCTAGGATATGTGTCTGATATTGTCCTAGGACTAGAACCTGCAGATATATCAGGAAATATCATAAGCTCAAGAAGCGGAAATAGATGGTACAAACTAAGAATTAATGGAAGAAGTGCACATTCAGGAAGGTTTGGAGAGAGCCACATAAATGCATCTCACGAACTGGCCAATATTATCACAAAACTTAGTAGGTATAACAATGAGTTCAAAAAAATCAGAGTTAATGTAGGTTCAATTCAGACGCAATTCAAGACATTTAATACAATCTGTGGACAATCCGAAGCTAAAATAGACGTTAGATTCTCAAGTCTTGAGGATAGAGAATTCATTCACAGAAAGTTCTTAAATATATTAAATACTCCCGATCAAGAGTGTCCTTATACTGGAGATACAGTGAAGAGCTTTTACTCAATTGAAGATGACTGCCCTCCACTATCAAATACATCGAGAAATGAACATCTCTTAGAATCAATCAAAGAATCTATTCGTCTCATTGAAGGTAAAAAGATAGAATCAATACATTCTGGTGGTGCCGCAGACATTAACTACCTTATGAACGAATTTAATATTGGTGTCGACGGTCTAGGTCCTTCAGGAGGAAAACTACATACAACAAATGAGTATATTTGGGCTGACAGTCTCATCAATAGAGCAAAAGTTATACATCACACTCTTAATGCCTTGGAGAAAAACTATGAAAATGGACTTTAGTTTAGAACTCCCTGAATTACATATTGGTCAGGGGTGGAATACTAACTTTATACAAGAGCTCGAGATAAGAATCTCACCACGTTTTTTGGCATATAAACCAAATCTAGAAATTAACATTGAAACAAGTAATTATCGTCTTAAGACAGCAACAAGTATGGCGGAACTATTAGCGGTCTTCAAGCTTCGCTATGACAACTTTTTAGCAAAATCTGATGCTAATAGAGAAATAAAATATGATGTCGATGAATACGATCATTTATGTGATCATCTAATCATTCAAGACAAGACTTCAGAAGAAATAGTCGGTACATATAGAATTTTTTGTTCAAAATTTATCACTTCTTTTTACTCTCAAGATGAATTTGAAATGTCAGAATTCATATCTCAAGATTGTGAAAAAATTGAACTTGGTAGAGCCTGTATAGAAGTTCATCATCGAAATGGAAATGTAATTGACCTCCTCTGGAAAGGTATCATGAACTACATGCAAAGAACGAACTCACGTTACCTCTTTGGCTGCACAAGTGTTTACTTTACTGAACCAGAAAAGGCCTTAAGCCTATACAGATTAATGGAACAAAAAGGATGGATATCACAAGAGTTCAATATTAAGCCAACTCTTAAACACAATATGAACCTTGAGTCCCTAACATGTAATGAACTCGACAATAGCGTTGCAATTAAAGATTATATTCCCCCTTTACTAAAGTCATATATCACTGCAGGTGCAAAGATTCATGGATACCCAGCACTTGACAGAGAACTTGAGTGTGTTGATTTCTTAACGATACTAGATATATTTGAAATGAGTTCTATGTTTAAACGAAGATATATGAGGAGCTAAAAATGAAGAATATTCAAAGAGAAGTTCGGGCACTAATAAAAATGACTATCTTCATACTAAGTGCCACATCATATATTCTCACAACATTACCATTTCTTCCTATCTTTTATATTAATGAGAACTTAGCAAGAAAAACAGTTAATAAAATATTACAATTCTACTGCAAATTTGCTCTATGGTTCATGGGTATTGAAGTTGAAGATAATATTACACATCGTAATCAAGAAGGTCAGCTCTTTGTATGTAACCACTTAAGCTATATCGATGTTCTTATACTCGGAGCGAAGACACCAACATGCTTTGTTACTTCTGTTGAAATCAAGAATACACCTTTTCTTGGACAACTCTGTATATTAGGTGGCTGTCTCTTTGTTGAGAGAAGAAATAAGAGAGGACTATCTACTGAGATAGAGGAAATAACTAAGGCGCTAAAGAGTGGTACAAATGTTACAATTTTCCCAGAAGCAACCAGTACAAACGGTGATGAAGTTATTAGATTTAGAAGACCTCTTTTTCAATCCTCTATAGATGCAGGTTGTGAAGTTTCACCCATTACATTAAATTATTATGAAGTTGATCAAGAAAAGTTGTCCATTAAAAATAGAGATACTATTTTTTGGTACGATGACATGACTTTTATTGATCATCTTTGGAGGTTCTTTAAAACGAAGAATACGCAAGCATCTCTTACTTATTCAACGGCGCTTAAAGATAATGACTTGATAAAGTTAGTCACAGACTCTCATCATATAGTTAAAAAAAACTACAAATCTCTTGCTTTAGTTTAACTACTTACTTCTGACTATTTTAATTTACTACAATATCTTTCTATAAATTATACAATTATCACTCAGACATGTTGCATTTAGACTATCTTGGGCATGAAACTCAATTAAACTTCCAGGCCCAAGAACCTTTTTATCAAACTTGATATTCCCTGTAATCAGAACATACTTAGACTCTTTAGTTTTCATACTTATCTGATTCTTAAACTTTAATAGCGAGCCGACTATAATATCCTTTTCATTTTTCCAAATATCAACAAACTGGTAGCTATCTCTTTGCTTCCAAATGATATTTGAGGCATGAATATTATAAGGTCGTTGCCCATTATCATATTCTTTACTAATGGGCTTAACAAGATAAGGACCATGATCAATTTCAACTAGAGCAATATTACTTTGTCCTCTTGCGGAAGTAATATGGGCCTCTCCAGCCGGCTGAGTCCAGTAAGAAGAATTTGGCATCCACATATTAGCGGCTTTCGGATCATCATTATGTATAAGTCCATCAATAACAATTGCACGGTATGAAACGTTATGAATATGAGGCGGAGAAGAGAATCCATCAACAAATTTGGCCAAAAATCCAGTAGCAGGTTTTCCTTTACGATCGCCCCATAATGTCCCCGCTTGTGGACTCTTATCCCCTCTTGCAGGATTTAATTTTTCCCATTTAACATCTTCTACAGAGATAACGTTAACGTTCTTACTCTTACTAACCTGAGCGCAGCTAATAAATGCTGTGCTAAGTAGTATTATTAGGCTCATATTTTTCATAAAATCTCTTCTATTGCTTGTACTATTTGTTTTGCTTTATCATTATCACTTCCATCTGCCTGAGGTGATGAGTAGCTTTGAATATCATTATCATAATAATCTCCAGAATGATGAGAATGTTCACTGTCTAAAGCTAAGCTCGTAAGAATATCAACACCAATGCTGATGTCATTGCCTTCAGTATTAAAGCCTTCTTTAACCATTTTTGTTCCAAGAAGCGATGCTGGATTGACAGAGATTAAAATAGGACCATCTGAGCCTAGCTCATTTGCCATATGCCGCGTCCACATAGTTATTGCAAGTTTACTTTGTGCGTAGGCATCGAAATCATTTAATTCTACTTTTCCAAGTAGTGCATCGAGGTCCACTGTAGCCTGCGCAGCCGATGAAAGATTAATGACCCGTCCATTATTTAAGATTGGTAGTAATTCTTTAGTTATTAAATATGGGGCAAATGTATTAACAACATATCTCACATCGAAATTATCAGCGGTTCTTGGTTGAGCTGTTTTGAATACTCCTGCATTATTAATGAGAATATCAATTTGTGAATAGGCCGCAAGAACATCTCGAGTAAAAGCTTTCGTCTCTGCAAGAGATGAAAGGTCCGCCCTAAATGTTTTCACTCCAAGCTCATTTTTTATTCGCTCTAATTTTTCTTTATTTCTTCCGTGTACAATCACGGTATGTCCCAGAGACTGTAATTTTTTAGCTGTCGCTAAACCTATACCATCAGTCGCTCCTGTAATTAGGATACACTTCTTACTCATAACTTCTCCTCTTAATATCTTATTAAAATTCTACTCTCTATACTTTTTCTAATTGCCCCATTATGTGAATCTTTTAAATCAAATGCACTGTGAACAACGGGTCCTCTCGACTCACTATCAAACATATTAAAAAGTACCACTTCATCAGGGCGCATATCGCTTAAATAAATCCACTCATGATCACTATTGTAAAGACAACCAATGACTTCCCCTTTTCTATTTGGATAATTTAAATCAATCTCTATTAAATCTTGTTTTCCAAGTGACATTGGATGAAGAAAACCTAAAGGTGCTGATTTTACAATATTCTCAAGAGGTCTCCAGATATTTACTATTGCATAGTGACCCTCAAGCCACAAAGCCCTACGTTCCTTATCTACAAAACGCTCTATTTGCTCTCTAGTACTCCTATCACTATAATCAATATGCGCATGTCTTGCAGGAGGTCTAACGGTCTTTTTATCTTCTCTAATTGTGTGATCAAAGATAATCGCTTCCTTTATTGAAAGCTTATCTTTTAGAAGTTTCACTAACTCAAGATTATACGTAGGTTCGAAGTCACTCGTATAAAAGGAATCGACAGAAGTTTCATGGTCAAAGAATTCGATTGAATCCCTCTCAAAAGAAGGCATCTCTCTAGAAATGCGCAAATCTCTAATTTTGACGTCTTTCTTATCAAGAGGAGGAAATACTATATTCCCTTTAACATTGTCTGCATCAATCAAGATCTCTTGCTTTTGATCTAAATCTATATGGTAATAAATTTGTGCTATTTGGTGACTCATATCTCATCCTTTTAAATAGCTTAATGCCTATCTAGGAATTTGATAATCAACATTATTGTGAAATGAGTTTATAGAATACATTGATAATAAGCTTAACTGATATTTAATTGAGAGTCCCAGTATGGTACTCCTGAATACTTATCAACTAAGAAATCAATGAATACACGTACCTTTGGAGCTAAAAGTCTTGAGCTTGGATAAACCGCCCAAAGCGCAGTATTTGAGATGAGTGGATAGTCCTTAAGTACTTGAACAAGCTCTCCACTCTGTAATTGCTTATAGCTACACCATGTAGAAGAGAGTGTAATCCCAAGCCCCTGAATACTTGCATCTCTTGCGGCCTCACCATTATCAGTTCTCAGTCTATCCTTAGTCTTAAAACTATATTCACCATCTGGAGTTTCAAGTGTCCAAGAGTCTAGACCCATTAAACTTACACAATTATGCTTATCTAAGTCGTAAGGAGATTTAGGTATACCATGACTATTAATATACTCTGGTGATGCACATAGAACTCTCTTATCAGATGCTAATTTTCGCGCCACGAGAGTCGAGTCATTCATCTGTGCATTTCTTATGGCAACATCAAATCCACCTTCGACCAAGTTAACCTGAGTATCACTTAGGTGCATGTCGATGTCCAAGTCAGGATAGTTTTTTAAAAACTCTTCTAATAAAGGTATGACATGCATTCTTCCAAATGAAGCTGGCGCGGTAATTCTTAATTTTCCTTGAGGTAACACTTCCCCTGATCCAATAGCGGCCTGTGCGGCCTCGATATTTTCAAGAATTGAATGAGCATATGGTAAGAAGGTTTTTCCCTCCTCAGTTAAAGAAACCTGTCTCGTTGTTCGGTGGATCAGACGGACACCAAGCTCATCCTCTAATTTATTAATATGCGCACTTGAAACGGCAGGAGACAGTCTTAGTTCCTTACCGGCTTGGCTAATATTCTCCAAAGCAGCTATACGTATAAATAATTTTACATGTTCTATATTCATATTATCAACCAAATCTAAAAACTGATTACTGAATAAAGTCTATTATCAGCAATATCCTAAGTAAATATAATAATCTTAATAAATAAACATAGGAGAAAGAAATGAAAGCAATGGTAATAAATGAATATGGCGGAACTGATAAGTTTGAACTTAGTGACGTTGATAAGCCAGAAGTTCAAGCTGGACACATACTCGTCAAAATAGCTGCGACTAGTATCAATACGGTGGACACGATGATTCGTCAAATGGGAACAGAGCTGCCACTCTCCCCTAAGCCACCGGCAATCCTTGGGATGGACTTCGCAGGAATTGTTGAAGAAGTTGGTGATGGAGTTACGAAGTTCTCTATTGGTGATGAGGTTTATGGGTGCGCTGGAGGACTTGGTGACCTGCAAGGAACTCTTGCTCAATACATTAGCGCTGATGAGAAATTAGTTGCTCTTAAGCCTAAAACATTATCAATGAAAGAAGCTGCAGCAATTCCACTTGTTGGAATTACTGCATTTGAAGGACTACATCATATTGGCGATATTCAAGATCAAAATATTCTCATTCATGGTGGAGCAGGAGGAGTAGGACACTTAGCGATTCAGCTTGCAAAGTACTTTGGTGCAAAGGTATTTTCAACAGGAGGTACACCTGAGCAGCTTAATCTCATTAAAGAATTAGGTGCAACACCAATCAACTTCACTAGTGAAACAGTAGAAGACTACGTGGCCAAGTACACTGATGGAATAGGCTTTGATTCAGTATTTGACACTGTTGGTGGTCCAAATCTCTCTAATTCATTTGAAGCGGCTGCACTTAATGCTCATGTTTCAACAACCGTGTCACTTGTAGAGCTCGATCTATCAACTGCACATTTCAAAGGACTCTCTTTGCATGTCATTTTCATGCTTATCCCTATGCTTCATAATCACAAAAGAGAAGTACATGGAGATGTTCTGTCTAACCTTGCTCAAGTTATTGATGAAGGAAAACTAAAACCTATACTTGATGATACAAACTATTCTCTTGAACAAGTAGGACAAGCTCATGAACGATTAGCAAGTGGCAAGGCCCTAGGAAAGATAGTCGTAACAATATAGGAATTAAGTATATAACATTTTAATCAGCATTATTCATGGCCTCGATCGTCTTGTTCTTGGCCTCTTTTCTTTCACTATAACGATCAACGAGAAAATTTGCATGATCACGAGTTAAGATTGTAAAACGCATAAGTTCTTCCATCACATCGACCACTCGATTTCTAAAATCTGAATCCTTCATAGAGCCATCTTCATGAAATTCCTGGTAGGCCTTAGCAACTGATGATTGATTAGGAATTGTAATCATCCTCATCCATCTTCCTAGTACACGCATATTATTAATAGCATTAAAGCTTTGAGAACCACCACTCACTTGCATAACCGCGAGCGTCCTTCCTTGAGTAGGACGAACCGCCCCCATTGAAAGAGGGATCCAGTCGATTTGTGTTTTTAAGAGACCAGACATATTTCCATGAAGTTCAGGAGATGACCAAACTTGTCCTTCAGACCAAAGACTTAGTTCACGCAGTTCCTGCACCTTTGGATGCTCTAAGGAGCGATCATAGTCATAAGTTGGTAGTCCATCTGGATTATAAAGTTTAACCTCAGCACCCATATACTCTAATATTCTCTGAGCTTCTTCAGCGAGAAGCCTTGAGTATGAACGCTCTCTTAATGATCCATAGAGAATTAAAATTCTAGGCTTATGTTCAGATGTCTTCAATCCCTCAGGAGTGAGATTAAACTCTTCGGACTCTAGGTAATTCATTAATATCTCCATTTATTTGAAATTTTAACAAGACTAAGCATAACAGGCACCTCAATCAATACTCCTACGACAGTGGCAAGTGCTGCACCGGAGTTAAGCCCAAAAAGTGCAATCGCGATGGCCACGGCCAATTCAAAGAAGTTACTCGCTCCTATCATTGAAGCAGGACTTATAATACAGTGTGGAAGATTTAATCTCTTTCCCATTATCCAAGACAAAAAGAAGATAAAATACGTCTGTATAGTAAGAGGGATTGCGATTAAGAAAATATGAATTGGATTATCTAATATTCTTTCACCTTGAAATGCAAATAAGAGCACGAGTGTAGACAAGAGAGCAACAATTGAAACAGGTTTTAACTTTACAAGAAAAACACTTGTAAACCACTCTTTTCCTCTCATCTTAATCAACGACTTATTTATGAGATAACCTACCGCCAAAGGAATAACAACAAAAATCAACACTGACGATATGAGAGTATCATAAGGAATCGCTATATTCGTTACACCAAGAAGAAACTTAACAATCGGAATAAATGCAATCAGAAGAATCAAGTCATTAATAGCGACTTGAACAAGCGTGTACTCTGGGTCACCTTTGGTGAGATATGACCAAACAAAGACCATCGCTGTACAAGGAGCAGCTCCAAGTAGAATCGCCCCAGCAATATATTCTTTAGCAAGTTCAGGTGTAAGGTAGGCACTATACAACTTATCAAAAAAGATCCATGCAAAGAGTGCCATAGAAAATGGTTTAATAAGCCAGTTGACCACAAGAGTGAGACCTAATCCCTTTGGGTTTTTTCCGACATCTTTAATCGAGCTAAAATCAATTTGTACCATCATAGGGAAAATCATTAACCATACCAATATGGCCACGGGTATATTAACCGTTGCTATATTCATATCACTTAGAATAGTGATAGAGCTGCCAAGAAACTTACCAAGATTAATCCCACCTATAATACACAGAGCAACCCAAAGACTTAAATAACGTTCAAATGTGCTCATTTTCATTCCTCTATATAAGTTTCAATATTCATAACGAAATCTCTAATTTCGTCACGTACTCGGCGATAAAAACGAAGAATCTCATCTTCATCACGCATATCCTTCGTTAATCTTGGAGGATCATCAAAACCGACATGAATAACTCTACCACCTGGAAAGAATGGACAGTTCTCATGGGCATCAGAGCAAACAGTAAAAACAACGTCCATGGCCACATCAGTGATTTCATCAGTTGTATTTGATTCATGATGACTAATATCAACATTTACTTCTTTCATCACTTTTATAGCATTTGGATTTAGACCATGCTTCTTTGTCCCGGCTGAATAGAAATTAAAAGCATCAGACTTTAAAGCCTTCCCCCAACCTTCAGCCATTTGTGAACGACAAGAGTTTCCAGTGCACAGAAATAAGATATTCTTCTTCATTTATTCTTCCTTTGATCTATGAAGCAATCAAGTATTGGGCAATCCGTAAGCGGCTGATTAATATCAACACAGCAATTCGCTAGTCCCTCAAGAGACTTCTTCATTTTCTTAAGATCTTTAATTTTTTGATTAATTTCTGTTATTTTTGCTTCTGTTTTTAAGAGCACATCATTACATTTTGCTTGATCTTTTATTTTTAAGTCTAAGAGTTCAGTAGCTTCACTTAAGGTAAAGCCGAGTTCTTGAGATCTCTTTATAAAATGAATTCTCGCTACGTATTCTTGAGGATAATATCTGAAGGAGCCTTGTTTCTGAGGTTGTTTGATTATGCCTTTTCTTTCATAGAAGCGAATAGTTTCGACATTGACATCACAGGCCTGAGCTAATTTTCCAATAGTAAAAGAATCTTTCATATTGGTATCATATACCCCGTACCTTAGTACGGGGTCAAATTAAAAAGTAAGTATTATATTAGAAGTAATAACCAACCCCTACAGTAAGGGCAGTATTTGTCAATTCAGTTTCATCATTATCAATCTCTATTGATGTAGACAGAGAAACTCCATCAATAGTACTCGATACTTCAGCACGATAAGCTAAATTAAGACTAGCAGTCTCAAGCTTAACAAAAGGTGTAAGTCCAGTACTTAGCTCTAATTGAATCCCAA
Organism: Bacteriovorax sp. UBA1852; assembly: GCA_002338505.1. Taxonomy (GTDB): domain Bacteria; phylum Bdellovibrionota; class Bacteriovoracia; order Bacteriovoracales; family Bacteriovoracaceae; genus Halobacteriovorax_A. The sequence continues at coordinate 22,444 of DDIK01000202.1, forward strand.
GAGCAGCCTTTAAGCTTGTATAGTTAAATTTTACTTCCGCTTCATCACTACCATCAGTAATATCATATGAAAGAGAACCAACAGATGCACCAACTTCAACGAAAGGCTTAATTATAAACCCACTGTTATTAAAACTATAAGATAGTCTTTGAGAAAGACCAATATCATATATACTTGCATCTAATGTTTCTGATTCGAATGCATCAGAATCTAAAATTGCATAATTCCCTATAAGACTAGAGGTCGTTGAGATATTACTGCCTAATGGAAAGGATTCTCCAACACTCAATGTAATGCCATTTGCATCAATATCTTCATCATAAGAGTCTGTTATTGTCGTACGCGAAAGACCCGCTGATAATTCGATTGACTTACTTGTTGATAAATTATCATTCTGAGTAACCTCAGTCTCTGACATATTATTAGAATTTGACTGGGGAAATCCACTTAGACTAAGTACACAAAATTACACCGATAGTTTTGTTATTCATTTTCTCTCCTTGTATTGTGATTATATAAAAAGTGTATAGTAAAATAAGACGACAAAATACCTCTCTGTAAAATTGATATAATAGTTTAAGATGTGTCTATTATATATACACCTGATAGTATTCTTATACGCAAGATCGGATAAAGGTCTGAAAACATATAGTTTTACTTAGAGATAATGGAGTACTAATTGCTCTATTACTAGTATGAACAAAGCTATCTTCATCATTTCTTGTATTTTCGTCTTTAGCCTTTAAGCGCAGGATTTCATTTCTAAGAAATACACGTTTGAAATGATAGAGCAAGTCATTGAAGAGCAAGATATCAGATCAATCACTAACCTCATTGAAACTTTTGATATTAGACAGAGAAATAAAGTTGCATTAATGATAAACTCTAAAAGTCCACAAGCTGCGAGTGTTGAGTTTCCAAGAGTAATCTATCAGCCGTCTCCAAACCTCTATCTCGCATACTCAACTGACCCTAACGACGAAAATCGTAACTTACTTGAGGTTATTGAATTTAATGAAGAATTAAATGAATATGAGTTTCACAAGATTGAGTTTGATGAACCTAAACAGGGACTCAAAGAAGGGGTAAAAAGAATATTTTCACCTACTGAACAACTAAGGCCAGTGATATCAAAGAATCAAACAAGCTGTAAAACTTGTCATAGAGTTGGGCCACTATGGGATACATATGCATTCTGGCCAGGGACATATGGGAGCTATCACCAAGTACGGTCAGGCATGAGAAATGAACAAAATAGCTTCCGTGACTTAGAACAGAAAACCTGGAATAAAAACAAAAAGAGATATAAGAAAATAAAAAGGATCGGCCTATTAAGAGGAATCTTTCATAGACCACAAATTGGAAAAGAACATATTCTCAGATTAAACAAGAAAGAGTTCTTAGAGTTCACGACAAAAAACTTTGAAGATAACAATCTCGATATAACAAAAAATATTATGAAACAGTATATGTCTATGTTGAAGTCTAGAATATACGAGGAAGTAAATGAGCAACCCGATCTTCTTCGCTCTTTTAAATTCTTTATGAGCGCTAAGGTCAGTGACGTACATAACTTTGATGAATTTGTTGAGAATCTTCCTCCAAATCTACAAGAAGAGTTTAAAAAAGACTTTCCTGAACGATCGAAGAAAATACAGAGACTTATAAACAAACATGTAGAAAAAGGAATTTCGGAACAAAGACAGATTCATAAGCTAGCTGAAAATTGGCAAAATGATTTACCAACAAAATTATCCTTTGATCAGCAAAATAGATCCGCAGAACATTATGCAATCTGGGACTATCTTTTAGAAAAAATGAACATTGATTTCTCGATGTACTCACCCTCAAGAAGTATAGGACGTAGCTACTATATGTTCAATGACGGCGGTGCTCCTCCTTGGGGAAGCTTCTTCTCCCATTTAAGAGAACACATACACTCAACCTTAAGTCATACAAGTCAAGATTACC
>DDIK01000064.1 GCA_002338505.1 Bacteriovorax sp. UBA1852
CAAAGAAAGCATCTATGCTTCAAAACCATATCGACATCTTCATTTCATTTTATAATCTAGACTATTTGGAAGCTCGGTTAGCACCAATATAGTGGACCAGTTTTAAATTCTCTGATTTTCAAGACTGAGAATTGATCTATTATTAAAATAGAATATCAGTGCAAAGAATATGATCAAATTCATATATAAATGCCCTACAGAAAAATAGAAATCTGTCATAAAGAAATACTTCACAAGCACATAACTGGCCAGATATGAGAAGAATACCGTTATGATAGTCGTTGGTAGAACTAAGTACATATAACTAAGAATTCGCATGTTCCTTACCTGAGAGAGTGACATTCCTAAGATATTAAAAAGATCCCCCTCTTTCCTAACAATTTGTAAGTGAAAATAAATAAGAGAACAGAACGCCACAAAAGAGATGAATAAGAATGAATAAATCATGATTTTTATCGCATAACTTATAATCTCAAACATCTTATTCATTTGAGTAATAATTCCAGAAACATCGATCATTGTTATATTTGGAAACTTCTTATTGAAGTCTAGAATCGACAATTCACTCTTATCAAATTTCAACGTGCTAATATAGGTCTTTGGTGCATTATTTAATACTCCATCTGGAAAAGTAATAAAGAAGTTTGGAAGAAAGCTTGTCCACTTTATCTCTCTGATAGATGTAACAACACCGCGAAATGGAAGATCAAAGATTTCAAAAGTAAGAGAGTCTCCAACATCAACTCCTAGTCTCGTGGCATACCTGCGCTCTAGTGATATTGAGGTGGAATCATCCCGATCAAGAGGCCTATGATATTCGCCTCGAAGTAGTTTTTCTGAATCATTAAGTGCATCTTTATACGAGAGATTGACTCCACGATTTAGTGAACGCCTCTTCATCCGTGACTCAATGGACTCATCAGCACTTTCTTTCACACTAGGGGTTTTATCGTTAATAGCGATAAGGCGACCTCTAATGAGAGGTTCTGGCTCAGTGTATGAGATATTATGAGAATCTAGATATGATTTCATCTCATTTAATTGCTCTTCTTGAATATCAACCAGAAAGTAATCAGGCTTAGGCTGAGTGTTAGAAAAGAGGTATCTATCAATATTATCTAGAAGTAGTGGTGATAAGTTAAAAATAAAGAGAGTAATAAAGAGCATAAAGAACTTAGAAAAGAGTAGATCTTTCTTTCTATACATCAACTTTAGTGCTAAAGAGCGAGTGATATCTTTTGGCCGGTAGGACTTATAGAGTCTGGGGAGAATAAAGTATGACCCCAAACTTAGGATAAGGATTGCTCCAATGAGAAGCGGGGCCCACATTATTGAATTCGTCTGGATATAAATGATTATATTTAGAACTATAAGCGCGCCAAAATTTAAAAGATAGTACTTCTTCTCCGTTATATATTCAAGCAGAACAGGAATAATCCTCAAGAGGACAAAAACAAGCAGTAAGAGCATCATCACAACGGGAAAATTTTCTAAGAGACTAAAATCAGTAAGCTGTACGAATTGTTGTTTAAGAAAATATTGTACAATCTCTTGAACGACAAAGCTAAGTCCCATTGAAATAGCAAAACAAAGAACGCAATATGTTGAATATAGACTGAGAATTTTTATTTTAGAGACACCAAGAAACTTATAGGTATTAATATTCACTTTTTCTGAAGAAAGAAAGTGGCGAAACACATAGTAAAAAGCTGTCATAGAAATGAGAAGACCCAAGATAAAGATTAATTCAGAAAAATCAATAACAAGCCTTACACCACGAACCATACGGTTATTGGCATTATCTGAGGTGCGATAACGTAACTCAACATCGCCAACATGCTCTCTTAGTTTCTTGAGGTCACTATCAAGCAAAGGATTAGCGAGCTTATAAAGATAAGAGTAGAAAATTGTTTTACCAAAGAGCTTAATGTCTCTTCGACTCTCTTCATTTAAATTAACATAGATACGTGGAGCAATACTTCCAACTTGAATATTTGGATTTAAGTCCTTACTAAAGATATCTCTAACTGTATATGACTTACCATCCAATGTTAGTGTCGACCCTATTTTAAGATCGAGTTTTAAGCTCGCCTCTTTACTAATTAACGCCTCATCAGATTTTAATTCAGCCAGGCTTACATTATTATCTCCTTGAAGACTTCCGTAAAAGGGATATTCACCATAAATATAGCGAAGTTGCATCAAAGACATTTTGTCCTCACTTACTCCCATCGTGAACATCGAGAGTATTTCGGACTTATTCTTTTTCCCGTAATTTAAAAGAAAATCATCAATTTTCTTAAGAGACTCTTTCTTAGGACTTATTCTAGAAGAAACTCTAAAGTCTGCGCCCATTAGAGTTTTACCCTTGTCTTTAATCGATTGATTAATGAACTTTTGATAACTAAAAAGGCCCAATGGGATACATATACCAAGAAATAAGTTTAAGACAATAAAGAGTGATATTATTTTATTTTGCTTAAAAATTCTCGTACTTGAAGTTAAAATATTCATCGTAAGTTTAAAACCCCATTTTCAAGCACGTAAGTTCTGTCACATCTCTTAGCAAGTTGTTCATCGTGAGTAACAAGTAAGAGTGTCTGTTGTAGTTCATCTTTTAACTTAAAGAGATAGTCTATGACAAAATTACCAGTTTCAATATCGAGGTTGGCATTGGGTTCATCTGCTAAAATCAGCTTTGCACTCATCCCCATTGATCGTGCCATTGCAACTCTTTGCTTTTCACCACCACTTAGGGTTGCAGGATAAGCATTAACACGGCCCTCAAGACCTACTTTTTCAAGAGTCATTCTTGCGATCTCTTCTCTATTGGAGATATTCTTGAGTTCAAGTGGTAAAAGAACATTTTCAAGTACAGTGAGATGTGTAACAAGCTTAAAGTCCTGAAAAATAAAACCAATATTATTCATACGAAACTTTGTCTTCTCCTCCATTGAAAGAGAGGAGAAATTAATATCATCATAGAAAATGTCACCATCATCAGAATTTATAATCCCAGATAATGCTGATAAGAGCGTAGACTTACCACTGCCTGACTTGCCAAGAATACTAACGGCAATTCCAGCATCAACCTCTAAGTTTATACTTTTAAGTATCTGGTGAGATTTACCCTCGATTTGAAATGCTTTTGAAAGATTACTTACTTTTAACATCTAAGATCCCGCTTAATAGTGCACTAAAGTTTTTCGCCATAACTTTATGGCCTTCTTTATTTGGATGAATCCCATCCTCTTGATTGTATTTCTTAACTCCTGCAACATCCTTTAATAGAAATGGCATAAGATCAATACTATGTTTCTTTGAAAGATCCTTGTAAGTTTGTTCAAATTGCTTTCTATAATCTTCACCGTAATTTAATGGCAGCATCATACCAAGTAGAACAACTTTCTTAGACATAGTCTTTGCGAAGGCAATGCCTTTATCTAAGTTTTTCTTTATGACTTTAATTGGGATACCTCTTAGTCCATCATTTGCACCGAGGGCAATAATAGTAACATCTGGGTTTGACTGCTTATACCACTTAAGTCTGCTCATAAGACTAGAGGTGGTAGAGCCAGAGACACTCCCATTAAGGACCTTAATCTCATGTCCCTTTTCTTTTAACATTTTCTTTGCGAGTTGAGGATATGACTGTTCTTTTGAAACGCCATAACCAGCGCTTAGGGAATCACCAACGATCACAACGCTCGTACTAGCATAACTAAAGAATGATACTAAGAATGTAGCGATTATAGTTTTAATAATTTCCACAACATTTTCCTTTTCAGAGTGAGATACTCAAAATTTAAGAGTTTCTTCTTATTTGAATAGTTTATTAGGTTAAAAAGTCTTATGAATTCCTGTGATTCAACATCCGTTAACTTTAGACCCTTCAAAGCAGACTCTATAGAGCCACCACGTGACCTCTTCCTATCTAAGAGATAGAGAATAAGAGACTGTGGAACTAAAGCATACGTTATCGTGGCAAAAAATGACAAAACACTTAGGATAATTAACATAATATTGACATAGTCACCTACCTCTAGGGACTTTAACGACTTTATCAAATTACGATATTGAACCTTAAAAAAGAGAAATAATTCTTTTTGGGCGTCAATATCGTATGAGAAGAAAGCTGAGTTAAGGGAAAGATAGAGGTTTTCCAAATAGTCAAAGATAATGAGATCAAAGCTTTGAGCTCTATTTAGAAATTCGAGATTAAAACTATCTGTAATTTCATTTAAAGGGAGACTCTCACCATTTGTTAAAATCGCAACAGGATCAATTGAAGTCCAAGTTCTACCATCAAAGTACTCGACCCAAGCATGGGCGTTAGAGCCTCTTATCACTAAATAATTTGCGAAACGATTAAAGTCTCCGCCATAGAATCCGCCTATGACGTTAGCATGGACGCCAGCAATTCGAAGGGCCAATGCCATAGCAGATGCGAAATGCTCACAATATCCCAACTTATCTTCAAATAGGAACTTATCCATACTATCATCTTCATTTATATTGGTCTTAAGACTATATGTTAGAGATAATTGGTTTAAATAATCTGTAATAATTTGTACTTTATCTTCGGGGGAATACGACTTCTCAGGAGGAAATAACTTAGTAACTTCTTTGTAAAGCTTAGATTTTTTAATTGATGAAGGAAGTCCTAGGTTTACTGAAGTTACATGACGCATATGTGTTTTCTGCGAAACCAGATCATAGTTCTTTAATACTCGTGGCTTTGAATACTCAAAGAATTTATTTCTATTTAATTTGAATGAATTATTGAGTGGAACTGTGTCATACTTCGTGACCAGAGGGAATTCATCAGTGTTTATAATTTTTACGCGACCGATTATATCCTTACTATAAACATCTTCCTTAATCGTCTTAGGTGAATATGAGCTAGACCAAGTTCTCCCATCAGTGATTGAGTAAGTCTGTCCTCTCCAGTAAGGTTTGGTATCGATAAGATTATTCTCGGGTGAGAAAATGAAATACACCTCGTTATTTTGTACAATTTCAGTAAAAGAACCTGGTCTAATTCCTTGGCCATAACCACCCATTGCCTTCTTTGGCCTAAATTTAAAAATATTTCCAAGACTTAGTTGAGGAATTATAAAATATGTGATGATGGTAAAGATAAAAGACATTGTAAGTATCTTTCTATATTTCACAGCTTTAATTTCTATATTCTTAAGCTTTATCAGTGATTTAAAAATATGGAATACAATAAAGAATAAATATAAGAGATATAAGAGCTGATCACTAAGGATCACAGAGATCGCCATAAATAAGAAAACAAAGGTATAGAAATTTAACTTATCTCTTAAAGAATGAACTTCAGTATATTTTAAAAATGTGAGAAACATCATAATGGCAGCGGAAACTTCGACACTCTTAATTGTTCCATAGAGAAATATTGGTAAGGCCAGACTGGTTAGAGCAAAGAGGCCTTTAAGGTATTTCCATAAACCTATCTTAGAAAAAATAAAGTATGAAAAAATCATAATGGAGAAGAAGGCATAAATCATAGGATCAATCTCTCTAAACAAGAAGAGAGTGAGAATGATAAATAGAATTAAATCAATATGCGCCTTAAGTGTTTTGATCATAATTCCTTTTAACAAGATCTTTTAAAAGATTAACCATAGGCAAAGTCTTAGTATAATTTACATCTTTATTATGAATTGTTTTAAATATGAATGCATGTCCTTTCTTTATGTGTTCATGAATCAAATGACAGACCAGACCTAAACCGTCATCACCATATTTTAATATTATAGACTCATCTATGATAAATACCTGAGCGTTATTTCCAATATCGACCTTTGAAAAGAGCTCTCCCTTTCTTGCATAGATCTTCCAGTCCACCTTAGAAAGATTATCGCCTACCCTATATTTGATATGTTCAATCTCATTAATACTATCGTTTGTGGTACTACCTTCATTTCTTTGAACAAGGGAGCTCTTCGGATAAATAACAACAGAAGCCTTCAGATCAACACTTTTCCAGGCCTTAAAAAGAAAAAGAGGATAAGTTGAATTCATTTTCAACTTATGTGTTTCATAGACTCCAACAGACTTCTTCCCCAAAGGCATTTGAGATTCACATGAAGGATGATTAGACTGGACTTCAATATTTTTCTCAACAGAGATGATATTAATATCGACAACTTCTTCTTCATGATTTTCTAAAGAAATAGGAAGAAACACATCATCACTTGATGACGAGATAACAAAGCTCTGAGTTGTTTTTACTAATATATTCTTCATGTATTGATTTGTAATCATTGCACTTGTAACAAAGATGACGAGAAGTGAAATCGAAAAAATATAAGAGAATTGATGGCCAAAAGCCAAGGCGATTATAAAACTAATAAAATTCACCGAAAAAAAGGCAATGCCAAATTTCGTCGGAATAATATATATTTTTTCAAAATTATCTAGTTGGGATTGTAATCGTAGAGATAATTTCTGAAATGGTTTTAACATTACTCTCAATTGACTCTCCATTCATTAGTCGATGAGATAAGACATAAGGTGCAACAAAGACAATATCATCGGCCGTTACAAAGTCACGCTCTTTTAAAAAAGCAAGCGAGCGACATAGCTTTTGTAAATCAATACTAGGCCTGATTGAAATATGACAATTAAAATGTTTTGAGACAAGCTCTGAAATATCAAGAATATAATCAACTAAATTTTCACTTAGAATAATCTGAGAGGACTTGAGCTTGAAATCTTTTAAAAGCTCATCACTCAACAGTGACGGCAGATCAGACATTTCTGGATTACTTAGAACAAGTTTCTGTTCTTGCCTCGTCAAGGATCCCATTGTAAATGAGAGTGCGAATCGATCTAACTGAGACTCTGGTAACTCATAGACTCCTACCTGATCTGTAGGGTTTTGAGTAGCAATGACCATGAAGTGCTCACTTAACTCATAGTCCTTACCTTCTATCGTGACAAATCCCTCTTCCATTGCCTGTAAAAAAGCACTTTGTGTCTTTGGTGTGCCCCGATTGATCTCATCGGCGAGCAGTAAGTTTGTAAATATAGGTCCTTGATTAAATTCAAAAGCACTCTTATTCTTATCAAAGTAATTATAGCCAATAATATCTGAAGGAAGCAGATCATTTGTGAACTGAATTCTATTAAACTCTTGTCCAAATAATTCACCAACAGTCTTTGCTAATGTTGTCTTACCCATCCCTGGACTATCCTCAATAAGGACGTGGGACTTTGAGATAAGACAACAAAAGAGTAATGTTAGCTGATCTCTCTTACCAATGACATTAACAGAAGCACTATCTAAAAAATTCTCTAGAGTACTCGAATTTGTATCTTTTACATTCAAAATTTTATTCATATAAACACCCTTAAGCTATTATATACTTGTTAAAGAAATATTCTACTCAAGGTAAGTTTCTCTATATGACAACTTTCTGATCCAGATCACGCAAGTTATCAAGTACTGAAACATGCGATAATGGTGCATGCAAGCTCTCAATCTTATGTGATTTAAGCGCGTAAACACGAGCATTGTTCTCAAGCTTCTTATCGATAAAAGTTAGAAATTTGTCATAGTAATTTGCTGAATCTAACTCAGAATGTGGACCTAGATAGAGAAGTATAGACGACGACTCCGTTGCTTTTTGCGTCTCAAGTAATGCTCCCGCTTGAACATTTGTTCCTAAGTAAATAATTTCAAAATTCTTTGAAATCATTAAAAGAGTTGCAAGTAGTAATGGTATCTCTTCAATACAGCCCTCTGGTGTGGCCACAATAATTTTCTCAAGACTTTGATTCTTCTTTCGCGACTTAAAAATAATCTCACCTAAGTGAAACTTTAAAAGAGAGTGAAAGGCAATTTCTTGAGATAGAGTTAGCTCTCTTCTTTGAATAAGGGATCCGACTTTTTGCAGGAGAGGAACAAGAATTTTTACAACTATTTCTCTCGTATTAGTAAGAAGTTTAATCTTGTTAAGTTCATGATCGACAATATCAAGTTTATAAGAAGAAATTCCCAGAATCATATTTGATAATGAGTTCTCTAAATTATAATCAAGATCAACCGTTTCCTGCTGATCCTGTACCTCTTCGACCTTTCCAAGCTTATCAAGCATTTGCTTAAGGTCAGGAATTTCATGATTGGCGATCTTACCGATACTATGGCCTAAGGTACATAATTGATTAAGAAGAACGAGTTTCTCCAAATCAATGTCATTGTACTCTCTTCTACCTGAGTCGGAGCGTGATGGGACAACTGCCTTGTACCTCTTCTCCCATGCCCTGATAGTGTGTACACCAACGCCAGAGAGTTTAGAGACTAATTGAATGGAATATCGTGTTTCGATGGGAACCTCCTAAAATATATTTTTATTTAATCACAGTATGGTATAATTGTAACACTTGTCTAAGTATTGTAGAACTCACAATTCAGTAAAGAAAAATATGATACATATATAAATAGGAGGCTTTATGTCGAAATTTCTAATCACCGGCGGTACCGGATTTGTAGGTCAACAAATAGTCCAAGACCTTGAAAATAATGAGAAATGTGAGTCTATAATCATCACAACAAGACAGCAAGATCTTGATGGTAAAACACAAGGCAAAGTAACATATGTCTTATGGGATCCACTCAAAAATGCTCCGATTAAGCAAGATCTAAGCTCTGTAACAACTGTTATCAATCTCATGGGAGAGAATATCTCTTCAGGAAGATGGAGCGAGGAAAGAAAGAAGCGAATTTATCAATCAAGAATAGATGGTACAAAGAATTTAGTTAGCCTTGTTAAGGAATCATGTCCGGCACTAAAGTCATTTGTATCAACTTCGGCCATTGGTATTTATACACCAAATACTGATGAGGTCATTGATGAGGACACCAAAACAAGCAATGACCAATTTCTCTCAAAGGTCTGTACGGACTGGGAAGCTACTTTAAGCGAGCTAAGCGATAGTATACGAACTGTAATTATCCGTGTTGGAGTTGTCCTTGATAGCGACGGAGGGGCCATCGCAAAAATGAAGATTCCTTTTCTCTTGGGAGTTGGCGGTATTCTTGGTGATGGAAAACAATTTATGTCTTGGATTCATAGAAAGGATCTTTCAAAAATATATATAGAGGCCTCACTTAATAGTGAAATGTCTGGTGCCTATAATGGAGTTGCTCCACAACCAGTCACGAATCAAACGTTTACAAAGGTCTTAGGCTCAGTGATTAAGAGACCAACAATATTTCCCGTTCCTGGCTTTATCTTAAAGTTAATATTTGGGGATATGGCGTCGATTCTTCTTGATGGCCATAGAGTCATACCAAGGAAATTAAATGAACAAAAGTTTGAATTTAATTTCCCTGATATTAGAAGCGCATTTCAAAATATATTTTAATAAGGGTAGAGTCTCAGTACTCTACCTCTTTTTATTTTGTTCCGTTAAACCATCTATAAATTAAAGAACCACTTTTAATAGAATAAACTTTAGCCTTGAATTTAAAGCCACCAATATAATCTACATCGAATCTTAGGTCAGTATAATATTTCTTTGTGTGACTATCTCCACTCGAGTGAAACTCATAATCTTCAATAACAAAATTAGCTGAATCTGGCGTACAAGTACCGTTCACAATGTAGACCTTTTCCAAAGTCTCAGATGTATCAAAGTCTCTATAGACTTCATTCAACTGACCTACTAATTGTCCTTTTTGACATTGAACATCCATACTAGAAGATGGGTGTGGACTCGCAAAACCATGCTCTGATCGATCAACATTGAACTCATCAAATAAAGCATCAAAGTTTTGAAATACACTGAGACTCCAAACTCCTGTCATTCCACTATAAAAGCCTTCAAGAGGAATTTCACCTTCTGTCATCGCTAAAGGAAGTTCACTATTTTCAAGAGTAGCAGAGATAGATTTTTCAAATATTTGATCAAAGCCTAGGCTTATCTTAACTGAGAAATTAAACTCCTCATCTTTATCGAACTTTCTAAGATAGACAAGTGGTTCAAGATTAAGCGTATCTGAAGAAGTATTTAACCCAAAAGGCTCATACAAGAATACATCATCAACTTTATTATCTGGACCTTCAATAAAGAGATCATAATCAAATGTATTATACTCTTTATTTGACACTAAGAACTCCTCAAGGTTTTGACCATTAGAAAGTACAAAATTTGTCATTGTTGGCTTAATATCAAAAACAGAAATATTTTTAAGCTCTTTCTTATACTTAAAAGACCGAGTTGACTGTGAACAGACGTCACGTTTTGTTCCGTTAGGAGTAGATAACTCACAGGTCTTACGAAAAGTTTGAATAAGTTCTCTTTTCTTAGAGCTAAGCTTAATCTTAGGAATAACAAAGCTACCATCTGACTCAATGATTGCCTTAGCGGACTTTGAAGGATTATCACAAGGGGTTGAAAACAGCACGCCTTCCAAACAAGTAAGCGTAACAGTTAAGGATAACTCGCTATTTTTAAAACTTGTATTATTATAAATTTTTCCCTTTAATTTAGGCAAAGTCTTCGTGCCTGAAAACACAGAATATGAAAACATTAAACTAAGAACTAAAACTACACTCTTCATAAACACTCCTTTAAAAGTATGAAGAGTAATTATCAACTACCGAGATAGGAGTCAAAATAAGCCTTGAACACATTTAGGTGTTTAGTGTCAAAAATTATTGGCAAAAATAATAAAAAATATTATTTATCTACACTAGCAAATTCAGTCACTTACAAAACACTTTCAATAAATACTCACAAATCTATAATCAAGATATCTTAACACTTACTATTAGGAGAAGAAAAACTTTGCACAACCCACAACTGATCTACATTCTCTCATTAGTTGTCACAACATCTTGTGCTGATCCGCTCAATCCTTTTGGTAACAGTATAAGAGACATAGAAAGTGCGAACCATGTAGAGAGTATGAAGATTTCATCAAACTCAAACGATATAAAAATTCAACTGACACCAAAGCGCCAAAACCTACATAGTTCTCATGACTTAAAAGTTTTGATCACATCAAATACTCATAGCATAAAAGAAGAGAATATAAAGTTAGCTTGGAATAGTAAGCAGGTCATATCAGGAATCAGAGACTACGCTAAATTTACAAAAGTTCGAAATGGGATTCTTCTCACAATCCCTACTCTAAAACTCAGTACATTAATTGATAACGAACTAGAAATTCAATATCATTTAAAGAATCAAAAAGTTTCTAAAATATATTCAAAGCCAAAATGTAATATTAATGAAATATTTACGATTCAAACATTAAATCCTTTTAACGTAGATGAAAATTATAAGAACAAAATAGAGCAATATGCTATTAAAAGAAATATCAATCCTTCGCTTGTCTCGGGTCTGATTGCTAGTGAATCTTCTTTCAATCCAAAAGCCGTCAGCTACGCAAAAGCCTTAGGCCTAACTCAAGTTACAAATATTGCTCACAAGCAGCTTCAGGCAAATTTTCCAAAGTGGAATATTGATAAGCGAACGACGATCTTTCCTGCCCCAGTCGTTAAGTCTCTCGTCAATTTAAAAAAAATCACAAAGAAAAATGACTGGAGACTTGATATTGATAAATCAATTGAAGGTGGAGTTGAATACCTAAACTATCTCGTCTCGTATTGGAGAAAGTCTGAGACCGCACAAAGAATTACATCTGGGGAAAAAACAAATCTTATACTCGCAAGCTATAACTTCGGACCAGCAAGAATAAAGAGCTACTTTAAAAAGGATCGAAAAAATTGGCTTAATAATCAAAGATTAAAAGAAGCTAAGAAATACACAAATAAAATAAAGAGTTATTGTGATCATTTCACAAATCACCAAGGAATCAGTCATGACAAGAAAGCCTATCATTTTTAATATGAACGCTTTTCTATTTCTTGCCATAGCTATATCTGTACCATTTCAGATCCTGCTAGGCCTTGAACAAGAGGTAGCTAATTTTAGTGTAATTATGAGTAGATTGAATGCTCTAAACATTGCAATCATAGTGACATTTTTAACGACAGCACTTATGTTTTATAATGTATCAAGACATATAATATGGTTTCTTCCACTATGTCTTAGTGTTGTTATCGCAAATAATATGTTCATGATGAAATACTCTCCTTACAACGATGAGATGATCACACTTATTGCGACAAGTGGCTTTGCCCTATTTACTCTATTCACCTTAAAATCAAATTCACTAAGAATAGTAAAAGACCCCTCAAGACAATGGTGGCGAGTCTCAACAAGAAAGAGAAAGTTTTTACCAGTGAATCTTAAGCTCGGAGAAAAGGCCTTTGACTTTGGAAGGTCTTTTGATATCTCAGAAACCGGTGCCTATGTCATGCAAGATATATCTGGTTTTGTGTTCAAAGAAGGTGATGAACTTAAGCTCAAGATCGGAGACATTGATCTCGACGCAGAGGTTGTAAGAATTTGCGAAATGAATAAGTCATATCCAGAAGGTGTGGGTTTTAAATTTAAAGATATGAGCTTAACTAATAAAATTAAACTTTATAGAACAATTATGCTCTAAGCTTGTAACCTATTCCGCGTACGGTTTCAATCAATTCATCGCTTAACTTCTGTCTTAACTGAAGAACATGTGTGTCGACTGTTCTAGTTGAAGGATAAGACTCATAACCCCAAACCTTATTGAGAATCTCATCTCTTGAAAGCGCTCTATTTGGATTTTCCGCAAGTAATCTTAAAAAATCAAACTCCATCTTAGTCATATCAACAAGAGCTCCATTCCAAAAAACTTCTCTGGTATCAAAATTTAACGTTAGGTTATTTATAGAAACTTGACCTTTATCTGCAACCTTTTGCGTATCTGATTGCCTAAGCTGAACACGAATTCTAGCAAGTAACTCTCTTGGTTCAAAAGGTTTAGTCATATAGTCATTTGCTCCAGTCTCAAGTCCCACGACCTTATCAATTAAATCTGTCTTGGCCGTTAACATTATCACAGGTGTTTTATTACCATCATTTCTAATATCTTTTAAGAAATCGACACCTTGTCCGTCTGGGAGCATCCAATCAAGAATGACAAGATTATATTTTTCGAGGTCCATTTTCTTTGCACCTGACAAACTCGTAACCCAATTTACATCAAATTGCTCACCTGCAAGAAAGTCATTAATACTCTTACCTAGATTATTATCATCTTCAATTAATAAGACCTTTTCCATGTTATTCCTCATTCTTTATATTTATAGGCAACTTTACTATAAATGTCGTTGGTGTTTTTATCAGATCAAGTTTTCCATTCCAATCTTTGATAACTTTATAGATAATACTTAAGCCTAGACCTGATCCACTACTCTTGTTTCCTTTACTAAACTCAGTCGTTAAATCATTTAGTGATCTTGAAAGTGAGCCTTGATCAGATACTTTTAAAACAAGATGGTCATCTTCAATATTTAAAATGACAGTGACCGAACCACTTCCATGGACATGCGCATTCTCCACAAGATTCTTTAAAATTATTTGAAACCAGTAAGTGTCTATTGTACACGAACTTTGAAGATTATTAAAAATTCTTTTAATCTCGATATTATAAGTATTCTCTAAGGCGATAAGAACATCTTCGGTTATATCTTCTAAGTAATTAATTTCTTCAAAGTTAAGGCTGACAAGTTTTTTCCCTCTTTGACTTTGAAGATAATGCTTACTTTTTTCAGTTAACCTTTGAAGTCTATAAACTTCACTTGAAAGTCTAAGAAAATCCTCTTGTGTCTGCTCATCAAGATCTTGAGCTTTTTTACTAAGTTTTTCGACAATAAGGAGCAAGGATGCGACCGGAGTTCGAAACTCATGACTTAAGACCTGAAGGGCCATTTTTCTCTTCATATCTTCTAATTTGTCTTGTTTAATTTTAGAAAATAAGAGCCACATGATAAGTATAAAAATAAAAATTACACCAAGAAAACTTACAACTGTATTTGTGGATACCATATTGAATAAGTGTCGAGCAGAATAGTGCCAGCAAATTGGTCCATCGAGAAAAAGACAACTCTGCTTATTCACTCTTGAAGATATTCCATAAGGAGTTTGCTTGAGAAAGCTCTCTAGTTCTTCTCGTAAATAAAAGCGATACTCAAGAATGGGAAAGTCAGAGGGATATTTAATTCGAGCAAGTAAGAATTTGTTGGTTAGAATTGTTCCCTGTCTATTTAAAAGAGAAGTTAAGCTCTTCTCTTCTAAGCCAGCCAGAATACCGTATATTCCCCCCAAAGGCCCATAAGACTCTTGAAGAGCACTGAGTTCCTTTATATGAAAGTACTCAATATTTTTCATCACCCACTTATTTAGACTCTGATAATCGCTTCTTCTCAATAATTCGTGAACATGGTAAGCGTAACTTGTTCCTTTATCATCAACAAAAGGTGGCCTCTCGATAAACCATGAAGGTAGCTTAAAACGCTTATTACACTTGATTTGATACCAGACATACTCTTTTGAGTTTAGCGACATCATTGATGTAGTATCATTACAATCATCAACAGTTCTAATAATGCTGTCTTTATATGATTGTAAATCAAAATGAGGACTCATTAACTCCATCTTTTCCTTTGAATGGTAAAGAGAGGTAAAGTTAACAATAGCGTATGGAATAACCGCTTTTTGAAATTTATGCTTAATTTTATTGATTTCTATAATATCACTAGAAGAGGCCGTCATCGGCCCTTGAAACTTGATAATATAACGCCCTGAAAAAAAGGCGAGAATTAAAGCAGTGAATATAAGTAGAATATATGGTCTCAAATAACTCCCTAAGGTAACAATATTAAATAATTCTCGACAAGTTGTCTCTTAATTGTCATTTTTTTGTGAATATTATGGCTTTGCCACAATGATTGGTAATCATTATAATATCTAAAAATACTTTAAAAAGGACAAATTGTGCTCATATTAGGAATAGACCTTGAAGGAATCAACGAAAATCTCTTTGAAAAAGGAGTTGATACTAGAGTCGATCGAGTCATAGAAATCGGAGCAGTACTATGGGAGACAAGACTAGATTGTCCTATAAAAATATATTCAGAGCTCATCGATGAACGAGACCGTCTTCCTCTCAGTGAAGAAGTGATCGAACTAACAGGAATTGATGAAAAGCTTCTTGAAGACTACGCACTACGTTCAGATGAAATAGGCCGTGCCCTTGAAAGACTCGCTCTCATTGTCAAAAAAGCAGACTTTTTAATGGCACATAATGGAACCAAGTATGACAAGCCTATGCTCGAGGCGATGTATGATCGTTATAACGTTGAATTTCCGACAAAGACTTGGATCGATACTCAAATCGATATTGAATATCCTAAAAAGATAACACATAAATCTATGGCCGCACTTGAACATGCCCATGGCTTCATCAACCCATTTCCACATAGGGCCGTGACTGATGTTCTTTCAATGCTTAAAGTCGCCTCTCATTACGACTATGTTAGAATGGCAAAGCTTGCTCAATCACCAAAGATAAAAATTGTAGCGGAGCTTCGAGCACCAAACTGGAAAGACCGCGCACAAGTAGAAAAATTTAATGCTATTAAAAATAAAGTTTCACGCGCTAGATTTCAGTGGGACCCAGGTCAGAAGAAGTGGTTTAAATTTGTGCATCAAATTCACATTGATGAAAATATTCTAAACTTCGACTTTAATTGGTCAATCGAGTAAGTGAAACGCTACTCACAAAAGGCTTTACCTAAGTATGCTTTCATACCTGGAAATGCACCTCATCCTATGAAGGAAGGTGGG
>DDIK01000084.1 GCA_002338505.1 Bacteriovorax sp. UBA1852
CTGATATTAAAATGAAAAGACTTTCGAGTTTTGGGAATTTGAAGCTCACTCTTCATACACCTATCGGCGCGTTTATTACCACTGCTGGTTTTGGAGGAGCGCTTTCTCAATTTGATTTGCCAGGGGATTCTAGTATAAGAAGTTCCGAAATTAGAAAATTAGACTTTGTTTATCTCGCTTTCTTATCAAAGCGCTTCTTTCTTCTCTTTGGTCCAAGATACTACAAAGAGCAATATGAGCAAGTCACTTTTGCTTTTAGAATAGGTTATTTTTGGGGACGAATTTAGAGTGCTAAAATATCTGAGACTAACTTTGTAATGACCTCGGACGCTTTTCCTGTTAGGTGAAAATCAAAACTCTCTGAGATATTTGTTTCTTCAATATTGGCCTCAATCGCTAACTGATTATTTGCCTTCACCATATTCACAAACATCGCCGCGGGATAGACTTGGCCGGATGTTCCTATCGAAATAAAGAGATCACAATCATTTAGTTTCTTTTCAATTTTATCCATAAATAATGGGAACTCGCCAAACCATACAATATGCGGTCGTAGATTACCTTTTTTAAAGCAACACGGACATTTTGTATCTACAGAGAGATCACTCTTCCATAGTAGTATCTTCCCACTTTCAACACATCTCATCTTCATCAATTCACCGTGCATGTGAATGACGTTGTTACTTCCGGCTCTCTCGTGAAGATTATCTACATTTTGAGTGATTATCGTCACTTCACCTTCAAACTCCTCTTCAAGTTTAGCCAGGGCTTTGTGAGCTGCATTTGGGATTACATTCTCACTGTTGAGTTGATTTCGTCTTTGATTATAAAACTTATGTACGAGTTCAGGGTTGCGATCAAAGCCTGATGGTGAGGCGACATCCATCACATCATGGTTTTCCCACAGACCATTCTTGTCTCTAAACGTACTGATACCACTTTCTGCGGAAATTCCAGCACCTGTTAGGATCACAATATTCTTTGGTTTAAAGTTTAACATTTGATACTATATTACCAAAGTATCGAGAATTGTACGAGGAATAAAAATGGATCCAGTCTCACAAGCAGTATTTGGTGTCTTGGGCAGTGGCCTTAAGAAGTCATCAAAAAAAGATATACTGATTTGCAGCTTATGGGGAGCATTAGGTGGGATGGCCCCAGATATCGATTACTTTATTAGAAGCTCAAATGATCCACTTTTGACGATTGAGTACCATAGGCAAGTCACTCATTCTCTTTTCTTTATTCCCTTTGGGGCCTTGATCGTTAGTATACTGTTAAAGATATTTAAAATTCCAATAAAGAAAAGTTACTTCTATGTTCTCCTAGGCTATGCCACTCACGGACTCTTAGATTCTTGTACGAATTATGGCACTCAACTCTGGTGGCCATTCTCAGATAAGAGAGAAGCATGGAACTTACTGGCCGTTATTGATCCTCTGGTGACACTGCCTCTTATTGTCCTAGTGATATTATTTTTTAAGAAAAAGAAATACCTCTATGTTCATGTGGCATGGGTTTATTTCCTACTTTACGTTGGTATTCAAGGATTCAAAAAGTCTCGAATTGAAGACTTTTTGCATTCATCAAATATCATAGACTCAAAAACTGAACGCTTCATGATTAAGCCAACAATATTTAATAACTTCTTATGGAGAGTGATTGTAGTCGATAAACAAAATAGTATCCATTTCCATGCTGTTAATCATAGCTTCTTTGGTCCATTGAAACTCTATCGTGGAGACTCAGCTAAGCTCGTTCTAAGTGACGATGCGAAAGTTTTATTTCCACGTTTTAAAAATGCTAGAAATGACTTTAAAAGATTTAAGTACTTCACTGATGGCTATATTCATTGGACAGGCGACTATAGTATAAGTGATTCTCGCTATTCCCTTCTACCAACAAGCTCAAGCCCTTTGTGGGAAATTTCATTTGAAAATACTGACCGTGAACATGTCGACTATAAAGTCTTTAGAAAGCCTTCGAAAAAGCAAAGAGAAGTCCTCATAAAAATGCTTAAAGCAGAGACTTTAAAGTAGCTATCACTTCTTCAGTAATTTCATGTTTATTACTTTCAAGTCCAAAGTGGCGTGCTTCTTTTGTCGTTTTCTTAGCCGTTTGATTATGGCCTTCTAGTGCAGGTTGGTAGTCAACTATAGGGTCCTGGCGATTATGAATGTGATATATATTAAAGTTTAAATTCTCAGGTAGCATATCATCTCGAAACTTACAATTTATACCAATTATTGTCTTAGTTAGTTTAATACAGTCTCCAACAAATGGTGCTAAGTAACCACCTTGGGAGTATCCAAGAATTGTCACTTCTTTAGTAGGAGCAATGTTAAGGAGGAGGTTCTTTAATATATTTCTTGGGATATCAAAGTCTATGAAGTATCTGCTTTCATACTTATTAAAAAAGTACCATGCAAAACGATAAAGAACATTATCATTTCTCACTTTAGGGATAGGAAAAGGGCCATTAGGTATAATGATGTGATAATCATCAGTCTCTTTAATCAGGTCTTTGAATGAGTTCTCAATGATCTCAGCATTCTGTCCATATCCATGCAGAATGAGTAGAACATTTTGGGAGTCAAGATTACCCATTTCCAAATAGTCTACAATCATAGGTGTGTTAATTTCTTCTCTAGTAAGTCTATTTTTATCCATATCTGTCTTTTTATCATAAAGATGTATAATATAGAAGTATGACATCTTCTAATAATCAAAATGATAGTTCTAGTACTCTAGAAAAAGAGATTATTCTTGAAAACTTCTCTTTCTATGAGTGGATGAACTTTGAAAAGTTATTTATCGGACTGAGTGATGCTGACTTAGCAATTGTTGAACTTGTTGACCTTGGTGAGCTCGATGCCATTCTAAGTGAACTTATAAAAGAGGGTCACCTTGAAGAAAAGCTCGAAAATAAAGAGCGTTTTTTCAAGAGAACTCTTAAAAAGCAAACTCTCATATCAAAGATTAAATCAAAGCTGTTATAAGCCAGAGAGATAGCGCCGTAACGATTGGTATAGTTAAGTTATCATCAACTTTAAGCTGTAGTAGATCAAAGCCTGTTATTATTAGTGAGCTAAAGAGTGATATAGCTACTAATTTTATATTTTGATCCGGGTAAATATCCACAAGGATAAAGAGGTGTATGAGGAAGGCACTTATAAAAAATGTAGCACTTCCTTCAAGTGATCTGTGTTCTCTGAGTTTAGTTTTTCCAAAAAGAATACCTATGACTGCAGATAAAGGATCACTGACTGCTAAAGTGAATATCGCAACGAGAGTTATGTATTTTGGAAACGTAAGAATTGTTAATAACATTCCCATGAGATACGGAATTGATGCAGACTCTTTAAGTTGCTCTTCCGCTCGCAAAAGGTAATTATTAAATTTTGTAAAGATACTTTTAAACTCAGGATAATTGAGTCTTATTTGTTCTTGTATGTAAAATAGGCAAGTAGAGATACCAAGTATATGAACGGCCTGCTGATGAGTAAGATAATGCTTGTAGATTAGTCCTGCACTAAGACCCATCAAGAGGTGAAAAAAGCGCCTTGGTAAGTGCAGATCACTTCTCGTCTTAGTTTGTGTTTCTGTATTGATTTCTTCTTCGTTATTGTCCATAAATTATCTCTTTTGGTTGCTTCTTTATCTGATAAAATAACCATTTAGTAAAGAGAGTTCATAGGTTTATGACTGGATTTTATTGAGTTGCTTATCGAGGTTAACTAAAATATCTTTATGAAAAACAATGCCTACAAGGACACGATCTTGAGGGTTTACAACAGGCAGCACTTCCTTTTGCGTCATAGAAAATATATCGTGAGCAGTTTTTAGATCTGCATTTGAAGGTATGAATGTCTCTTCTCCAATAAGGTCCTTGGCCATAACTAGAGGATTACTTTGATCCTTTCCAAGCTTGGTCATTGAGTTCATATTGAGAGTTCCAACATACTGATGCGCTTTGTTAACGACAGGGAAGATCAGGTGATCATCACTTAAATATTCTCTAATGCTTTCAAGGTGGGCATCTTCTTGAATCGCAGTTACATCTTCTTTAACGATATCGCTAATTGAGATAATATTTACGCCATTAGCGTCTTCCTTTACTGTAATATTTCTTGTGAAGTTTGATACTGTGTCTTTAAGATTGATGACTCTCTTCTTCGTCTTATCTCCAGTCGAGTTCCAGTTTTCAATTTCCCCACTTTTATACAAGACGAGCTTTAGTAAGAGAGGGCCTGCTAGTTCAAAAACAAAAATACTCGAAATTACAATGTTGAAAATAAGCTCTGTTGTGGGATGATCATATTCGGCAACTCTTGTGACGATTGCTAGTGCTGCACCAGCATGAGAAATTACTCCAAAGCCCATGAAGTTCTTTATATTATTATCTTTTAGTTTCAAAAACTTGGCACTCGTCAGATTGGATAGATATATTCCAAGAACTCTCGCTACAATGTAAGCGCCACCAAGGATACCTATACTTCCTAAAAGCGCATCAAATTTAATATGAGTTCCTGCCAACACAAAGAAAAGTGCATAAACAGAACCACCAAAGTTCTTTATATCTTCGTGAATATGCTCTCCAACGTTGGAGGCATTGGCCACAGTAAATCCTAGAAAGAGACTAATGAGAAGGCTATCAATCATGAGGTAGTGGGCCAGAGATTGGCCAAAGAGAATTGTTGCAATAATAGCAAAGAAAATATTACCAACTTTAGTTTCAAATCTTTCAAAGTAGCTTAAGAATATACCTAGTAAAATTCCAAATAGTGCCGAGCCTAAGATATTCCAAGTTCCTTGAGCAAATAACATAAGCTGGCCATTGTAATCCATAGGCCAGTAATTAATATATCCCAAGACTTTGGTCATTATCAGAGTTCCTACAACTGCACCTACTGTTGCAAAAGCTAGATATATTTTAATTGTTGAACTTAGTTTACCCTTTGCCGCGTATTCTTTAATAACAAGAAGTGTTGTCGGAGGGGCAGCTTCAACTGAAACTAGAGCTAAGAAAGCAGAGACAATAAATAGCTGTTGTGTGCCAAGATCAGTTATGACACTTGTTAAAGAATAGAAAATAATAAAGACAAAAATAATGACAAGAATAGAAACAAAGAGAGAATGTAGAAATTGCTCTTTACTGATTTTTTTAAAGAGTTCCTTATTGAACTCACCACCAATATTAAATAAGATCAATCCTAGTGCCATATCGTTAAAGAATTTAAATCCTACCGTGAAATCATGAGTTATGTGATTCAATATTTCTGGGCCTAGAATAATTCCTAGAATGATATAACCTGAAACCTTTGGTAGACCAACTTTCTTGGAGATTTTTCCAATCACCAAACACATGAGTAATGTGACTCCCAAGATAGGAACCGCATTCACTAAGAGAGAGGATGTTGTTCCAACCGCCAAAAGAACTCCTTAATAAAAGTTGACTCTATTATGCTAATATAAATACTTTTGTTTTAAAAACTTATATTGAAGCTGCGCATATTCCTGTGCGACGGCCTCTTTGTCATAATAATCTTTCTAGCATACAATACTAAGTAACTAAAATTAATGAAGAACTAAAAAAGGATTTCCTATATGAAGCGTAAGCTTTTTAGTATTTTTACGATAATCATCATATTATTGTCACTCATAGGATATGGGGTTTTAGAATATACTTTTTCTCGAGGCATGAGATCGGGAAAACTAGTTAAGGTGTCAAAGAAAGGTCTTTTGCTCAAGACTTATGAAGGAACTCTTGATTTAGGTAGTGGGGATCAACTCACTTGGAATTTTTCAGCTCATGATGACAAACTAGGTGAGCAATTAGTTTCGCAAATTGGTAAACAAGTGAGTCTTGAATACCGAGAGCTTCTTTTTAAGTTATTCTATGAAACTAAGTATGACGTCGTCTCATGGAAGCTCGAGGGAGCTTCTGTGGATCTGGATTATCTATGTCGTCTTGTTAATTATCTAAGAGAAAATAGCTCAATTGTGAATTACATTCGAGAAAAAATTGAGGTCGACGACAAAGTACTTCTTAAGAGAATTCGAGAGTGTCAAAGTAAAGATTAAGCTTCATATTCAATTTGTATTTGAGTTTTTCCCACTGTCATAAGCTCATACATCGCCTTAGCGATTTGTTCAGCGTGTATAGACTGATACTTTCGAAGTGGTCCTATTAATAAATTGTTTAAAGCCCTCATTGCTAATAAACCTGCATGCTCAAGAAGTCGAGTTTCACTTCTTTCGCCGTCTATAAGAGAGGGCCTGACGATAATAGCCTTAGGCTCTAGACTCTTTGCTGACTTCTCCATCTCTCCCTTAACTTTATTGTAGTAAACCATTGAGTCACTCTTTGCACCTAGTGCTGAAACAATCGAATGTTTTGTGGCTCCAAGCTCTTTTGATCTTCTTAAAGTGTTAATCACAAGATCGTGATCAACTTTGTAGAAGTTCTCTTTTGAGCCAGCCTTCTTAATTGTAGTCCCAAGTGCACAATAGTAGTGGTCAATCTTAAGCGTGCTCAGATTATTAAACTCTTCAAAGCTTAAGTGATGGATATTTTCATTACTTCTTTGAAAGTTATTTCTTCGAGTAACGATATAAATTTTTTCATAGTGGTTTTTTGAACTAAGTTGATTTAATAAATGACCACCCACTAGTCCTGTTGCACCAAATATTATTGCATTCATGGTGTTATTTTAGACCTGCGCCCCAGAATTTCCAAGTTAAAAAAAAGAGGAGGCAAGGGAAGCCTACGATAACAACGAGAAGTAGTAAATTAAACATTCGACCTTCAAATGTAATTTCTTTTTTTTCTTCTTCGATATTTTCTTGTTCTAATGACATGACATTCCCTCTGGTATGACATAGTAAAAGTTGTATAAACGATAACTAATCGTAAATAGTCCTATTAAAATGAATATACTTGATAAAAGACGCGGGGCCTTTAGCTGTAATGGTTTTATATATTTTCTAATGAGAAGAGGTGCAAAGCTTAAGGCAGGTGTCGTTCCTAACCAAAATGCCGTAATGAAAGCACCAGCATAGAATATACTTGTGGTTGTTAAAGACATAATAAGCACAACCCACAAAAAACCACATGGAAGTAATGCGCTCATCGCACCAATTGAGAATGATCTTAATAAATTAAAGTTATAAAACTTTGAAAAAATCATCTGCCATAGCTTCTTATAAGTTTCTTGGTACCACTTAGATATCATGGTCTCTCTTTTTCTGTTCTTTATAAAGTCTTTTAGTCCAATAAATATAAATGTTAATCCTATAAATAGCGCGGAATATAGTTTTAGGTTTTGATTTTCTTTAACACCACTCAACTCTAGTCCTAACTGAGGAATGAGAACACCTAGACTTAAATATCCAATTAAGCGACCTATGTGATAGAGTGAAACTTCTCGTCTGTTCTTTGTTGTCGCAGTAACGACACCCCCGCACATTCCAAGGCAATGACCAGAGCCTAAAAGGCCTGTCGTAAGTCCTAGTATCATGAGGCCATAGAGAGATAAATGATTTAGTTCATCTAATTGGGCCAACAATTTTCACCTCTTTGATAACTTTTTCTAGGTTTTGAGTTTCAATTATATGAAACTCAATTGCTCTAGATCCATTTTTAAGTAATTCTTTATCAAACTTTAGAAACACGTTTACACGCGTGTGATTCTTATTGATTTTAAAAGGATTCTTTTGCATTTTTATTTCTGATTTTGCTTGAATCTCTTTAGGCAAAACTTCAATCTTAATCTCTTTCTCTTTTACTTCACCACTTTGATCTAGTGTAATTTGAAAATGATTAAGAATTTTATCTTCTTTTTTAAGGACTTTAAATGGTGTGCCTGGACCACGAAGGACAGTCGCCATAAGTTTAGTTGACTCATTTAGGCTATAGATAAATCCCGTTAGTAAGGCGATAATGGCCAGAAGATAAATAATATTTCGAGGTCTAAGAATTTTAGATTCTTTACCGTCAATATTGGACTCAGTATCATAGCGAATCAATCCAGTCTCTCGACCAGTTCTTGTCATAATATCGTCACAAGCATCGATACAATTTGTACAAGCGATACACTCTAGCTGAACGCCTCTTCTAATATCAATACCAGTAGGGCAGGCCCTTACACATGCAAAGCAGTCTACACAATCTCCATGTTCTTCTGGCTTTTGACCAGGCTCTCTTCTGGGCTCACCTCTTTTATTATCATAGAGAATTGCAAGTGAGTTCTCATCCATCATGACACTTTGAAGTCTTCCATATGGACAGGCTATGATACAAAATTGCTCTCTAAACCAGCCAAAATCAAGAAATATAATCGCTGTGATGAGATTCATCGCGATAAATAAACCTAAGTGTTTTGTTGGGTTTTGTGTTGAGATATCCAAGAGGTAATGTGTTCCAACAAAATATCCTAGAAATGTATGTGAAATATGGAGTGAAACTAAGAGAAAAAGTAACCACTTTATTGATCTTCTAATTATTTTATCAGTATCCCAAGACCTTTCGTCGAGTTTTTTTCGTTTTCGAGCGTTACCTTCCACGAATACTTCTATTTTTCTAAAAATGGTATCTATAAAGACAGTCTGAGGACACGCCCAGCCACACCATACTCGGCCCCAAATACTTGTTATAAATCCTATCGTAAAAACAAAACCTAAGAGTAGGAAGAGAATCATTGGTGCATTATGAGCATAGAATGTATTGGTGAAAAACGTAAATTCTCTTTTAGAGATATCTAAGAGAATTGACTGCTTTCCACCAATCTTAATCCATGGAAGAACTAAGTAGATAAATATAAGAAACCAGTAGAAATACATTCTTCTTGTTTTCCACTTTCCTTCAACTTCTTCAGGAAATAGGAATTGCCGAGAACCATCTTCTTTTGTGGTTCCAAGTCTCGATTCATGTAAGTCAAACTTGTTGCTCATAATATCCTTCTATTTTAATTCCACGCCTTGTGGCTCTTTCGCTTCGCTTGGGTTTGTTCCATTAAGACTTATGACATATGAAACGACAGACATCATCTCTTCTTTAGAAAGCATCTCTGCCCATGCTGGCATTCCATTATCTTCAACACCCTTAAATACTACTGTGTATACTTCTTTAGGATCAAAGGACTTAATGTTTAGCCAAAACTTATCAGTTAAGTTGGGGCCAATATCACCACGTCCACCTTCAGCGTGACAAGATAAGCAATTTTCTTCATAGACTGTAAAACCCTTCTTAATTCCATCTCTTTCTTTTACAAATGCGAGGTATTCTTCTATTTCAAAGTTTCCACTCTTTGCCTTTTCAGCTTCAATTACTTTCCTAACTTGTGAATACTCAGCCTCATATTCTTCTTGAAGTGTAGGCCCATCCATCATGACATAATACATAAAGTATACTGCTGCGACGAATATTGAAACCGCCCATATTCCACTCCACCAACTTGGGAGTGGATGATTCAGTTCTTGTATACCATCATAGTCATGATCGAGGACGAGGTGCTTCTCATCTTCAATAATAGTATTTCCTATTTCGTTATCTTCTTTTTTTAAAGTCATTTCTCTTTCTCCAATATTCCATTACTAATCTCTTCGTAAAGATCTTTACTACCTCTTCTGTAGCTCCAGATTAAAATTCCTACGAAGACTAGTAAAAAGCACATCAGTCCGATTGAAGGTAAAACTGATAAGTCCATATTCGCAAATACTTCTTTTCTCATTTCATCTCCTTTAGTTCACTTCTTGCCTTGTCGACACCAAGCCTCTGTAGATATGCAATGAGGGCGATGATTTGCTTATCTTGCATTTTCATCTGCACACCATCTTTGGCCAGCTCTTTTGTGATCTCAGTTGCCTGCTTTGCTGCATCTGAGTAGGCATTCTTAATCTGCTCGTCAGTGTATGGAACTCCAAGAGCGGCCATAACCTTAAGCTTCTTATTGATAACCTTTAAATTAGTCTTTTTCTTATATAACCACCCATAGTTTGGCATAATTGACTTAGGAGTTACTTCTCTTGGGTCAAGCATATGTCTGTAATGCCACATATGATTATACTTTCCACCAAGTCTTGCGAGATCTGGTCCGATTCTTCTTGATCCCCACTGAAATGGTCTATCATAAACAGACTCAGCTGCAGTTGAAGGAGATCCATATCTTAGTTTTTCAGAGACCTGTGGTCTAACTTGTTGTGAGTGACATACATAACAACCCTCTTTGATGTAGATGTCACGACCAGCAATTTCTAGTGCAGAGTAGGGTTTGATCTCTGGGTTCTTCTCAACAAATTGATCAGATGTTAAAGATGGAACAATTTCAATCACACTTCCAACGAGTATCGCCATGAGTGATAAAACAGAAAAGAGTATAGGCATTCCTTCAAGCTTTCTATGTCCACTTTCGTGTTCATCATGATTTTTAAGCTCCTTAAGTGGAATTGCTGCATAGACTTCATCTTCTCCTGAATTATCTGCATTTTTTACAGTCATATAGATATTGTAAATCAGTACAATGAATCCAAAGAGTACAAGTACGCCACCAAAGGCTCTTACCCAATACATTGGTAATATTTTAACAACAGTTTCAATAAAGTTTGGATATACTAGTCTTCCAGACTCATCAACAGCTCTCCACATGAGTCCTTGCGTAATCCCTGCGGCCCACATACTCATCATATAAAGTAGTAGTCCAATCGTAGCAGTCCAAAATTGTGCTGTTGCCATTTTGATTGAATAAAGCTTTGTTTTATAGATCTTAGGGACTAGGTAATAAAGAACTCCAGAAATCATCATGTAGTTCCAACCAATTGTTCCTGCATGAACGTGTCCAACGATCCAATCTGTAAAGTGACCTAAGTAATTTACCGATTTAATTGAAAGTAGTGGTCCTTCAAAAGTTGCCATCCCGTAGAATGTAACCCCTGTGGCCATAAACTTTAGAACAGGATCTGTTCTTACTTTATCCCAAACCCCTCTAAGAGTAAGTAGACCATTGATCATCCCACCCCATGACGGCATCCATAACATAATGGAAAAAACCATACCAAGTGTCTGTACCCAGTCAGGAGTTGCAGAGTAGAGAAGGTGGTGAGGCCCTGCCCAGATGTAGATAAATACAAGTGACCAGAAGTGTATAATTGATAATCTATAACTATAGACAGGACGATTTGCCGCCTTAGGAATGAAATAGTACATAATTCCTAAAAATGGTGTTGTTAAAAAGAATGCAACAGCATTATGTCCATACCACCATTGCACGAGGGCATCTTGAACACCAGCATAGACCGGATAAGACTTCATAAAACTTACAGGAAGTGATATTGAATTAACAATATGTAGAACAGCGACTGTAACGATAGTTGCAATGTAAAACCATAGGGCAACATATATATGTTTCTCTCTTCTTTTTACAAGCGTTCCAAAAAAGTTGATGGCAAATACAACCCATATTACAGCAATTGCAATATCAATAGGCCATTCAAGTTCAGCATATTCTTTACCAGTTGTTAGACCAAGAGGAAGTGTTACTGCCGCTGCAACGATAATAAGTTGCCAACCCCAAAAGTGCAGCTTGGAAAGAATATCGTTAAACATTCTCGTCTTACAAAGCCTCTGGGTAGAATAGTAGACACCCGCAAATATAGCATTACCTACAAAGGCAAAAATCGCAGAATTTGTGTGCAGTGGTCTTAATCTTCCGAATGTTGTGAATTCAACACCCAGATTTAATTTCCAATAGGCCAATTGAAAGGCAATTGTGACACCTAGAAATAGTGCAACTGCACCCCATAGTAGTGTGGCCCAAATAAACCATTTCGTTATTTTGTCATCATAACGAAATTCTTCAAGGGGACCAGTGTAAGCTTCAGAGCTACTCATCTTTTAATCCTTTTGTTACGTCTCTTTTAGTTAGTATATTGTCATCAAATAACATTCTCTTTGCAGGTGTTTCGAGATCATCGTATTGACCTGATTTTGTTGCCCATATGAAAAATGCCACAAAACTTGCAGCTAAGATAAGAGCGATGGGTAAGAGGAAGTATATTATTTCCATATCTTTCCTTTGTTGATTTCTCTTATCTTCTTAGTTCCTATTAGTGTTGATATGACAACGGTAAATGAGCTCATTGGCATAAAGACAGCTGCGAAAAGTGGCGTTATATGGCCTGTAAGTGCTAGACCAATGCCGATAAAGTTATAGGAAATTGAAAAAATCAGATTTCTCTTAATTAGTTTTATCGTCTCATTTGAGATGACAAAGAGGTCTCTAATTTTTGTTATGTCTGGTGTCGTGAGATATATATCACTGACATCTAATGCCATATCAACTGCGCCACCTATGCTTACACCAACTTCAGCTTTCTTTAGTGCGATAGAGTCATTTGCGCCATCGCCTACCATCATAACATTTGATAAATCATCGACAATCATTGCTTTGTCATCAGGAGAGAGTCCTGCGTTGATGTTGTGCTCATGAATACCTATTTTCTTTGATACTGACTGTGCCACACTTTCGTGATCGCCAGTTGCCAGGTGTACTTCACAATATTGTGAAACTTCGCTTATAAAGTCTTTTGCATTTTTCTTAATCTCATCACCTAAAATACATAGACATATGAGCTGTTCATTCTTTTGACCTATGTATAAACCAACTTGAGTGAAGTCTTTATACTGAAGATTAAGGTCGTCTCTTCTTGGTTTGCCTATTCTAAAGTGTTCTCCCTCAAAGCTTCCACTGATACCTGTACCTGGAGTTTCTCTTAGATCGTCAAAAAATACCGTTTGATGATTATACTTTGAATAATGTTCTTTTAGGGAAGCCGCGATGGGATGATAAGACTGTGCTTCAAGGCCTATAATAAGGGAGCGAATATATTCAAGACTATATTTCTTTGAAACTTCCTCATGAATGAGTCCAAACTGACCTTTCGTTAATGTTCCCGTCTTGTCGAGAATGAGATTTTCTATCTTACTTACTTTTTCTAGCGCCTCTTCATTTTTTACAAAGACTTCTTTGTTCTTTAAAATATTAAGACTTTTTAAAAAAGAGAGAGGTGTCGCTAGTGCAAGGGCACATGGACATGCAACGATAGTCACAGCTAGAGAGATCTCAAGCGCATAGTAGAAGTCAGTCGTGAAATAGTAATAAATGAAACTTCCAAGCATTAAGCCTATGACAAGAACTGTGAAATATTTGGCGATATTATCTGTAAGAGAGACAATTTTACCTCGTTTAGAGTGTGAGAGGCCCAGTTTATCTAAAAGCTTTCCAAGTTCAGTATGTTCATTTATCGCAGTTACGTTCATCTCTAAGTTATTGCTGATTAG
Source organism: Bacteriovorax sp. UBA1852 (assembly GCA_002338505.1). Taxonomy (GTDB): domain Bacteria; phylum Bdellovibrionota; class Bacteriovoracia; order Bacteriovoracales; family Bacteriovoracaceae; genus Halobacteriovorax_A. The sequence goes on from DDIK01000084.1 coordinate 13,337, forward strand.
CTTTGATCCAGCTTTAATTTGATCACCAGTTCTCTTTTGAATAGGCTTACTTTCGCCTGTCAAAATTGAATTACTAACTAAGGCCATAGGGCTTAGAAGTTTTCCATCGAATTGAATTGTTTGACCACCATCAATACTTATGTGATCTCCATTTTTAATTTCTGAAGAAGCTTTTTGAATATAAGAATTCTTTTCTTTTACTTTAATACCTGTCGTTTTAAAATATGAGCTTTCCATACTTGTTTGAGTTGTTTTTCTTAGTGATACCTTTAAAAGATAGCGTGAAGAAAGTATGAGAAAAATTAAAGCGCTAATCGAATCGTAATAGAGGTGATCGCTACCGATATATTGATTATATAATGAGATGGCATAGGCCATAATAATTGCAATCGATAGTGGAATATCAATTGAAACCGTCTTCATTTTTATTGATGATAAGGAGTTCTTATAAAATGGTGTCGCACAATAGAGTATTACAGGCATAGTAAGTAGTCCACTTATCCAGTTAAACATCTCTCGATACTCACCACTTGCACCTGCATAATTAGAGACGGCAAATATCATAATATTTCCTAGAGCTGCACCTGCAACTCCA
>DDIK01000211.1 GCA_002338505.1 Bacteriovorax sp. UBA1852
TGCTTAGTTCTCTAGAGCTTAGGAGTAGCGCTTGTCTTGTTAACTCTATAATCAAATACCTCTTTTAGTTTTTCGCTATTGTACTTCCTAAGTATAACGGTTGGCCCAACATAGAGATTTATATTGTATCCAGATATATAGAATTCGTTTTGTAGCTTAATTCTTATGATGGGGTTATTAGAAATATGATGATGAGACTCTATAATGTCATATGACTCTGTAAGATCGAGTACTTTATTTAGCATACTTGTATAGATACCTTTATTTCTGAACTCATCTTCAACCAGCGAAATCATCATCAGGAATTCGTTCTTAGATTTTGCTTGTCCACAAGAGAGGCCAATGAGTTCATCATTAAAGTAGGCACCAATTTTAATTTTGTGAGGATTACTTTCAAATGGAAAGTCACTTGCTTGATAAGTCTCACTAAGATCAAAGAAGACAGTTTGTTCATGGAGATTTCTGTCCATGAGCTCTTGAAATCTTTCTTCAGGATACTTTTCAAGAACTCTGTATTCAATATTCATTTCTGAATTTGGCTCTTCATGAGTCGCTCTATTTGAACTCGGTCGCTACATTTGATCCAGTCGTTCCCTGAGCCTCTACCAACTGGAGAAAACTCATCTGTGAGGATCCTTCCGCTTTCATATAGCTCTTTTTTGACGTGAACTTTAACAACTTCTCCGGTAATGATCTGTCCTTGGCCTGGATTGTCTCCATAGCTTAAATGGTCTCTATAGATACATTCAAAGTGAATTGGACTCTCTTTCATTCTACTTGCTTTAACAACTTCAGATGGAATTGGAGTAAGAGAAGAGAGTTCAAATTCATCTTCACCGTAAGCTAGCTCTGTCGATGTTAGATTAACTTTTTCATAGTTATCTTCTGTTACGAAGTTTACGACAAATTCTTTTTCGCGAAAGATATTTCTTGGAGTATCTTTCATTTCACCATTTGAAGACTTAATCATTGGGCAAAATGCTACAATCATTGGACTAGCACTCACGGCCGTAAAAAAAGAGAATGGAGCAATGTTATTCGTTCCGTCTTCATTTCTTGTCGAGATGACAGCGATAGGCCTTGGTAAAATAGATCCAATCAAAAATTTATAATTATCTTTAAATTCATTATTCTTAGTATCGAAGCTTAGCATTTTATTTTCCTTTGTCATTACATCCAGCTCTTCCAGTAGTCTTTGTTTTCTACTTCTTTGAACCATTTCGTAGGCATGAGTGGATATCTAGTATCTATCATAACAGCATATTCATCAGTGTAGGTTTTCTTGTTCCCAGCTTCAAATGCTTTGGGGTGAGGGCCATGGTGGATTCCTTGGGGATGAAATGTAATTGCACCTGGCTCTATATTATCTCGACTGAAGAAGTCTCCTTGGTGATAGAAAAGTACTTCGTCGAAATCAATATTTGAATGATAGAAAGGGACCTTTAAGACTTTATGTTTCTCATCTTCTAAGGGTCTTTCTACAAATGAGCAAACGACGAAATTCTTTGCAACAAATGTTGTGTGCCCTGAAGGTGGTATGTGGTAGCGATGGCTCATTATTGGACAGTAGTCATATATTGATAACTTCCATGGGTACACAGATCCTTTCCACCCTTTTACATCAAGAGGATTAAATGGATATGTAACTTTAGTGAGTTTTCCATTCCTTTTTATAAGTAATTCATATTCCTCATTGTCTTGATCAGAACCGAGACTTGCTTCGGGAATAAATTTTGCTGTTTGATCATAGAGAGCATTTGGACCTAGGATACCTCGTGATGGCTCTTCAAACTCTGAGTTTGATTCAATTTGAAGAATTTTTGATGAGGTATCAATTTTAAAAGTATAAGTCGTTCCTCTTGGAATAACTATGTAGTCCCCTTTTTTATAAGGGACATGACCATATGATGTTTCAATTGTTCCATTCCCGTCATGAATAAAATAAAGCTCATCAAAGTCAGCATTTCTATAGAACTTAGAGAAGCTTTTGGTGAAGTGACCTAGATTTATTAGGACATCTTTATTCGCTAAAATCGTCTGAGTTTGATCTTGAACATCTTTGTGTTCAAAAAGTTTCGGTAGGCTCTGAGGTTTTAGTTCGCCGTCGATGTCTTTCCAGTTTACCGGAGGATTTTCATGATAGAGATGTGAAACTCTTCCAAAGAATCCATTTCTCCCATGTTCTTCTTCGTATAGCCCTTCAGGTATATCGACATGCGCTTGTTTTGTATAAGTACCGCTAGCTTTAAAGTTTTCCATTTCTCTTTTGTCCTACTTTATTTTTTAAGGTTCCAATAGATTCAACTTCCATTTCAATGACATCGCCTGGTTTTATCCATCTATCTAATTCTAGTCCACATCCTGTGCCGACTGTTCCGCTCCCGAAGAGATCTCCTGTTAAGACCCATTCATCTTTAGACACGTGGTTAATCATCTGGGCCCAAGAGTAGTGGCTTTCTCCACTTTGGCCACTTGACCATAATTCGCCGTTTATTTTTGTCGTCATTTTCAAATTAGGTTCTTTGAAGTCAAATTCATCAAAGGTTGTGATGACTGGGCCTATGACCGAGCAGAAGTCTTTTCCTTTTGCGGGCCCTAGCCTGACAGACATCTCTTTCTTTTGTATGTCGCGTGCTGAGATGTCATTAAGTATAGTGAAGCCAAAGATATGCTCATGAGCATCTTCTTCTCTAATATTCATTCCCTCTTTACCAACAATCATTCCAAGTTCTAATTCATAGTCTAGAATATCGGTATAGCTAGGCCACATGATCTCATCTTTTGGTCCGATAAAGCCTGATGTTGGTCCTTTATAATAGGCAGGTATTTCATACCAAGCTTGAGGTATCTCTTCGTTTCTTTTTTCAAATCCTTTTTTGACATGCTTTTCATGAGCATAGAAGTCTCTGTAAGTGTTTATCTTGTCTATGGGCTCCTTGAGTTCAGCTTCGTTATTTATATCGAAGCTTACTGGTGTTCCATCTCTAAGCTCTAGGTCTCCAACCTTTTCAAGAAAGAGATATAGTCCATAACATTCACTTAGAAAGTCGATTGGATCTTCTTTGAGTCTGAGTATTTGCGAGAGACTAGATGGGCAGGTGTAGTTTGCTCTTTCCCAGAAATTAAACTTTCCTTCTCTTTCGTAGTCACAGGCCCAGACATAATTAGGATCAATTATTTTTCCATCTTCAGATAGAATCCCCAGTCGTTTTTCTGGTCTTGGTGCATTTGTTTGGATGTATTGGCATATTTTCATCGTTACCTCTTTTTCTTTGGTCGTCCGTACTTCTTGTCATACTTTGGTAATACTTTATCCATAGCATCGTAGAAGTGTATCATCTCTTTCTTTGTACCAATGCTTACTCTCACATAATCAGGCATCTCATTTGCCTTTAATGGCCTTATGATCACGCCTTCATTTAAGAGTTGGTCAAAGAGGTATTGACTAGCTTCTTCGCTACCAGTTTTAAACATGATAAAATTTGTAACTGATTTAATCGGATTGAAGTCTTTTTCAATGAGATAACTGATCAGTTCATCGTATCTCTTAAGATTATTTTTAATTGTTGAAGCTAAGTGAAAACGATCTTCTAGCGCTCCTACTGCTCCAACTTGTCCAATAAGGTTTGGCTCAAAAGGGAGTTTTACTCTATTTAGATAAGAAATAAGATCTTTATGACCAAAGCCGTAACCAACTCTTATTCCTGATAAACCATACGCTTTGGAAAATGTTCTAAGTGTTAGTACGTTGTCGTATCTGTAGTCCATTGAGTCTGGGTAGTCTTCTCTTCCTTTTGCAAATTCAAAATATGCTTCATCTAGGATGACAAGCACATCATCAGGAACGAATTTCATGAGATGATCAAATTCGCTCTTTGTAATATAAGTTCCCGTGGGATTATTTGGATTTGCAATATAGATAACTTTGGTTTTATGAGTGATATTATCAGCGAGGGCCTTAACGTCAAAACGATAGTCTTTTGTAAGAGGGACTGTTTTTATCGCTGCGCCAGCACTTCTTGCCAGAATATAGAAACCGATAAAAGTATTTTCACTTGTTAAGACTTCATTTCCTGGCTGGATAATAGCCCTTGCCACATATCCCATGATTCCTTCACTACCATTTCCAAGAACAATATTTTCAGGCTTAAGGTCATAGAGTTCACATAATTTATTCTTAAGCTTGTAAGCATGCATATCAGGGTAGCGATGGGTTTCCCATAACTCCTTAGTCATTTCCCTAATGGCAAAGGGGGATGGGCCAAGGGGGTTTTCGTTGCTGGCAAGTTTAGAAATATTCTTAAGTCCCTTTTCTCTGGCAACTTCATCGATGGGTTTACCAGCTTGATAAACTTTTAAATTATCTAAATACTCAGGTGTTAGTCCTGCGTGCATTATATCTCCTCAAATTAAGTTCAAATATGAGAAATACCATAGCATATGAGGAATTATGCTGCTTGGTGTGACGCAGTAATATTTTACGTCTATAATGACATTATGAAATATCATTTTGGTCAATTTACGCCTGATCACCTTGCTCTTCTTGAAGAAGGTATAGAGCTCTTTAATAAGAGGCATTACTGGATGTGTCATGAGGTTGTTGAAGATCTATGGATGGACCATATTGGTGATAATGCCCGATATGTTTACTGGGTAATTATTCAGGTTGCTACGGCATTGTATCATTATGAAGATGGAAACCTTAATGGCGCAAAGGGAATGAATAATAAAGCTAAGAGAAAAATTGAATTTATCGAAAAGAATCATGTGGAAAGCGATATTATGGAGTTGTATCTCGATTGGTCCAAGCTCAAGGCCATGGTGAAGTCAATTCCACATGATCCAGATATTGAGGTCTTTGAGAAACTTTACCATTTTAAGTTTAAGGACCCTAAAACATGGAAAATAACAAAAAGAGATTAATTTATGGTTTTAAAACTTCCTTATTACTTTTTTAAGTCACTTAATTATTTACGCTCAGATAAGAAGATTATGTTATTTAGTATTATACCAGTACTAATTGGATTTATTTGCTATTACTTTCTTGGCTCATTTCTTTTTGGAGAGCTTGAAGTGCTCGCAAAAGAGTATGTTTCAAACTATGTTCAGGTAACGGGCTGGGGAGAAACCATTTTACAATGGGTGATTGGCTTTTTGATCGCTGTCTTTGTAAATTTCACCTTCTTTATTTTCGTTTCCGTTATTGCCTCTCCATTTAATGATCTTATCAGTGAGCGAATTGAAGTCATTTATAAATTAGATCCAGAGGGAATTACAATTTCACAGATGATAAAAAAGATACCTAGTACTTTGTTTAATGAAGCAAAAAAGATCTCACTTATTATACTTATCAGTATGGGGAATCTTGTTATTGGTATCTTTGCACCACCTCTGGCTTTTATACTTACAGGCCTCTTGTTTGCGGTTTCATTTGTTGATTACTCTTGGAGTAGAAGAGAGCTGTCTCCAAAAGAATGTATTAGTGAAATTAAGCAAGGCTTTCTGGCGTATATGCTAGGAGGCTGCGCTTTTATGTTCTTTATCTCTATTCCAATTATTAATTTATTCTTTCTTCCGGTGGCTGTTGTTTTCTTTACGACTTTAAATAGTGAGATAAGGATTAAGAATGCTTAATTTTCTTATACGAGTGAAGGCAGATGATGAGGAGTTTTTATCTCTGCTTCCTCTGGTTATGGGAATCTTAAATAAGAGTGAAGAAAATAGAGTTAATATAATTGTCGATGAAGAATTTGATGTTCGAGATGAATGGTTTCATGATCGTCTTGGTATCTTCTTCATTTCTCAAAAGAAAAGAGATTCTCTCTTTGGTGCCCATCACTATGCGGCTAACCTTCATGAAGTTTTTAATATTGATTATTATATTGATTTCATAAGCGATTTTAATTCTGCTTTTCTAGGATTAGCATTTAGGGCAAAGAGAAAAATAGGTCTTCAAGGTGGACCTAAATCATACTTATATTCATATTCTCTTGAGTCATTTGAAGGATTATTTCCAGATCAAAGAAAACTATCAGTTATAAAGTATATTGATGAACTTCAAGAAAAAGACTTCAGTTACATAAAAAGTGAAGAGACTAAAAGAGTCATCGAAAAAGTACTCTTTGATTTCAAGAATCACGGCGATCAGAACTTAATAAAGAAATATGAAGAACTAAGAAATAATTTCTCAGACCTTAAGTGCTTTGGATATGTGCCAACACATTTAGAACATGATTATGAAAACTTTCTTGAAGCGCCAGATCAGTTTGAAGTCTTTCATCATAAGGATGAAGACCTTGTGGAAACACTTAAGAGATTTGATATTTTTATAACCGATTCTCCACTAAGAGCACAACTTGCCTTAATTAATGGCATTAGACCGATGTTAATAATGGATGAACGTGATAAAGTATTAGCATGGTCTCAAATGGATTCGAGTATTGGGCAGCTTCGTTATG
>DDIK01000106.1 GCA_002338505.1 Bacteriovorax sp. UBA1852
CAGGAGAGGGGCTAGGGTTTGTGTCATAGGTATCGAAGATGATCTCTGGCCAGGCGTAGTCCCAGTCAGTTACATCTTCGTCATTATCTGAATCATCAGAGCTAACACTAACTAAGAGGATATACCTCTTTCTCACTGTGTCCTCATAGTAACAAGAACTAATAAACACGTCGTTACCTGAGTCAAGATCGTGATCACTTGTCGTGGCATTTGTTGCTGGTGCTACACCAACCCCATCTACATAAGTTTCTGTAGCGTTAACTATAGCTTTACATGCTGCCTCTGAGGTAGAGTTAACAGTAGCTTTTGTATACTCAGCATTTGAAATAGAATTTCCTCTAAAATGAACCTTTATTCCTATGCCGCTAGAGATATTGGCATATATGGGTAAGATGAAACCTAGCTTCATCGAGTTTTGATAACCATATATACCGCTAACACCAGGAGAGGTCACGGCTGGTGTGGATTCATTTACAAAATTACTATGATCTCTAAATCTGTAGATATCGTTAAGGTAAGTCTGGTTATACCCGTCAATTGTCCCATCTCCATCAACATCTGAACCACCGTCGGTATAAGCTGTTGCGTAATAGAGAGCACCTTTTCCAAGTACTGTATTAAGGTCGAGGTTACCGTTTCCGGTCTCTGTATTCTCTGGAGCATATTCAAGGTTAACTTGTTCGAAAGTGATTGCAGGAGTTCCCGTGTGATCGTAATCTGGACCTGTAAAGCTTACTTTGTTAAAGTCTGTTGTTTCAATGAAACTTGTCTGAACACATCCGTACTTCTGAACACCTCCGAGGTTTGTATCTTCGGTCGGAGTAAAGCAAAACTTATTTGCATCAAGAAACCACTGACCTTCAACATCAGAAGTGGGTGATTCTTTATACATAGTGTTTGTATAGTTTAGACATTGAAAGTTCGAGGGATCAATGCTCAAGCGATTTGGTCTTGTCCAATCATTAGTTCCATCAGAGAACTTCCTAATAAAACCGCCACCACAACAATTTGCAGATCCTGTCTTATTAATTTTCTTCCACATATTTTCTTTGTTGGCATCACTAGGAATTGCATTGGCGTCTACTTGTACGGCCCCTGGAATATCATCGGCCACAATATATCGCGAATACCTTCCATCTGTTGTTGGATTATCATAAGTATAGAGAGTTGTATCTAAATTATCATTTTCTGAATCGTAGTCGGCGAGATCAGCTCCATTTTCATAGTCAGTGTACATCGTAAAATCATTCTCTATTTCGCGACAACATCTATTTCTAGACATATCAAAATTATAATACTCATCTAAAGAAGCGATGCCTCTTGTTGGGGGAGTTTGTTCTTGACGACAAACTAGTGACTCTTGCCAGAATTCATATTCAGCTTTAGTGTTACCAAAATCAGTATTTGATCTGTTGAGTGCATATTCAGCATGAAGATCATTAGGAGCACAGTCATAATTGGTGTGACATGGAGATCCTGCTCTTCTAAAACATGCATTATTTGCAAAGCCTTTCTCATTAATATCTTTATTAGAACTATCGCCTAAGCTTAGGATAGAGAATAAGTTATCAAATACATTTGTAAACTCTACTCCACAAGCATTTTGTCTTATTCTTAAGGCATCGTCCCCGCCAACTCGTATGAGGTTTCCATCAGTATCAAAAGTAGGGCAGGCACGCATTCTATTTGCTGCTGTTGCTTGAGAGTAATCACAAGCTCCAATCTGAGAAATATGATCAACTCCCGCATCTACAGTATTTGTGGATGAGTGTTGGTCTTCATAATTAATTGCAGAAGTATCTCGACCTGGCACACAGAGACCAAATGATGAAATATTAGTAGCCGCCGTTCCACCAAATGCTAGAGCTGAGTTTGCTGCAATATTGTCTCTAATATCGTTGTCGAGGTTCTCACTTGCACCAAAGTAAGTTGGAAGTCTTCCTAAGACGTTTGCACTTTGACCATAGAGATCATTGCTAGGGTCATTAGGTGTTCTTACAGTCTCTTTATTAAAGTTCCCTGTTGTAAGTGACTTACATGAAAAGTTTGGAGCACAGGAAAGTAGGCTCTGATCATTAGAGTCAGATAGAGTTGTGTAATCGAGTTTACAAAGAGAGCCAGCTCCTCTGTAAACACATCTTTTATTACTTGAGCCAGTAAGGCCACCAGTAATGATATTATTAAACTTGAATTCTCTGCTAGAGTTTGCACCTTCCTCACCATTTAAATTGTACTTAGGCCAATATGTTTTAACATCAGAGATATCAGCACAAGCGTATTCCCAACCTAATTTTGTTACACAATCAGTATCTGTGTCACAAGTATGATTGAGCTGACAAGAAGCCCCAGGGTTTTGATTTACTGCATTTGGATCAAGGTCAAAATCATAGTCATGCTCAGAGGCATTTTGATTACTTCGATCCTCCATGACTGAAACATTGTAGCTTGTCGGATCAGCGAGGTCTGCGAAAGGTGCATTGATTGCTAAGTATAATTTCTTCGTTGTACTTTTTACTCTTCGGCCACTGCCGATGACGAACCAAGAATTTCCATCAAAAGATCCAATTAGTGCTCCTCGATTAAATCCGTACCAATCTCTTTGATAACCATTTATCCACATGGCCGCTTGAGATTTAAGACGTGTTCTTCTTTGAGTATTAACGTCTGCATTTTTGTTATGGGTAAAAGGAATCATTGTAGGCGGAACCCAGCAGGCGCGACCAAAAATTGTGTCTTCGTAATTACCTTTAGTCTCATTGGTAAAATAATTATCACGTGAGGTCGTATAATTAACTGAGTATAGCCCAAAGGGTGAGTTCACATTTGGATGTGAGCTAAAAGCATCAAACCATGGGTCTTTAGTACATGAGTCACATGGAGAGTACACACCACTATTTGCTCGAATAAGATAGGCAGTATCAAGATCAATATCGATAACAGTTGCAGGTATCGCTTTATCAAGAGCAAATTGCCCAAGCACTGCATTCATACTATAGCTTGTTGTATTTGGGCCTGTCTTCGCTACTTCATTTGTATAACTAAAAGTCTCTCCTTCTTGTTCAATACCAGCAGGAACACTAGATAGAGAATCATAAGTAACACCATTCGTATCATAGAAACGGTGAGGAGCAGTTCTAGCACTGACAGAAATATTCACATCCTGAAATGGTGTAGGGACTGTATTGTCTTGTGGAATATCACACTCTATTCTCACAATTTCACCAGCTTCATTTTCTGTTTTCTTGAGATTGTAATCAGGACATCGTGGGTCAAGTGGCTCGTTTGTGATAGGATCTACAAGACAGCCACACTTAATCCAAGTGTTTTCTCTGACAGTATTAAAGTCAGGATCACAGAAACTCACATTCTCATTAAGACATCGGTAGTCTTTAATGTCACTTTCAAGTTGTGCCCTTGCTTCGTCTGTTGGATCTGTTGGCTCTGGATCATCTTGTCCATCATCTGGATCTATTGGCGCTCCAGTATTTTCTGAACAAACATAATAAACACTAGGCCATCTCTTAAAATTTTGAGGGTTTTCTGCTACATCAACAAGTGCTTGAACAAGGTCAGTGCTACTAGGATTACTCTTGAGTGCTCCATCATCAACACATTGACCTTCAAGGCAGCAATCAAATCCCTGGTCTTGGCAACCAAGATCAGTACATGATGAATTGTTATCACTTACATCATTATTGGGATTAATTCTAATGTTTAATCCCTCAAAGTAGTTCGTATTTGCGCTCAGTTCAGTTTGTAAAACTCCAGAGCTAGTAGAGTAAAGCTGAATATTTGTAGAAACAACTGTGCTATTGCATGTTGGACAAACTTCTCCAAAAGAATAAGCCGCTCCAGAGGAAATAACTTTTAGGGTTGTCCCAACAGAGTTTTTTAGAGGAGCATTTCCACTACAGACAGCACTGTTATCTGAACTTGAAGAGGGTGAAACTCTGTATATAAATTTATTGGATGATATAAGCTTTACTCTTGAGGCCCTGAGTCTTAATTGTTTTTCAAGAGAGGTGCTTGTATTCACAAAGTTCATTATGAGACATACAAGAGCATTATCATCATCTTGAGCAAGTAATTCTACACCACCACCTTGCAAGTAAAATGAAGCCGTATCATTTGCATTAAAGATTGCACTGGTTAAGCTTTGGCCACCAATAATCCAGCTAGAAGTAAACGAGGTTGTAGGTGGAACATCAATTGTCTCATCAGAATCAGACTCATTGCTTTGATCACTAGAGCCCGCCGAAGACCCACGTCTTTGGTTCGAACTTGGAGTACATGAAGTTAGAATACTCGTACATATGAATATAAAGATAAGTAATGATTTCATCCGTAAAATACTTCTCCTCTAAGTCTTTTCGGCTTGTTATTTCAGTAGTTTAATTATAACGAGATTCTAAGTGAGGGAGGTATTATTTATCGGGTAGAAGAGCCAAGTTATCGAAAATACGAGTATGCTAGAAATCTCATATCGTTTCAAGTTTAGTCTAGTGGCAATGAAATTGGGCATTAGTAGCTCTATTGAGCTGTTGTATTGAAGTTAAAGCCAGTGGGGGTGTATATACTATAAGAGCCTGCATAAGGGTTACACCACATCTGTTGTGAATCTTGACATGAATTTAATCTTTGAGTGAAATAATTTGTCATGTTAATTTGTTGGGTGAGGGCACTTTCCCAAAAGGGAATTTGCGACTTAAAGTTTCTATACTGAAAAAAATCATTAAGAGTCGAAGGGACCAGCGTTGATGCCGCGTACTGTGCAGCATATGAGAGTATCTTAGATGGATGTTGTGTGTATTGACTCATCTCCTGTCTTCCTTCATCCCAATAGCGAGTCGTATTTTTATCTAGTTTAATCTTTTTTGGACTCTCATAATGATCAATATCCGTTATTCTTAAAGTCAGTGTAGAACAAATGCTTTTATCAATTAACCTGTCATCCTCAGTGCAATACTTAGCTTTCAGTGATTTCCAAGTTTGTGAGTTGCTCATGTTCTTTTGTATACTACCTAGTCCTAGGTCTTGATAATAATTCTCTGCTAAAGCACGCTCTTTTATCTTGTGCATTTCCTCAACTAGGTCATCAAGGCTTTTATCTTCGGCACTATTTATTTTATAGCTAAAGCAATTCGTTCCAATATATGGATTTAGAAATATTTCTCCATCACCATTTGTGCACTCGAGTTTTCTCATTCGAGAAATAGAGAGATATTTTAATTTCTCTAAGTCCTGAAACTCATTTGATGATTGTGCAAATTTACTTAATTTACCTTTAAGAACTTTTTGTTGTTTTTTTAATTCTTCTAATTTTGAAGGTGTAAAGTCTCGGAGTCCTTTCGTAATACAGCTATGTTCTCCATTTAATTCACTAATATTATTAAATAGACTTGTGCAGCTTTCATCAGAACTTTTTCTGATGAATTTCTGTAAATGGAAAGACTTACTTTCTTTTGAGTTGTCGTCTATTATCGTTAGTGGACTTGATGAGTCAGTTTGGTTGGCATTAATCATTGAATGTCTTCGACGAAAAACTTCTGTTACTTGTGAATTAGTCGTTTCTAAAAGTTTATTTAGTTCGATTTGATCCTCAGGAAACTTAGAGCTTTTTAGCTTTTGAAGGGCCTTAAGTATCGCAATCTTGGCGGTGATAATATCAACTTGTGAATTAGCTTTTTCAAGAGAAAGCCCTTGTGATACTTCTAAACGAGACTGTTTTTTTCCAAGGCTAACAACTCCCTCCTCTAGATTATCGCATAGACTATTAGTCGACTTAAATGCCTGAGAAGGAAAGCATAAGTTAATTAATACTAAATATTTAAATAGACTCTTCATGTTCAATCTTTCTCTCATAACATAATACTACAACGTTATTATCGGAATCTCGGCACGAGATCTTAAATAGTAATATATTGTAGTAATATCAGTACTTTAATTTGTTATGGTGTTTAGATGTCTTTTAGATTTATTTACTTAGGTATTTACCCATGACCACCGGCCATAAAGTCTTTTGAATGATCAATGCGCTTACCACCTTGAATCTGAGAAAAGTATTCTCTCGTAACATCCATCGTTTCATCAATATCTTTAGCCGTAAATATGGCATTTCTAAAGTGAGCAACATTTGGATAACCTTGTGCCATCCAGACAATATTCTTTCTCAATGTAATATGAATAGTTCTCTCTCGATCAGTGTAGTCTTCTAGATATGATTTAAATCTTTCGATGATTTCAAGATAGTCTTGAGCGCTAAAGTTAAAATCATCCTCTTCAGTCATAAAACCTTCTAAGAAGATAAAAGGATTTCTTAGAGGTCCTCTTCCAAGCATAAGAGCATCACACTTTGTATCCTCTAGCCTTGCTCTAACTTTTTCTGGAGTATGTAGATCACCATTACCAATTATTGGTAAGAATTTATCTTGACCTATCTTTTCTAAGAGGTCCCAATCTGCCTGGCCTTTATAGGCCTGAGTTCTTGTTCGCCCGTGAATAGCGACAAATTCAATACCTTCATTCTTTGCTATATTTATAATCTCAGGAGCATTGATGGAGTCACTATCCCATCCTGTTCTAATCTTAATTGTTAAAGGAATATCAATTGCTTTTTTTATGGTAGAGAAAAAGTGTGAAAGTTTCAGAGGATCTTTCATAAGCGCAGAGCCGCCACCTTTGGAGACCACCTTTCTAACAGGGCATCCCATATTAATATCGATAAACTTTGGATTCTTGTCTGCTGCGACTTCAGCTGCTTGTGCCATGGCCTCAGCATTTTCTCCAAAGAGCTGTATGCCAACATTTCTCTCGCGTGGATGGATTTCAAGCATCTTAAAGGTTTTTTCATTCTTATAATTGATTCCATGACATGAGATCAATTCACTAACAGTACCACCAGCTCCAAGTTCTTCCATTAGGAGTCTATATGGAGCGGTACAGATGCTCGACATTGGTGCCAATAGACACTTGGAGTCAAATGAAATTCCACCAAGTTTAATTGGTGTTTGTCTTGATTTTAAGACATCAATTTTTGTTTGTAGCTCTGGTGAGAACTTGATTTGATCAGTCATAGAGGTGATTTACAAACTTCTCTTAAACAAGTCAATAATTGAACTTTCGAACGAGAATTAATTACTGTATGATGTGGGCCATGAGTTATTTGAAAAACCCAAGAGGACATATTGTTTTTGACTGCGATGGAACACTTATTTCATCTTTTGAGGCCATATTAGAAGGTATCTCTGAAGTCATGAGTACAATTTTAGAGCGTGAAGTGCCAAGAGAAGAGGTTGTAGCGAATTATGAAAGTGATTTACTCGCCCTTGCTCATAACTTTGGACTTAAGCCTGATGAGGACTTAGATCTTAGAAAGAGGCTTATAAAGACCTGGGAAGAAGTCGCTCATAGAGGAAATGTTGAAAAACGTCATCAATTTAGACTTTTTCCAGAAATCAAAGAACTGCTCTTAGACCTCTCAAAAGAATATCAACTCTATGTATGGACTGCTAGAGACCGCAAATCAACTCTCTATATTCTAAAAGACTTAGGTGTAGCCTCGTACTTTCTAGACTTTCGTTGCGTTGATGACTGTGATCCTAAGCCTCTGCCAGCAGGACTTGAAGAGATGGTCGGAGATATTGATAAAGATAAGGTGATCGTCATTGGTGATAGCCCCACGGATATTCGCGGTGCACAGAGCTTTGGCGTCAAATCTATTGCTGCTTGTTGGGCCGATGAGAACTTCTTTAAGGATTCAGATCGGCTAGAGCCAGACTTTAAAGCAAAGTCTCCTAAAGATTGCCTATCCATCATAAATAACCTATTTTAGATACCAAATTTTCTTCGAAAGAAGGACGCAGAATGTTAGACCATTAGAGTGATAAATTTGCAGATGCATTTAAGAATATTTCCGGAAAAGGAAAGATTTCTGAAGCCAATATTGAAGAAACACTTAAGCTTGTAAAGACGGCACTACTTGAAGCCGACGTGAACTTTAAGGTAGTAAAGTCATTTATCAATTCAGTTAAAGAAAAGGCCCTTGGTGAAAAGGTTATAAAAGGAGTAAATCCAGGTGAACAATTTGTAAAAATCGTTCATGACGAACTTGCTTCGATTATGGGAAGTGAGAACTCAAAGTTAGATTATAATCCTAATGGGCCCACAGTTGTTCTTGTTGTTGGTCTTAACGGTCAAGGTAAGACGACATTTTCCGGAAAGTTATCACTATTTTTAAGACAGAAAGAGAAAAAAGAAGCATTACTCGTTCCTGCCGATACATTTAGACCTGCAGCTAAGGATCAGCTTAAGACACTAGCTAAGAATATGGGAATAGATTGCTTTGATAGTGATCTTTCAAAACACCCAAAAGAAATTGCAACAGATGCTATCGCATTTGCAAAAGAAAGAAATATTGACGTTATTATTATCGATACCGCCGGTCGTCTTCATGTTGATGAAGAGTTGATGGGGCAGATTAAAGAAGTCAGAGAGTCTCTTAATAATTATAGTCCGGAAGTTCTCATGGTTGCAGATGCTATGACTGGGCAAGAGGCCGTTAATGTTGCCAAGAGTTTTCATGAGACAGTTAATCTTACAGGTGTTGTTCTCTCAAAGATGGACTCGGATGCAAGAGGTGGTGCCGCGCTTTCAATTAAGCAGGTAACAGGTATTCCAATTAAATTCATCTCAACTGGTGAGAAGATGAAAGATCTAGAACTCTTTCACCCAGATCGTCTCGCTGGAAGAATTCTTGATATGGGTGATGTGCTCTCGCTTGTTGAAAAAGCTGAAGAGGCCATTGACCAAGACGAAGCCGAAAAGATGATGAAGCGCCTTGAGAAAGGTCAATTCACAGTTGAAGATTTCATGAAGCAAATGGATATGATGAAGAATCTTGGCTCTATGGGATCTATCATGAAGATGATACCAGGAATGGGGGGAATGCTCAGAGAGGTCGGTGACCTTAGTCCTGCTGAAGATGAAATGAAGAAGATGAGAGTCATTATTGATTCCATGACAAAGCAAGAAAGACAAAATTATAAACTCATCAAAGAATCTCGCATGGAGCGAATTGCTATCGGTTCTGGAAATAAATTAAAAGACATAAAAGACTTTCTTAATAAATTTCGCCAAATGGAAAAAATGATGGGCGGAATGATGCAGATGATGAAAGGTGGCGGCCTAGGAAATATGATGGGCGGAGGCGGCGGCATGCCTGATCTCGGTGCCATGGGTGGAATGCCTGGACTACCTGGTGGAAAAAAGAAAAAGAAAGGTAAGAAGAAAGGTCCTTGGGGCGGTGGGTACTTCTAGGTCTTAAATAAGACTTAAGAAGTTTTCATGAGTAAGTTCATTAGGACTATTCTCTCCAATCACATATGCTTTTAATGCGATATCATCAATGACATCACTTAGATTATCGCCAATCATAACACTTTGATGAATATCAATTCCATGCTCTCTTGCAGCTTTTAAAAACATTCCAGGTTTT
>DDIK01000172.1 GCA_002338505.1 Bacteriovorax sp. UBA1852
TGGCGCTTCACCGTATGGCCCTCGATAAATTAATGGCAAAAGGCTTTACTCTTGTTTCAGCGCCATCAATGGCCCGAGAAGAGGCTCTTTATGGAACCGGTCATTTACCAGTTGGAAGAGAAGATGTTTACTATATCCCAGATCATGACCTCTATCTTTCAGGTACGGCAGAAGTTCAGCTCAATAGTCTTCACGGTGGTGAGATCCTTGAAGAGAAAGACCTTCCAATTCTCTACGCTGGATATTCACCTTGTTTTAGAGGGGAGGCGGGAAGCCATGGAAGAGATGTTAGAGGACTTATTAGAGTTCACCAATTTCAAAAAACTGAACAATATATAATTTGTAAGAACTCTGTTGAAGAAACAATGAAGTGGCATAAGGCACTACTTGAAACAGCTGAGGAATTATGTGTTGAACTTGAGTTACCATATCGTATCTTAGAGGTTTGCACCGGGGATATGGGAACTGGAAAGTATAAGATGTACGATATTGAATGCTGGGTTCCAAGCGAAGACAAATATAGAGAGACACACTCTTGCTCAGCTCTTTTAGACTGGCAATCAAGACGAACAAATACTCGTTACCGTGATGCTGAAGGTAATGTTCAATATGTTCACACTCTCAATAACACAGCAGTGGCAACACCGAGAATTCTTGTGCCTTTTTTAGAAAATCATCAAGATGAGAATGGTAAAGTCCGTATCCCTACGAAATTACGTCCTTACATGAGCGGACGTGATCTCATCGGATAAAGAGCTAAGTTATTAGAATTTAAGATTTTTATGAACTTCTCTATAGTAAATAACGATTATCGCCGATAATATTAGAGGTTATAAATTTAGTCTCGGAGTGGTGATATGAATTATGATGCGAATGAATTAAACTTAATGTTTGGGGATGATCCAGAAATCTTTGAAGAGATTTTGAATGACTTTGTTGAGACTAAAGATGAAATGCTGTCTCAAATATCTGAAGCGATCTCCACTAAGAGTGGTGATCAACTTGAAATTACAGCGCACACATTAAAGGGAGTTTTAGCAACTTTTTGCTCACTAAAAGGAAAAGAGATTGCTCAAAACTTAGAACGGAAAGGAAAACATTCAGAATTTGATAATGTCGATGAAATGTATGCACAATTAGTAATAGAAGTTGATAGTCTGATATCTAACTTGAACGGTCATAACTTTCAAAGTGCAGCTTAAATAAAAAGACCTTTATGAAAAATATTTTAATCGTCGATGACGACCAAATTAATAATAAAATGCTTTCTAAGAAGCTTGAAAAAAGAGGATACAATATTATCCAAGCTTTTAATGGTACTGATTGTTTAACGATCATGGAAAGTGAACAAATTGTTGATATTATTTTGCTAGATATTATGATGCCTGATTTGTCAGGATCAGAGGTCTTAAAAAAATTAAGAGAAACACACTCTCAATTTGAACTTCCTGTTATTATGGTTACGGGAAAATCTGATACTGAAGATATCGTTGAAAACTTGCGCCTAGGAGCTAATGATTACATTGTAAAGCCAGTGAATAGTGAAGTAGCTGAGGCCAGAATTAATACACAGCTCAAGCTTGTTCAACTACAAGAAGATAGTTTGAAGAAAGCCGAACTAGAGACTGCTCATGCTATGATTGTAACTTATAATCATGAAATAAATAATCCTCTCACAATTGCTCTAGGTCTACTAAGGAAAGTTGAATTAAACCAAGAAGATACTGCGATTGTTGAAAAAAATATTCCCAGAATAAAGAAGTCACTTAAAAGGATTGTGGATATAGTTAAAAAGATTGAAACTATCTCTAAGGGGACTGAAGTCAAGCAAGCAGAGTACGCTAAAAAAGATAAGATGATTAAATTAGATTAAGAGTCTTAATGAAATAATTCCATTTCCCTCGCTAATCATTTTATGTGTTCCATGTTTTTTTACTAAGCTTATCATCTTGGTATTGGTTGATTTCATCTGTCCATACAATTCAGAGATACCTCTTCTCTTTGCTTCTTCAATTAGTGCTTCTAGTAAAATATGACCAAAGCCATTTCCCTGAAATCGATCGGCAACGATAATCGCAAACTCAGCCTTAGTTAAATCGTCCGAATTTTGATTAAATCTAGCAATACCAATTCCTCTCGGAGGATTGTCTGCGGTCTTTGCACCAACAGCATAATGTGACTTCTTGTCATACTCAGTTAGTCTGTCGAGTTCTTTTTCCGTGAAAGACTTCTTTGCTAAGAAAAAGCGATGTTGAACAGATTCAGAAGATAATTCTTTAATACCTTCACGAAGAAACTCTTTATGCTCTGAGCTTACTTCAGCAATGATATATTCGAGATCTTTAATTTTTCTTAGATTACTCATAATTGTATTATACCAACTTTGGGAATAAAGAGGGGATTTAGTTGATATTATTAATGATTTTGATACTTTTCAAGCTCTCTTTCATTAAAACACTCAATAATTCTATCAGTATAGAGACTTTTTACGAGTTTTAGATCTTTAGTGAAAATAAGCTTATTGAATGCTTTTTGGCATAAGTCTTTTGTGTATGTGATTTTCTTATTTTCACAACGTTTCTTCATTTCATCACAAGATCGAGGAAAACCACGATAACATTTCATCGAAAGTGTATCACAATCTCCCTGGCGAGATTTATCGTTATCAACACAAGATAGGGTTGCAATTAGTGAAATAAATAAGAGAAAGCGAATAAGACTATTCAAGTAGTCCTTCACTTATTAATACTTCTTTGAACTTATTGATAAGGTCAAGTTCATAACTTCCAACTTGATCAATCATCATATTCTTCATTGCTTCTTTTGGAGTAACTCCACCTGTAACTATTGTCTTATCATAAGTATTAACAAGAGAGATGATCATTTCTGACATTGAGAGCTTAGACTTCTTATTTGGCCCATCGCCCTTTAATGTTTCCTCATGATTCATGGCCAGATCAATAACTCCTTGATTGACCCACGGCTTATCTTTTAAAACTGTCATAGCATCTTTTACATGTAGTCCATAGATTCTCTTATCATCTGGTGTAAATTTTGATTTATCTTTCTTAAATAGCATTTGGTCATCTTTGTTGAGTCTTGTCATACCAACATCATGAATAAGACCAGCTACTGCAATATTGTCGATATCATCTGACTTTAAGTTAAGTTTAGAAGCTAGCTTTGTTGAGAGGGCAGAGACATTGAGTGAGTGCTTGATAACAAGATCAGCATCATCAACTTTCTTGCCGAATATCTTCTTTAGGGCCTCAGGGTTTTTTTCAACAATTTGCCTTAAACTTTTAGCGGCAGTATTTGTCATTTTATATGCCATTTCACTTTCTGGTTGTTCTTGCATTTTTTCAATTGCTGTTGAACATGCCCCGTCGACCATTGTGACTTTCTCATCAACCGATACATTTGGATCTTCCATAGTCTCAGACAGAAGTTTATCGAGAAACTTTTGATAATTTGGTTCATCTTCTTCTGTTATATAGAATTTAGCAATTTTCTGAGCTTTAAGCTTAGAATACTTATCTGTATCAATTGATGTTCCTGAGTCTTGATATTTAAGATATGTCTCTTTAAAGAAGATGTAGAGATCAAAAGTTAATTCTCTTTCTGGTTTAACAGTAGAAATTCTTAATGGGGTATATGCCATGATTAATCCTAGATAATAATTTAAGTTTAACAAATTGATTTTATGTTCATGAGGGATATTTTTCAACAAGAACAATAGTGGTAAAATTAGAAGGTTAAAGATTATAGCCGAGGGTTTTCGTCAGTCAGGTCGTGATATTAGTTGTCACGTTTAATCGAAAAATATAAAATTCCTCTTATGGAAACTATAGAATTTTACTTCGACTTTACGTCTCCGTATTCGTATCTCGCGTGGAAGAGATTGCGTGAGTCTAATCTAAGCGTACTTTGTAAGCCCGTTATGGTTGGTAGTATTTTTTCCGGTATTCAAAGTACTGGCCCAGGAGAGATTAAATCAAAGAGAGAATATCTCTTTCTAGATTGCTTGAGAAAAGCAAGAGATATTGGGGTGACAATGACAAGTCCAAAGTCTCTACCATTTAGTCCTCTACCATTTCTTAGAGCTGTCATTAGCTTAGAAGATCAGTCTGAGATTCAGGCAAAGTATATCGACCTTACTTTTGAGTATGGTTGGAAGCATGGGCTAGACTATTCAAATACAGATAATTTCTATCAGTATATTGAAGAAAATCTAGGAATTGATAAATCTCAGCACGAAGAGCTTGAAAATAAAAAAGAATCAAGAAGAACTTTAAAGCTGAATATCAAGGAAGCTATTGCAAAGGGATTATTTGGAGTACCTAGTCTCTTTGTCGAGAATAGACTGTATTGGGGTTTAGACTCTATACAATTTTTAGAAAAAGAGCTTAGCTCAGGTATACCAGACGATCTCAAACACAAATTGCACTTATTCCAAAGCGCAACAGAGAATATATAAAAAAGGAAATTGAAATGAAATTACTCTTATGCATGCTTCTTATTTTTAATGTTATGGCCTCAAAGAAAGTACTAATGAAAACTAGTATGGGTGACATTACAATTGAATTAAATGAAGAAAAAGCTCCTATTACTACAAAGAACTTCCTGTCATACGTTAATGATGGTTTTTATAATGGAACTATTTTTCATAGAGTTATTGATAACTTTATGATTCAGGGTGGTGGATTCGACATAAATTTAAAAAAGAAGAGTACGAAGGCATCGATTGTTAATGAAGCACATAACGGTCTAAAGAATGATCAAGGTACTATTGCTATGGCACGAACAAGCGACGTAAATAGTGCAACTGCTCAATTCTTTATTAATGTTAATGACAATACTTTTCTTAATCATAAGGGAAAATCTCCTGATAAATACGGATACGCTGTATTTGGAAAAGTTGTAAAAGGAATGAGTATTATTAATCAAATTAAAAAAACTCAAACTAAAGTCAATGGACCTATGAGAAACTTACCTGTTAAGAATGTCGTCATTGAAAAAGTCTCT
>DDIK01000107.1:0-545 GCA_002338505.1 Bacteriovorax sp. UBA1852
GGACAGTGAGGTAATATTGTCAGATGACTTCTTTCTTTCTCTTTCAAAACTAGTCGAAAAATATGAAGACACTTTTGATAAGGCGATTCAGGCAAATAGAATATACCTGTCTTTAGTAAACGTTGTAATGGCAGGCGATACGATCGAGTTTGGTACTGTTGCTAATAAGATGAGAGAGAATTCCTTAAAGGAAATAGATAAGAGAATTGAGCAAAGTGATGAGCGTTTTGTTCAAATTTTTAGAAATAGTATTGTTGTCTTTCTTGTCGCTCTGATTATGGTTTTTGTCATTGCTAATTTTCTTCGTATAAATATAGCGATGGCGATAGTTGAAATCTCAAAGAAGTTTCAAGAATTTATTAATGGTGATCTTAGTACAACAGTTCCCGGTCTCTCGCGACAAGACGAGGTAGGGCAATTAGCTAAAGCTGCAGATGCTTTTAAAAATGTAAGTATAAAAATGAAAGAAGAGCAAGCTCGTGCACAGAGACTTTCTAGGAGTAAATCTGAGTTCTTAGCAAATATGTCACATGAAATTCGTACAC
>DDIK01000107.1:747-15250 GCA_002338505.1 Bacteriovorax sp. UBA1852
AATATGTCACATGAAATTCGTACACCAATGAATGGTATTATCGGAATGTTGTCACTTTTAAAAGATACTTCGTTAAATGAAAAGCAAAAGGATCTTATCAGTACAATCGATACAAGTGGAGAAAGTCTATTAACGATCCTCAATGATGTCTTAGACTACAGTAAAATTGAAACTGGGAAGCTTACTGTTGAAAAACGGGCTTTTAACTTGAAAAAGAGTGTGGAGCAAGTTTCATTCTTATTTTCAGATAGCATTAAAGAGAAAAATATCGATTATCAATTTAAGTATGATCAGGGCCAGACTTCAGGCTTCTTTCTTGGAGACGACATCAGAGTTAGGCAAGTCATAACTAACCTTCTTTCGAATGCATTTAAATTTACAAAAGATGGCAAAATCTCCTTTCACGTTTCAGCGAAGAGAAATGTAAGTGGGAAAGTTCAAGTAAAGTTTGAAGTTATTGATACTGGAATTGGTATAGATGAGAAAAAGCTTGAGAGTATATTTAAGCCCTTTACACAGGCAGATTCTACAACCACAAGAAAGTTTGGAGGGACGGGGCTAGGGCTCTCAATTTCTAAGCAGTTAGTCTCTCTTATGGGAGGAGATTTATATGCTATTAGTGAAAAAAATAAGGGTTCTACTTTTTCATTTGATCTCGAATTAGAAGAAACCACTGAGCCCCAAAATGATTCTGATACAGTAGAGTTACCATTTTTTAATGATCATCAATATCTTATTCTTGTTGTAGAAGATAATCTTATAAATACAAAAGTCACAAAGTCTTTTCTTAAGAAAATGAATCTTGATTGTGAAGTTGCAGAAAACGGACAAGTTGCTGTTGATATGTGTAAACAGCAAAAATATGATCTAGTATTGATGGATATGCAAATGCCAATTATGGATGGTATAACAGCAACAAAGTTTATAAGAAAAGATTTTGATAAAGAAGACCTCCCTGTTGTGGCAATGACAGCTAATGCCTTTCAGGAAGATCGAGATAACTGCTTTAAAGCAGGGATGAACGACTTTCTTAGTAAGCCAATGAAAATAAATACTCTTGCTAAGATTCTTGTTAAATATCTAGAGTCTAAGGCTTAAGTTTTTGTTATTATAATGTCATGAAAAATTTTACATCAACATACCTAAAACTTAGTAGCGACTTCTACTCTCTATCAAAGCCTGAGGTCTCAAACTCTGAAAAATCTCTTATTTTATATAATGACGAGTTAGCAAAGAAATTAGGTCTTCCTGATTATTCAGAACTCGAAAAACTTCAAATCTTTTCAGGAGAGAAGAGTTTTGAAGGGCAAGATTCATTTGCTATGGTTTATGCTGGTCATCAATTTGGTCACTTTAACCCAAGGCTTGGAGATGGTAGGGCCGTGATCATTGGTGAAGCAAGTGGTTTTGATATACAACTTAAAGGTAGTGGTAAGACGGCATACTCTCGCCGTGGTGATGGTAAGTCGCCAATCGGACCAGTTGTTAGAGAATATTTACTAAGTGAATATATGAACAATGTAAATATATCAACGACTCGCTCTCTTGCAGCGGTGAGAACAGAAGATGTGATCGTGAGAAATACAATTTCTTACGGTGGCATCTTTACAAGAGTCGCAAAGAGTCACCTACGAATTGGATCTTTTCAGTACTTTGCCGCAAAAGGGGAGCTTGATCGAGTGAGGGAACTAGCAGACTATACAATCGATAGACTCTTCCCAAGTATAAAAGATGATCAAAATCCATATCTATCTCTTTTTCAAAAAGTAGCAAGTAAGCAGGTACAGTTAATCCCTCACTGGATGAGCGTTGGCTTCATTCATGGTGTTATGAATACAGATAATACATCAATCTCTGGTGAGACTATCGACTATGGTCCATGTGCATTTATGGATGAATTTGATTACTATAAAGTATTTAGTTCCATTGATAGAGATTCTCGCTATGCTTTTGGGAATCAGCCACAGATTATCATGTGGAATCTAGCTCGTTTTGCGGACACTCTTATTCCGCTGATTAGTAGTACGCAAGATGATGCGGTTTCTTTACTGGAGACAGAATTAAAATATTATAATGAACTTCTTGTCTCCAATCAAAGAAGAGAGTTTGCAAAGAAGTTAGGCGTTGTTGATGAGTCTTATTCTGATAAAGACGATGAACTTATCGAACTATTCCTATTATATCTACAAGAAGAAGAACTAGACTTTACTAACTCTTTTCGTGCTTTATCATCTTTACTAGATGGTGATACATCCTCATTCCCCGAGAATGATAGATTTCATAAATTTAAAGACTCTTGGTTTAAAAGGATTGAGGGCAAGGATATTGAACTTGTTAAGCGTGAGCTTAATATGGTTAATCCTTTTATTATTCCAAGAAATCATCTTATTGAAGAAGCGATCGTGAAAGCAAACGAAGGAGACTTTGAGTTATTTAACGAGTTAAATACTGCTTTCTTAAAACCATTTGAAACGAATGAGAAATACACAAAGTTCACATTACCACCGAAAGATAGTGAAAAAGTAAAAATGACCTTTTGTGGTACTTGAGAATTATAAGTCGATAAGCTTTAAAGCTTCTTTAATGGTGTATCTGTAGTGATGATTGGGTATTTGCTTACGAAGATTATTTCCATCAATAATACAAGAGAACTTTATATAGTCTAGCAAGTAGTCAGGGAAGCTCCACATCTTCTTCATCAAGAAAGCCAGTGGAGAGACAACACTGATTGGAAAGTTTATATGACCAGAGTTTATCTGTCTCTTGGCCCTTCTTAGAGAAATTGTCTCTTCAGGTGCAACATTGTATACGCCTGTTTCAATATTATCGATGGCCTTTAAGAGAATTGTGGCCATATCGAGTTCATGAATAAATTGAAACATGGGATTGAAATCAATCGGCAGTGGAGAGTATTCACTTCTTAAATACTCACTAATTGAATTATTAATTTGAGGACCTATAATATTACACGGTCTAAAGATAACAGTGCTGATCTCTTCTTTAAAGCGCCACATCCAATTTGTACAAAGACTATCCATTTCTGTTACGTCTCTGAGTTCTGGGTATTTAATACTGGCCCTAAGCGGAGCATCTTCTTTAATATAGACAGGGTTGTCAGAGAGTGCTCCATAGACATGATGAGTAGAGAGGATAATAACCTTCTTCACTCCAGATTGAAGACTTAATTCGAGTATTTTATTTGTTCCAATGAGATTGAGACTTAGTCGCTTAGCCAGGTCTTGTTGATTAAGGCTTGAAGCATGACTCATTCTTCCTAAGTGATAAACGAAGTCAAACTTCTCTTCACGAAAGAGTTTTTCAAATTGGCTTCTAGTATATCTCATTTTTTTAAATGAAAAATTTGGATTGAAAATGCTATTTTTTAATGGACGAGAGTCCACTCCTACAATTTTAGCATCGGGATGATTTTGATGAAGGAGTCCCGATAATATATTGGCCAGACCTCCTGCTGCACCGATAAGTAGTATTTTCATTTCTTTAAACCTTTGAAGAATTTACTTAAAGGTAATTCCCGCTTGTTTTGAAGACCCTCATCAATCATACCTTGAATGGTTATTTCAATGTCCTCGATAAAAGGATCAATATCATGATCTGTATTTTGTGACGAAAGTTCAGGGGAAACCGAAATTGGCTTACCTATGTAGATATCAATTGGAGAAGGAAGAGGTAGGTAATTCGCACTTATAGGCAATGCTGGTAACCCAAGAGATTTTGCAAGCCATTTCGCCTGATAGACATAGGGAAAAGTTTCCTCTGCTCCTATAACTGCGACAGGTATAATTTCGACATTACTCTTTAGCGCCATTCTGTAAAAGCCTCTAGTAAATTCTTGTAACTGATAATAATCCGGAGTGCTCTTTGCAACTCCTCTTACACCTTCAGGAAAAACTAGTAAAGATTCACCTCTATCTAAGAGGTTTTGACAATTTTCTCGATCACCAAGTACAGCACCACATTCTGACGCCCACTTATTGATGAATGGTAAATTCGTAAAGAATCGCTCAACCATTGCTCTTAAGATTCTTGGCTCTTCAGTCTCCATGGCAAAGGCAGCTCCAATCAAAAGACCATCAATTGCTATTTGCCCACTATGGTTTGAAACAATCATATATTGCTTATCTTTGATATTTTCAGTGCCATGTACTCTTGTATTAAAATAGTACTTATAGAAAGGGTAAATGAGCTCAAGGCTCCTCTTTGCCTTACTAATCGTGAGACCCCAAGGATCTTCAGTCGTTCCGTAGTGTTTTTCGAGCATCTTAGAGACTCGTGCTATTTTGGCCCTGTCACTTTTAGTCAACTTTAACAAAATGAATACCTCTAAGTGTTTGAATTAATTGAATTTTAGCAGACTATTCATTTCTATGATAGAAGGAATTTTCTCTCAGGTTCATCTTGAAAAGGATGATGATTCAGAGTTAAAATGGTGAAAGCAGGAGATTTTTATGCAAGGAAATGATTGGCAAGTGAAGTTTAAGAGAATTATGAGAAATTGTCAGGATGAAATAACCAAGGCGACAGTGATTGGTAAGAAAATGATCACTGCAACTCAGGCTAATTCAGACTTACATAGCTGTTACGAAGAGCTTGGCAAATTAGCACATAAGCATTTAAAAGCTGGTATGCTCGAGTGGGAAAATCCTCGAGTAGATGAGATCTTGGCTGACATCGAAAAATGCGAAAAAGATCTCATGAATATTGAAAGTGAAGTTCATGATATTAAATCAAGCGATAATCAATAATCGCTATGCCTGAGCTTCCAATTCACTTTTGAGGAGGAGATACTCAACAAGACCTCTTTCGAGATTTTCAGTCCCTTGACCAGACTCAGCAGAGATAAAGTAAATTTGTTTTACAGACTTATACTCTTTATAAATTTGTGGCTTTATCTTTTCAAGAGCTGCTCTTTCTTTTTGTTTTTTTAACTTATCAAGCTTATTGAGGACGAGAAAAGTTTCATGAGAAAAGCTTTTGAGGTAATCTCTAAACTGGAGATCACTCTTTTGGTTTGGGTGTCTTGCATCCTGAAGATTAAGCATCAGAACATCGTTACCCACATTTGAAAAGAATATATGCATTAGAGTCTGCCACTCGTCTTGCATCTGTCGAGAAACACTGGCATGACCATATCCAGGTAGATCGAAGAGCCAAAACTTTGGTCCATCTAGTTGGGGTTTCCCATCAACTTCTAAATAGAACTCAAATATATTTACTTGCCTTGTTCGACCTGGTGTCTTCGATGTCTGAGCGACACTCTTTCCAAAGAGTCGGTTAATTGTCGATGACTTACCAACATTACTTCGCCCAATGAAGCTAACTCCGAGAGGTTTTTCCTCATTCAAGAATTCAATGAGTTGTTCTGGTTCTGTAATACCATATCTGAACTTAGTTGATGCTTTATGAATTTTCACTGTCATTACTTTTCTCTCTGGATTAAAACATGCCCTTTCTAGGGGAGAACATATGTCACTACAAATAGCAAAGATCCATGATGATGTAAAAGAGCAATTCCTGAAGCAGGGAGATAATATAGAGATCTTCCCATTATTTGGAAGAAAAAGGTCTTTTAAACTAAATAGAACCAAATACAATATTGCTTTGGCTAAAAGTCATCATATTGATATTGCTGGTATCAATATTACTCTTCCAACAGTTGATCAGACAGAGGATTGCTTTAGGTTTATGTTGATCGAACAAGGGAGTGTGAGCTTTTATATTTTAGAGTCATGCGGAGAATTGCCCTTTAAGGTTAATGGCAATTTAAGCTACAAGTCTATAATTCAGAAACAGGACAAGATAATAATAGGCCATACGAAGATAAGCTTCTCACATTGTCGAGCCGACAAACAAATGCCTAAATCACCTATGAAGATAAATACGTCGATTGCTAGAAGTTCTCTATACACTCTTTTAGAGGGAGAGACAGGATGTGGAAAGTCATATCTCGCAAATAGACTTCACGAAAACTCTGGTGTGGTTGGAGAATTCGTCCATATAAATATTTCAGCACTCAATGAGAATCTCGTTGAGTCTGAATTATTTGGTCATGTTAAAGGCGCCTTTACTGGAGCTAGCTACACGAAGGATGGTGTTATAAAGAGAGCAAGGCATGGTACCTTATTTATCGATGAAGTGGACTCGCTTACAAAAGAGATGCAGATTAAATTGCTCCTTTTCTTAGATGGAAAAAAGTTTCGAGCTGTAGGGAGTGATCAAGAGGAGTCTATCCAGACCAGAATTATTTTTGCTGCGGGAAGAAACTTAAGAACATTGGTTAGAGAAGGTGAAATACGTTCAGATTTCTACTATCGAATATCCAGCGGTCATCGAGTTAAGATTCCTGCATTAAGAGAATGCGAACAGTCGTTGAAATATTATCTACAGATTTATGAATTAAATAATGAGGTTACTTTATCAAAAAAGCTTCGTGAGTTTTATTTAAAATTAAAATGGCCTGGAAATATTCGACAATTATTTGGTCATCTTGAGCGCAAACAATTCTCTAGTTCAAAGAAATATCTTTGTATTGATGAGAGCGACCTTGAGCTTTTAAACGAAGATTTAGATCTGCAGATTGAGCATAATCTTATCTCTCTTCGTCATGTAAAAGAAAACTATATTCAACGAGCTTTTTATCAATGTAATGAAGATATTAGTATGACAGCAAAGACTTTGAAAATTTCCTATAATACTGTCAAGAAGGTGATTGATGAATTATCCATTAAGAATTGAGTCAATAAAGACTTCTTCAATCTTACCCTTGATTTTCAATTCTTCTAGGAGAGCATTCATTTCTTTCTTTATTTTAGCTTTGATGATTCTCTTTCCTTCAGGTTCCATAGGGAATGATGGAATGACGGGCTCAACAGATTTATTAATCTTATCTCTAAGCTTGAATTCATTGATTGGAACTTTAAAGTATTGAGAAATATAGCGATTAGATGAAATAAAGGTGAAGTCTATTTTTACCGCCTGCATTCCTTTTCTGCTTTCAATGTATATTGGCATGGATACACCACTAACTGACATTACGCGATGTTTGAAGTTTCTGTATTTAGAGCGTTTCCACGCATTTCTATCCATTGAATCAGTATATTCAGCAGGCTCTCTCGTTGTTCCTTCGCTAATCTTTTCTTCGATCTTTTTTGATTCATTATAAATGGTGATTCCTGAAAGACTTATGGCCATAGATGTGATGGTCAGACCTATTATTGTAGTAGGTTTGAAAGTTAAAATATAAGATTTAATTTTGGAAAAGTACGGAACAATTATTGCTGCCAAGATCGCTATGACTTTCTCTAAATTTAAACTCTTCCAATCATAAGCCTTGGCTTTGTTAACTGATGTTTGAGTTTTAGTTTTGACAGCATCTGCTTTATTCTTTGTTTGACTTACTTTATTGGCTGCCCACTGTTTTGACTTTGAAGCACTCTCTTTTAGCTTTTTTTCTATTTGATTTCTATTCTTATAAGCTCTATTTCGAGAACTACTTAGAAATGACTTTATTTTCTTAGGAGTAGCTTTGGATATATTTTGAGATACACTATCGAGAATAAGTATAATGATCTTATTCAGCATATATTCAATTTTGATCAAAAACTTCAAAACAATTACTCCACTAGTATAATTCCTTAATATGTATCGGAAATCTGACTTTATTCATTAATTCTAACATATTACCAGATCAGTACAGTCGGTAATGTGAAAAAAAATTCCTCTTCGAAATTTGCGACCTTTTAAACTGAAGTCATCTCAAGTCAGGGCGATAAGTAAAAGAGTATTAGGAAATTAAAGAGGTATAAGTAAAGGAAATTAGGAAATGATGAATTTTAGATTACAGCTATTAACATTTCTATGTTTTGTGTTCTTCACAAGTTGTGGACCGATTATGTTTAACCGTACTTTTCTTGATGAGATGCGAGAAGGCGAACAAGAACCAATGTTTAGGCCAGGCCAAAGTTTTAACACGGTCTCAGGTGACGACGGTCGTTATAAACCTTCTAAGAATGAATTGGCAAAAAGAACACCAGAATATGAGTCAATCAATCCTGAATGGAAAGAACAGAGAAGAATAAAGAAAGAGCTTGCAAAGAAACTGAGTAGCTTGAGTGAAGAACAACAAATTTGGTTTGAAAGAAATCAAGATATGTTTAAATCAGATTCACAAAAGATATTCTTTCTGAGTCTTTCTCAAGCAGAAAGAGATCAATATCTTTATAGCCTAAATGCCAATAAGAGAAGGTTAAAAGCATCTAGAAAGCCAGCTTCATATTTTAAATATTCCCCACGTGAGTCTCGTGTGATCGCTAAGGGAATGAGAAAGGATGATGTTGTCAGTAAATGGGGGAATCCTCATCGCGTTGATGTGGCTGGGGACCCTAGTCTTGAGAATGAGAGATGGGTTTTCTACGAAGCTGGCGATAAGCGTTATGTGTACTTTGAGCGAGGTCGTGTTGAGGGGTGGGTGACAGATTAAGCTTTTAAAAAAATAAGAGCAAAGTCTAGAATCTTAGTTTTAAAAGGTGTATAAGACACTTTAAGAAATTTACGAGGGAGAAGTGGTGTCAGTATATTCAATGACTGGCTTTGGTAAGTCTGAAGTCGAAAGAGATAATATTCTTTTAAGTATTGAAGTTAAATCTGTGAATCATCGATTTAAAGATATTCGTTTTAAAATGTCCTCGATTTTCGCACCTGTTGAGCTTGATCTTCGTAATGAAATTGCGAAGCATTTTAAACGAGGCAGCTTTGATGTCTTTATTAACTTCAAGAGAACGGAAGCATCATCTAAGTTTGATGATATTGATCCGGAGAAAGTTAGCTCCTATATTAGTAAAATTAAAAGCATAGCTGGCGATGATGCTGACAAAGTGTCGATTAGGCCTACAGAGTTTTTAAGATCAGAATTTTATCTTGATCAAGAAGATACCTTCAAAGAAGACTTACTTGAAATGGTAAAAGAAGGATTCCCTCAAGCTCTGATAGATCTTAAGAAATCACGAAATTCAGAAGGTGAGAAATTAAAGAAGATCATCATTGATCATCGTGATGAATTCGAAAAGAACTTTAGCACAGTAAGCTCTCTGGCAAAAACATTTGAAGAGTCTATTAAAGAGAGACTTCTTAAGAAGTTTGAAGAATATAAGACAAGTCTTCCAAGTGACGAGCCAAGGTTCATGCAAGAGGTTATTTACTATTTAGAGAAAGCAGATATTCATGAAGAGATAAATAGAATTGATGCTCACCTTTCGAAATTAGATAAAATAATTGAAGACGGTGGTGAAATAGGTCGCCAGATCGACTTTCTCGTTCAAGAATTAAATAGAGAGACGAATACCACTGGTTCAAAATCCACAATTGAAGAAATTAGTAATTCTGTAGTTCAAATGAAAGTTCACTTAGAAAAGATTCGAGAACAAGGGCTTAATTTTGAGTAAAGGTGTAACAGGCGAAGGAAAAATAATTGTAATCGTTGCTCCATCTGGAACAGGTAAATCAACGCTTATTAAAAGGCTCAAGGAAGAATATCCTAATCTTCTAGAGTCTGTTTCTTATACAACTCGAGGCATACGTCCCGGTGAAAAAAATGGAGAGAGTTACTTCTTTGTTTCCAGAGATGAGTTTCTTGCTATGAAAGAAAAGGGAGAGTTTTTAGAGTGGGCACAGGTACACGATAACTTCTATGGTACTTCGAAATCTTTTGTAGAAGATAAATTGAAAGAGGGTAAGTTCTTACTCTTTGACCTTGATGTTCAAGGTACAGACTCGTTTAAAGAATATTTTTCAAATAAGGCCAATGTCATTTTTATTGCTCCTCCTTCTGTGGAAACATTAGAGCAGAGGCTTAGAGGGCGAGGAACAGAGGATGAAAGTTCATTGAATATTCGACTGACTAATGCAAAGAAAGAATTAAAGAGGCAAGATGACTTTGATTTTAAAGTTATTAATGATGATCTTGAGAGAGCATATAAAGATTTAACAAGTATCGTTTCAAAGGTTATAGGATAATGTCAGTCTATCATAAATTAGATTTTTCACATGAAAGAGACTTGAGCGCAGATGAACTCTGTCGAAGAGTTGAGTCATACTATCCAGATGCAGATTTTGCTCTACTGAGAAAAGCTTATAACTTTGCAGAAAAAGCACACGAGGGCCAAAAGCGTAGCTCCGGAGAAGATTATATTATTCATCCTTTGAATGTGGCCGGAACACTTATTAAGCTTAGGCTTGATATGGACTCTATCATTGCAGGTCTATTGCATGATGTTGTTGAGGATTGTGACGTTACACCAGAAGAGATCGAAAAAGAATTTTCTACTAGTATTGCTCAAATTGTTGTTGGACTAACAAAAATCTCAAAGATTAAATTCAAAACAAAAGAAGAGTCACAGGCAGAAAACTTTAGAAAGATGGTCGTTGCGATGGCCAAAGATTTAAGAGTTATCATCGTAAAACTTGCAGATCGAATGCATAATATGAGAACTCTGCAGTACGTTTCAGAAGAAAAGCAGAGAAAGATTGCTAATGAAACTCTCGAGATTTATGTTCCATTAGCTAGTCGTCTTGGTATTAACTCCGTTAAAACTGAACTTGAAGATATCTGTCTTCGTTACCTTCATCCAGAAGTTTATTATCGTCTTGCTGAAAAAATTACGATGAAAAAAGGCGATCGCGAAGTTTATATTGGTGAGACTATTAACATCATTCAAGACAAACTTCTTGAGTATGGTGTTCAAGCAGAAATAAAAGGAAGACCGAAGCATTTCTTTTCAATTTTTAAAAAGATGAACGCTCGGGGTGTAGATTTTGAGCAAATCCACGACATCTTGGCATTTCGCTTAATTGTCCCAAATATTACAGAATGCTATAAAGGCCTTGGTATCATTCATTCCTCATTTACACCAATTCCAGGTCGTTTTAAAGATTATATTGCGATTCCTAAAGTTAATAATTATCAATCTCTTCATACCACTGTTATTGGTCCGAAAGCGGAAAGAATAGAGATCCAAATTCGAACAAGTGAAATGGATGAAGTTGCCGAAAAAGGTATCGCCGCTCACTGGAAGTATAAAGAGGGAATCTCTGGTGGTGAAACAAAGCTTAAGTGGATTGAGGAGCTTTTAGAGTTTAATCAAAATGTAGAAAATAATGCTGAATTTATGAGTCATGTAAAAAATGACTTAGATATAGGTGGTGTTTTTGTCTTTACACCGAATGGAGACGTTTTTGAATTACGCTATGGTGCTACTCCTTTGGATTTTGCATATGCCGTACACACAGAAGTTGGTCATCATTGTGTAGGTGCTAAAGTAAATGGGAAAATGGTCCCATTAAAATTTACTTTAAAATCCGGTGACACAGTAGAAATTCTTACAAGTAAGTCTCAAACTCCAAATAAAGACTGGATAAATATAGTTAAGTCTTCAAAGGCCAAGTCTAAAATTAAGGCATGGCTTCTTCGTGTTGAAAGAGACAAGAATATAGAGATCGGTAAAGAGACTCTGGATAAAACCTTTAAACTCTTTGATACTTCACTGAAGGCATTGCTAAAAAGTGGTGAGCTGAAGAAAGCTCAAAAAGAGCTTGGTGCTAAATCCATTGATGAAATCTATATAAATGTTGCTGTCGGAAAATATCCATCAGAGAGAGTTTCTCAAGCAATCCCTGAGCTCAGAGTTGAGGAAGACCCTCAGACAATGACTTCTAAACTGGAAGAAATTAATACCTATTCTAAGACTCTGACTAAGTCTGCCAAGAGAAAGACTCATAAAGATAATGCCGTCATTGTTGATGGCTTTGATGATGTCATGGCAAGGATGGCAAAGTGTTGTAATGCGATACCGGGTGACCCTATTATCGGTTACATTACGAGGGGGCGAGGTATTACGATACATCGTGCAGACTGTACGCGTTTTGATATTGGTGATCTTGCTAGGCAGATACATGTCGAATGGAATCCGGAGTTTAGCTTTAAGCATCCAGTTTCTATACGAATATTGACTCATGATAGACCAGGAGTTTTATCTGCTATATCACGAAGTCTCAATAATATGAATATTGGAATCAGGTCTGCGATAGCGAAGTCTACAACTGATAGAAAGGGAAGCTTCATCTTTGAAATTGAAGTAAAAGATTACTCAGAGCTCCTTAAGACTATCTCTAGTATTGAAGCTCTTGAAGAAGTAATCTCTGTTTCAAGAGGTTGAGCTATAGGGCAAAGCAAATTCCTGTAATACATAATCCCCATGCTACTAGAATATAGTAATATTTCTTCCAATCAATTTTAAAGTCATCTTGTGAGTGACCTTTAAAGTGTTTGTAAGTAAATTCTTCAATGTTTTCATTTGGTTTAGCAGCAAAGCTAATTAGATAACCAAGAACAAGACAAATGAAGCAACCAATGAGGTTCCACCAAGGCCATGAGACACTAGGTATATAAATCCAGAAAATAGCATTTGTGATGAATCCTGTAATCAGTCCTGAGATTGCACCTAGACCATTTGCTCTTGTGGTAAGAATACCGAGTAGAAAAACACCGAGGATAGGACCATTGGCAAGAGAGCCTATCTTATTCATAGATACAATAATTGAATCAGAAATATCCCCTACATAGAAAGCAAAGAATGTACAAACAACTCCCCAGAAAACGGTTAGTGCCTTAGACCAAAAGAGCTCCTGTTTGTCATTAAATTTCTTACCTAAGAAGCTTTTAAAAACATCTTGCATTGTTGTTGCAGAGAGAGAGTTGATAGTAGAATCAAGAGATGACATTGCAGCAGAAAAAAGTCCAACCATAACAAGACCGACAGCACCAATTGGAAAATATTTGATGACAAAAATAGGTACTGATAAATTATAATTAGGCTTTCCATTTTCTAGAGGTAGAAGATTGATGAAGTCTGGATTCTTTGTGACATATGCACCAATACATACCCCAAGAAAGCAATAAGTAATGACAAGAGGAAATCTTAGTATGCCATTGAGGAAAAGAGCCATATTTGTATCATCTACACTCTTGGTTGATAGCTCTCTTTGAACTTGAGATTGATCACATCCATAATATGAAATATAAAGAAAGAAACCACCAAGAAGCATAGGAAGAAATGCAAAGGGGTTTCCATCAAAGCCGTGGGAATCAATGTTGACGGCCCTCAGTCTTGTGGAGTCAAAAGCATTGATTGTTTCATTAAAGCCACCACAGATAGAAATTGCTATTATGATAGTCATGAATATTGCTGCGTAGAGAACAATCATTTGAATAACATCGGAGTATATTACCGCTTTCATTCCACCGATACAGTCATAAATTATAGTGATAATTCCTAGCAAGACGACAGCCATGGTGAAACTTATACCGGTGCAATAGGAGATGACAATTGAAATACCGTAGACAGTAACACCTGTTGCAAATGCTCTGATAAATTGAAACAGTAAAGATAGTGTGAGTCTCGTATTCTTATCGAATCTTTTTTCTAGATAGGCATAAACTGAGATTATACCAAGCTTCCTATAGAGAGGTAGAAGAAAAATCATAAGGAAAATCATGGCGAATGGTACCGCTAGTTCATATTGAAGCCATAGCATTCCACCACCAACACTAAAAGCAACAAATGCTGGAGCTCCAAGTAGCGAGTTAGTTGAACATTGTGTTGCCATTGTCGATATGGCAATAGGCCAAGCACCAGTATCGTTACCGCCTAGGTAATAATCGTCCTTGTTTTTTTGGCCACGAGAAAGATATATACTTAATCCTATCATCCCGATGAGATAAGCGATGATTATAACCCAATCAAAGTTGTGAAGTTGCATATGGTCCTACCTAGTAAAGTTAATTCAATCGTAAGAGATATTTTAGATCTTCTAAAACCGAATAAGGTGTATTTAAATTCATTTAAATTCTATCAGAAGTCGATTTTATTTGAAGGTGGAACTTTTGACATAAAGGGTAGAGTACATATCTTCAGTCTCGGAAAAGCCGCTTCTTTTGAAGCTCTTGCTTTTCGCAGTTTACTAGAGGGTAGCGGTGATGTTGAGATAGCCTCTTGTGTTTCTTATACTAAGAAAGATCATCTCGTAGACGATGATAGGATGTATCAGTTAGCAGGCTCACATCCTCTTTTAACTGAAGAGAACTTAGAACTATCTAAAGTCTTTGTGGATTCTCTTTCGCATATTCCTGCAAGCGATTCCTTAGTCTTTCTACTTTCTGGAGGTGGTTCTGCTCTCTTAGAGATACCTCGCGATAATATGACCTTTGACGATTTACAAAATAAACATAAAGATCTTTTGGAGTCTGGTCAAAATATTAATGAAATGAATGCACAGAGAAAGGTTCTCTCACTTGTTAAGAATGGGGGACTTCTTGATCACATAAAGACAAGGAATATTCTCCAACTCATTACATGTGACATTCCGAATGAAAATATCTTTGATGTTAGTTCTGGTCCCCTTTTAAAAGAGGGCAGTGATGATAATCCACTGA
>DDIK01000152.1 GCA_002338505.1 Bacteriovorax sp. UBA1852
ACAAACACTTGTAAAACCCCCAAATAAAATTCCTGAACATATTTATAGACTCACAGGAATATCAAATAAAATGGTAAAAAATGAGAAAGAATTCTTCCTCATGGCCAATGAAATTCATGAGCATCTAAAAGACGCAACGCTTGTCGCTCATAATGTGAGCTTTGACTATCAACTCCTTCAAAAGTCTTTTCAAAAACTAGGTATCGAGTTTTCAACAAAGACAATTTGTACTCTTGAGCTCTCTAAGAGATTTATTCCCGAGCTGCCATCATACTCGCTGGAAAACCTTAGTAAGATTTTTAGTATAGAACACAAGGATGCCCATAGAGCAAAGAGTGATGCTCAAGCGACTAAAGACCTCTACCTTAAAGTCAAAGAAACATTTACTCCAAAAGGTAATGTCGAAAAAGTTATTCATCCTAAATTTACAGACTACTATAAAGACTTACAATCAGTCCCTGCAAAAATACAAATCAACGGACACAAATTTACAGTCACCGATATTAAGAAATACTTTAATGAGCACCTCACACTGTCTTTAAAGAATAAAGATTTTCTTGCTTCTATAAAGAGCTTTAATTTTCAAACTTACGCGTCTGTTGCCGAGTCCCTATTAAGCTTAAATCGAAGTATTGAGCTACCAAAATGGGTCTTATACGTAGGTAGTAAAGATAGTGATCCTCGTCTCTATATCGGAAAATACAAGAAAGGAAAGCGAGCCTCATATTATTATTCTGATAAGGCTGACTGCTTCAATAAGAGAAAAGTCTTAAGTGACTCTAATGACCTCAACACACAATTATTAAAGCATATTCGTGAAGATATTGGTGTTGCACAAAATATTCTTCTCAGTTCGCTGGAAGACATGGAAGGTGTCTTTACTCATATTCTTATAAAAGACGTGCACTACTATTCGATTATTAAGAGCGAGGCCCAAGAGCTAAACCTTGAAGCGATACAAACTGTTAAGTGGTCAAGAATGAGCCCTCTTCTTGAAATGAAAATGAGATCACATATCAAAAACTTCAAGAATCAAATCGTAAAAACAGAGTCTTTAAAAGAAATTAAGAAAGATTCAATGGCGAGACTTTTTAGTAGCTATCGAAAAAAACAACAAAGCAAGCGCAAAAAAAGCAAAGTAGCTATACAAAGCAACTCGAATAGAAAAGTTCGTCGAGATCATCCCAATCCCTAGGTGCAAAACAGATAACAAGAGCCCAACACAAGTCATAGAGAACGCTATAAAGATATGCGATGTTTCGTTGTATACTTCTTTTATCCAATCTATCGAAAGTGGAAATACTGGTGCCATCGTTAGTCCTAAGAGACATAGAAAAATTGGATGAATCCAAAAACCTAGAACACAAGTAACCAACGAAGAACATAAGCATGTGAAGATGACACGTTCAGTGCTAAATCTAAAGTTAAAAAACGCAAACATAAGACGTCCAGACATCAAACATAGAAAAAATACACTTAGAAATTGATTGGCGAGCTTTGGATCATAACTTAAATAGTCGATCAGATAAAATGATAATCTTGAAGAGATCAAGATCTCCCCTGAAACATAGAAGGCCAAGAAAAGACCTACTAATAATTTGTCTTTAAATGCACCTTGGTCAGCAGCAGTTCTTTCTCGAAGACTTTCCTTATGATTATCTTCTACTCTTAAACTGTAGAGAAACACACATAGTCCTATCAAGGAGATGAAAAGAAAGAATTCTTTCCAAGAATAACCTAGACCTATAACCATATTGAGAAGTAGCGGCGCCGTTAAGGACGAGAGTCCATAGACTCCATGAAGTCCAGAAAGATACTTCTTTCTCAGTCGACTCTCACTCCCCTCTGTCACAAGAATATTCATTGCAACGCTAAGAAATCCCATACCAAGGCCACCGAAGCCAGCACCAACTAGCGTAATCTCGAAAGACCTGAAAACTGCACTTAAGTAAACAGTTAAACAACCAAAGGTAATAAATCCAAGAGCAACACTGGCAGATCGAACAATACCAAAAAAAGGTAACCAATACTTAGCTGTGAGATTTGCGAGCAAACCCATGACGGTACCAAAGCTAAAGATTAATGACGCTTTAGATGTCTTAATATCAAAGAATTCAATAAAGTAAGCATAAGATGCTGAGCGACCATTATCGAACATACTCAGCCCTATTAGAGCGAGGTATGCTAGGTAGATATAAGACAAGTTCAAATTGACCTCAAGTATGTAAATCGGTAAGCGAGCGTTATCTAACAAGAACAGTGAATTGTATAGTATTGGGTCTTATTTTATAGGCTTTAAATTGAGTTTTTCAGAAACCATAACGCACCACAGTGTAAACTTTTCACAAATAATCGCTACGATAAAAAATCATGATAAATACATAAACATATTTACATTACAACACACTATTTAAAAACAAGGGAGCAATAATGAAGAGTCTTTTAATCGGAGCAAGTTTAGTTTTATCGGTGTCCTCTTTTGCAGGTGACAACGAAGAGAATAGATTATTTGGAGAATATCCAGCGAAATACCATTGCATTAAAAAGAACAGAAAAATTGTAAAATGCTACATGCCTTCAGTTCAAGACATGAGTAATGAGATTGCCAAATACAATGAAACAATAGCTGAAAGGCATCTTAAATTAGATAAGTTTTTGGATCAAGCCAATCCCTACAAAGATAAAATTATTGAAATTGGCGATGAGTGGTATAATGAGATTGGCGACAATGCCTTTAGTCGTTTCTACATAAGCTATGCACAAAAAGTAGACCAAATGGTGATGTCTTTTCTTCCAAAGAATGTTGATGCAAGAAAAGAGATTGGTGAAGATGGTGAGTATATTAACTTTCTAAAGGAAATTAAAACATCTATCTCAGAAGGTATGTCAGAGGAAGAGTTTGGAGATATTACTTTTTCTAGGGATTCTCAAGCAAAGATTGCTGACTTCCATAAACTGATGTCTCGATTAGATCAAAGGTATAATTTCGGTAGCGCTCAATTTTCATTAGGCTTCGGAAATTTAATTCCTATGACAGAGTCTTGTACGAAGCTAAAAGGATATGGACAATTCCAGTCGAAGAGAGTTTCAATATACTCGTTTGGAATTAATCCAACTAACGGCTTTGATATTATAGATGACCACAAGGAACTTAAAGAGCTATTAAGTTCTAATAATGGTGAACCTATAAAAGTAGCTTGTCATAAAGTAAAAAGGCGATCTGACTTGTCTCTTTCTTACGATAAGACATCATCCACTCTTAAAGTACCATATGTCGTTAAAAAAGGCTTTGGTTCAGTTGCTGGTTCATTCAATTTTGAATTTAAGAAAAGTATTGATATCTTAAATCAAGGCTTTTTCAGTGAAGAGCTAAAAGAAGTTTTAAAGTAAAATCATCACCAAAAAGCCTGTTTTCATAACAGGCTTTTTTTTCATATGAGCCTCCTCTTTGGCATCACTCTTGCTTCATATAGTTGAAATAAAAAAAAATAAAAGGTAAGGTCATGAAAGCTCTTAAGAGATGTTCAATTTATTTCGTTGTATTGTCTATTTTTTTGACAACTCCACAAATTTTAGCAAAAGACCTCTATAATATTGCACAAAACTATAGAGACCCTTTTCACGATCAAGAATGTTCTCCTTCTGGCCCAAACTCTCATCATGATTACAAAATTGATGATATGAGACACGATCTTAGGAAGCTTACGAAAGTTTCGGACATAAAGAGCTTCTCTAAGATTGATATGAATCCTTTGGATCAAACGCTTCACCTTGATGGGATTGTTAAGTTGCCAAAGTCATTACTTCTAAGTCTTGAAGACCTTGCTGCAAATGAATTAAAAGTTGAACATGAATTTTCAATTATTTTAAAGTTTCCACTATATAATCCGGGTGGAAGAGTAAGTATTCAATTTAAGAAATTCGAACTAGATAATATTGATTATTCTAAGGGTATGAGTATTATTTCAAATATAGTTCCAGCAATTCTCTCAAATAGAACTTTTATGAATTACTTTCTAGATGACTCAAAAGCGCCAACTGACTTATCTGACAACGACATATCTGCAAAAATCAAATACTTCCTTGACAATAAAATAATTGAACTCACGAATGATAGACTTCGTATAAGTTTGAACCTCAAGCATTTCACAAAGTTTGAATGGTATGGCAATGAAGGGAATTATCATCTATGGCAATCTGCTCCAGTCTATAAAGATGACATAAAAGAGAATGTTGCCTTTAGGCTTGCTGTTGGTTGTACGAAATTTAATGAGAACTTTAAAACAAGTGTGAAAGATAGTTATAAGAGAGCGCAAGAGGAATTGCCTAAGTTAAAAGAAGAGCACTATGCACGCTATGAATGGCAAAGTCCTGATGTTAAAAAAGAGATAAGAGCGAGAGTACTAGAAACAATTGAAGAGACTGGGATAAAAAACTGGGGACATAGAGCTCAAACCGATATTACCAGTTTAAAAAAGCTCATTGATAACAAGGCCTTCCATACTCTTAATAGAAAAGACTCATACTTTCAAGATGAACCAGCAAAAGCTTTTACCGAGTTTTCAGATTATT
Organism: Bacteriovorax sp. UBA1852; assembly: GCA_002338505.1. GTDB lineage: Bacteria > Bdellovibrionota > Bacteriovoracia > Bacteriovoracales > Bacteriovoracaceae > Halobacteriovorax_A. The sequence goes on from DDIK01000152.1 coordinate 4,573, forward strand.
CACAAGATTATGCAAGAAGTGTTATGCTCAGGCTCAAGAGAGATCACGTTATTTATCAAGAGTATTTAAATTCTGGAAGAGCTGGGAATGATAAACCATTCTCTATTCAAAGATTTTCACAAAACTCAGTGAATCAATTCACTAATTACTTTAGAGATTTTGAATTTGATGGGGTAAATCTTTTTTCAGAACTTAAAGTCGCTATAAACCCTTCTTTGCCGGGAGTTACCCTACGAGGAGTGATAAATTTAGATATGAATACTTTAATGAGTCTCGGACTTGAAGGAAGTGGGATAGACTTCTCTGGAGCTAAACTCAGTTTTGATCCAAAAACATATGGACCAGGTCTTCCTTTTGAACTGAGTCTCAAAACCGACATTATGAATGATAGTAAGATTGGACTAGATGTCAGATCAGTAACGATAGGAAAAGGTGAGCATCGAGTACTACTAACAGCAGAAGGAAAGAATGGAGACTTTTTAATTGAGTTTGCGAAGATGGCCACGGTTAATATACTGAAGTCTTTATTATTTATTGATCCAACAAATACATCACTAGATGAATTGGATCCAGAGCAAGCAAGAAAGAACCTCTTTGATAAATTAAAACAATATCGTCGTATGTTTCTTAGTAAAGATCGTTCAATGACTGATCTCATAGAAGAGCTCATTAAGATCAAAGAGTTTGATCTCAACAATCCTTTTAATGAAACTCCGGCGACAATCGCTCAGGAAGAAACTCTCGAACTCTTTAAGAATGTTCTAAGTTATGATGAGAGTTCAAAAAGAATTATTATCAATCTAAAGCCTAGTAGCTTTAGTGAGAAAATTTTCTATGCTGATAATAATATTAATCTTTGGAACTTTGCTCCAATTTATCACAAAGACCATAAGAAGACATTCTTCGAATTGGCCGTTGGAGACGGAGAAGTAACTCAATCTTACAAGAGCTATCTTGATAAGAGACCTATCAAATCTGACAGTGATCAATACTCTAGTAGTGGAACATTCAAAAAAGACGAGTCTGCAGTAGATTACCACATGAAGCTTGATCTCAATCAATTTAAAGATATGATCAACTCAATTTTAACGGCATCTATTAAACCTCATAAGCATTCAGTTCTTCAGGAGCTTTCAAAAGTAGATGAGGGATCAGCTCAAATTCTAGAAGACCTCACAATCTTGGCCCATAAAGATAATGTCTTGGAACTTAAAATTGATCTTAACAATATCGAAAAGTCCAAAAGAAGCGGCATGAATAGAGCTTACAATCGCATTGCAAATATATTCCGAGACAACGATTTGGCTGACAGTGAATATACGATTGAAAATAACAGATCTAGCATAACTGTAAAGGTTGGCCTTAGCGCTGTTAGTGCCAGGTCATATAAAGAAAATATCCTTGAGCATAGCCCAAATGAAGTATTTCTTGGAGATACTTTCCTAAAGCTTGATCTCCAGACCTTTGGAATGAAACAAAAGAACCCAAAATTATTTGGAAAAGTTCTTAATGGAATGATTGGCGAAGTCGATGTCACCAATAGCTCACTTAAGAAACTTATACTTCAAACAATTGGTGGTATCCTAAATCCAAAATCAGGTGATAAGAATGGAAATAATGTCCTTGCAGGCATTCATCTCAATAAATATGCAAAAGTTTTTACTTACACTGGAGATATCTTAATCCAACTAAATCCTAGATTAGCAGGTCCAGTATGGGACTTCTATATCGTGGCCAATGAAGAAGAAACACCAAGTGATATAGGAATACTTATTAATAAGAGTGAACAAAGCATTAGCTTTGACTTTACATCAGCTTTTAATCCCTCTACGGTCGACAAGATTGAACTCTATGAAATTTTGAAAGAAGCAAATAATATCTCAAAGACTTTAGATCATAAGAATTTTCAGACAATGCTTGAATCTCAAAAACTCTTTGACAAGGTCTTCTATGATAGTGACAAGAGTATCTACCACCGCTTTAAGAAAATAGTTAATCAATACGACGCTCTTCTCTTCTTACATAAATTTAAGCCATATCGCGCATATGAATTTACTTCATCCGGAGCAGAACTGATGCATGTTGCAGCAAGTGCTTTTGCGCTTAGGCATCTGATGAATAAGATCGTAGACACAGCATTTAAGCTTCCAAACGAGTCTTACATTGAGAGAGTTAAAGAAATACAAAGAGAGCTAGGGCAGAAATATATCTCCCCTAACGTTGAGTTCTATTCTCAGTATTTTCATAGCAATAATAGTAAAATGCTCAAAAAGAGAATTACTGACTGGAATCATCTTGTCTATCCAGATGCGCTCTTTGCTGAGAAAGTATACGAAGGGCTTAAGTCTAAAGACCAGTAGCCATTCCTTCTCCCCTAGGATCAGAAACTCCAATTAAATGACCATCCTCTTTGGCCACAGCTTGTATGCGACAACCTAGATTTTTAAACTTAAGCTTGTGGCCCATAGATTCAAGAGAAGCCTTGGCCTCTGAATCTAAATTGAATTCATCAAACCTAATTTGGTGTGGTCTCCACTGATGATGATATCTTGCCATGGCAACAGATTCATACAAAGGCTTTTCATATTCAAAGTAGTTTAGAATCGTTTGCATCACACAAGTAAGTATTCTTGTACCAGAAGGTGTTCCAACACCCAGCTTCACCCCATTTTCATCAAAAACAATCGAGGGTGACATTGAGCTTAGTGGCCTCTTTTCAGGCTCCACAAGATTCTTCTTACTACCTACTGCTCCAAAGAGATTCATGGCCCCAGGCTTAGTTGAAAAGTCATCCATTTCGTTATTAAGCACAATCCCCGTCCCTTCTGCCACAAGACCTGAACCAAACCAGCCATTGATGGTCTGTGTGCTTACGACTGTGTTACCCTCTTTGTCCATAATGCTAAAGTGCGTTGTGTGGTCACTTTCAAAGCGAGGGGCGTCACCCTTAGAAATTTCATCACGTCCAAATGCTTTCTTTGACTCAATCTTTGAAAAGAGACTCTTTGCATACTTCTTAGAAGTAATTCCTTTAAGTGGTACTTTTACAAAGTCCATATCGCCAAGATAAGCCGCCCTGTCGGCAAACGCCATCTCCATAGCTGATGAAACGTAGTGAATACTTTGAGGATTATAAGGACCAAGACTTTTTAGGTCCTTATTTTCTAAAATATTTAGAATCTGAATAATATGAGCACCACCCGAACTAGGAGGCGACATAGAATATATTTTTAAATTCTTATAACTACCTTTCACAGGTTTTCTTTTGACAGTATTATAGCGTTTGAAGTCTTTAAGACTTAAAAGACCTCCATACTTCTTAGAAGTCTTCACAATTTTCTTTGCGGTTTCACCATGGTAGAAGTCTCTACTTCCAGTGCTTGCAATTCTCTCCAAGGTCTTAGCAAGATCTTCTTGAGCTAAGTGGTCACCCTCTTTTAGAATTTTCCCATTTGGACAAAAGATTTTCTTTGAACTTTCAAAGTCACAAAGTACATTCGCTCTCGCATTTAGAGCTCTTTCTAGTTCTTCGTAGACGGGCATACCATCTCTGGCAAGCGCTATTGCATCTTTTAAGATTTCATCTCTAGATAGTTTTCCATATTTTTCATGAATTTCTAAGACTCCCTTCACAAGACCTGGTACGCCAACAGCAAATATACCATCCAATGATTTTCTTGCGATAACGTTACCGAGCTTATCTAGGTACATTTTCTTATGAGAAATTAAAGGTGCCTTCTCTCTAAAATCAAAGGCATGAACTGTATTCGTTTTCTTCTCATAAAAAAGTAGAAAACCACCACCGCCAATTCCCGTGGACTGAGGTCGCTCGACAGAAATAACAAATGAGATCGCCGCCATTGCATCAACAACATTCCCACCCATCTCTAATACTCGCATAGCTGCGGCACTAGAATATTTCCCCTGAGTAGCGACAACAACTTGCTCTTTCTTAGTGACATGATTCTTCTTATCAAAGTTCTTAACTTCTTCCATCAAATAGTTTTGATGCGAACAAGAAGATAAAATAAATATAGCTATTAGAATTACTGATTTCATATTATTTGCTCACCTTATATATTTTCCCACTATCAGTTGAAAAATAGAGAAAACCATCGGCTCCATTTCTCACCTGTCTGATTCTTTCATCTAAATCTTCAAGAAGTCTTTCTTCATTAACGACCTTTTTATTCTTTATCTCTGCACGCATCAGAAACTCACTTCCTAAGGCAGCTATAAAGAGATGATTCTTCCATTCCTTAATTTTGTCACCTGTGTAGAAGACCATTCCCGAAGGGGAGATTGATGGGACATAGTACTTAACTGGTTGCTCCATGCCCTTCTTATGGGTGTCACCAATGGATGGTCCCCAGTATTCTTTGCCATAAGTAATGATAGGCCAGCCGTAGTTAACACCAGGCTTAACAAGATTAATCTCATCGCCTCCTCGTGGTCCAAATTCAACACTCCAGATTTCATTTGTCAGTGGGTTAAGATCAATCCCTTGGGGATTTCTATGACCATATGACCAGATTGAAGCTAGAGCATCTTTATTCTTAATAAAGGGATTGTCCTTTGGAATACTTCCGTCTTTATTCACTCTTATAATAGTACCATTATGGTTTTTTAAGCTTTGGGAATTATCTCTTTGGCCTCTGTCGCCGATCGTAATATAGAACATATTATCTTTTAAAAGTATTCTTGAACCAAAGTGATACTTTTCATCACTGTTCACCTTACTTACAAATATGTCCTTCAAATTAATAAGTTTGTTTTCCTTGAGCTCTGCTCGAGCAAGAGTCGTATTTATAGATTCACCTACAGGCTTAGAGTATGTGAAGTTAACAAAAGTCTTATCTTTAGTATTTTCGATAAGAACATCAAGTAACCCGCCTTGCCCGTATACTTTTATTTTTGGAAGACCTGTGATTTCTTGCTTCTTCTTTGTCTTAATATTGTAATGCCACAACTTACCGCTGCGATGAGAAAAGACGATTTCATCTTGATTAATAAAATCAAAGCCCCAAACAGTATTTTCAGAACTCATGACGACTTCAGTCTTTAGCTTTGCATATGTTAGCGATCCAAATAAAACTAAAATAGTTAATACGACATTCTTCATAGACTCTCCTTAAGCGAGATTATTTCATGTTAAAAATTGATCAACAACTTTTTATTAGGTTTTTTCCAGAGAAAAATCTAAGTATTGTCTGGCCCTTTCAATTGTTTTGCGAGTTAATATGAAACTCAAATAGGAGAATTTATGAAAATATTATTAACACTAATGGTCGCATTTTCGACAATGGCATTTAATCTTCACGAGTACTCGCTTGTGAGCTCTAAAGGCAAGAATGTTGAGTTTAAGTCTTTTAAAGGCAAGCCTGTTCTTATCGTAAATATCGCTACAAAATGTGGATACACACCACAACTCGATGACATTGAGAAGCTATATAATACCTATAAAGATAAGGTCGCTATTTTAGGAGTTCCCTCTAATGACTTTGGAGGACAAACACCTGAAAGTGATGAGGGCGTCGTAGAATTTTGTAAGAGAAACTATGGAGTTACATTTCCAATAATGAGAAAAACTGTCGTCAAAGGCAAGGACTCTCATCCACTCTTTCAGGAGCTCGCAAAATTGAATAAAGAAGAAATTAAGTGGAACTTCGAAAAGTTTCTTTTTGATAAGAATGGAAAGCTTGTTAAAAAGTTTTCTTCAGCAGTTGATCCACTTAGCAATGATCTTGTCAGCAATATAAAAGGTGCTCTATGAAGTTTTTATGGTTAACAGTTGTTTTTAGTAGTCTCTTTTCATGTGCTATTTTCGGACAAAAGAGTGACAAGAAAGTTGTTGAAAAGTGTGGAATATTACCACACTGTGTAAGTTCTATTGATGATAGAGAGTCTTTTAAAATAAAACCCTTGAAACATGGTCATCAAAATAAGAACCATGCAAAACAAGAAATAATCGATTATCTTAAAAAACAGCCTCGTGTAGAGATAGAAGGGCATAGTGAGAATTATATTCACGCAACCTATTCTTCTAAACTCATCGGGTTCGTAGATGATGTTGAATTCTTCATTAACGACGATATTGTCCATGTGAGATCAATTTCAAGAATTGGTATCTCTGACCTTGGTGTTAATAGGAAGCGCGTCGAACAAATCAGAAAAGATATATTCAATTAAAATGTAAGTATTTTTCAGTTATCAATACTCCATAAAGATTCATACAATATGAAAAATTTATGGAGTATATATGTTTAAAGTATTAGCGATTCTCATCGTATCAAGTTTTTCTTTTGGCTTTTCAAGAGGTGATATTGATAAAATCTCTCCCAACCTCCCAGAAATCATACTCGATGAAAGAGTTACTCCCCATGAACATGAAACCTATGAAAGCAACTTCGGCGAGACCCAAGTAAGAATCGTTATTACTGAGGATGACTTTTCAAAGACAATTACTCACGATGAAATCAATATTAATTGTAAAAAAGGCGAAGGGAGTCTCTCTCTTGAAAATGAATACTTTCGAATTCGTAGTCAGTCAGTCTTCTACATTCGTGGACCTGTCATTTGTCAAAAACTCAATGTGTGGAAATTTGAAAAAGAAAGCTCAGAAGCACAGGTTCTTGAAATATATCATCAGGCAATCACTGCCAGAGATAAGTTCATCGAAAAAGGGCTAGTCAATTTCTGGAAAAGAAGGATTAATATAAAATGGCCTTCTAATGGTGACTACTACTCTTGGGGGACTGTGAACATTACACGAGGTGACCATTGGGATGTTGTTGCCCATGAAATAGGTCACGCAATTTATGACCAGGCAAATATTGGAGTTTCTCCTGGAGGTAGACATAGAATTGACGAGTGCTACAGCACAGGGCTAGCTCTTAGTGAAGGATGGGCAACATTCTTTGCAGGTTGGATTAATTTATCCCTGGACGATAAAGATGCAAGATTTGAGTTTCTCGTGCCGAGAAGAGCCCCTATTCGTCTTGAAAACATTCCTGCTGACGTTTGTCCAGGTCAAAGAAATGAGTGGCGAGTTGCAGGCTTCTTTTGGGATCTCATCGATCGCTCGAATGATAATGAGAATGTGAGTATTAGTTTTAATAAGATTTGGGCACTCAAGCTTAATCAAAATCACTCAAGTGCTAAGTCATTTGCATCTGATCTCTTAAAAGAAATGGACCCTATTCTTTTGAGGGCCTTATGGAAGAATAATTTCTTAACTAATCTAGACTAGAAACTTCTACAGAATACTCTTTGGCATTAAACTTGGAAATACCTCGATACATGAGCTTTCACATGTGTCTCGATCTTTTGCAAGACCAATAACTTGAAACTTTATTCCAAAGAAATTTGCAACGACATCAGCGATCTCACTTCTTCCTGGACCGATAAGATCATAAACCTCTTTACCAATACCTAAGACTGTTGAAGAAAGTGCTCCACATTCATTTGCAACGATACATGAGATAGCACAATGCTTAAATTTATCTTGATGAAATATTGGAGATGTAACACCTGCTCTAACACTGATTGCGGTATCATAGCTACACTTTACACTACCTTCAAAAAGAGCCGATGCCTGAAAGCTAAAGAAACAAAGAGTTAAGATAAAAGAGAGTCGAAGAGAATTACTTATCATAAAGGACAAGCTCCGTATCCATATATAACATATCAAAAAATGCTTCTGTTTTGACTGTTACCCTTTGATTTATAAGTTCTTCTATATCAATATAGAACTTCCCATAACTCATTTGTTCGTTATAGAGGTCAACTTGAACCCGGGTAACATTATGTTTGTCGTACATATCTTGAAGCTCGTCTAGACTTAGAAGAGGAATTATTCCTTTGAACTGAAACTTTCTTCCTACAAGAATACTACTTTGATATCCCGACTTCAAAGCACATCCACGATCATTACAATAAGAGAACATCATTTTTAATCCTGCGGATTCTTCTTGAGCGCGTAAAATGATTGCTCGATTAATTTTTACTCCTATATTTTCACCATAAGTAGGAATCTCTTCGTTTGCAGAGGAGTTTTGAAGATTGTCAGAAACTACTTCCTCTTCTCGAAGATGATTATGAATTTGCTCATTCAAGAGCTCTTTATCATTTGAAAATATATCAAAGCCAAGCTCTCTAAACCATCTCTTATATCTATATAGTTTATAACCTTGACTATATTTACATTCTGCTGAATCTATTTGAAGAGTCTTTGTACCGTGGTTTATACCTAAAAGGTACTTTCTGTCTTTATAAGTCGTATAGATACCTCCACCACTATCTCCGCTGTTTGTAACCTGACTTGAAATAATCTCATCCTGATCAATATTTGAGTCTCCGCATACTCCATAATCTTCCATGTAGTTTGCTTTAGCAAAACGTCGATCATAGTTAACATCATTATTTTCATCAATTCCAAATCCAACAGAGGTAATTTGACCATTACTTTTTCTCAGAAGTGAGTCAAAGTCATATATGTCTTCAACTATGAATGGATATTCCTTAAGAAAAATTCTATCTTCTAAAA
>DDIK01000018.1:0-6017 GCA_002338505.1 Bacteriovorax sp. UBA1852
TTGATAAACTTGACAAGATTGGCAGCGAGAAAGTTTTAAAAGAGCTTGAAGATAAAGGCTTTACTGAAGGACAACTCAATTATCTCAGCCCTTTATTTGAATTAAGCGATGAACAAGATAATAACGAAAAATTTGAAAAACTCAGAAATATCCTCGCAGATCAGCCTCTAGGACTTGAAGGAATCGACGAGCTTCAAACACTAGAGAAGCTCTGTCTTAAGATGAATGTTGAAGTATTAGACTTTGATCCTACACTTGCGAGAGGTCTTGACTACTATACCGGCTGTATTTTTGAAGTTAAACCTAATGATGGCTCTATGGGCTCAATCGCCTCAGGTGGACGCTATGATGACTTAACAAGCATGTTTGGAGTTAAAGACCTATCAGGAGTTGGGATATCATTTGGTGCTGACAGAATATATGACCTGATGCTTGATAGAGGTCTATTTGATGAAATTGATAACGCCATCGACTACATGATTATCAACTTTTCAAATGACCATTTTGAAAACTACCTTGAACTGGCTAATCGTCTAAGAAATGAAGGAAGCAGTGTCGAAGTTTACCCTTCACCAGTCAAGATGAAAAAGCAGATGAATTATGCGAATAAGAGACTTGTTAAAAATGTCATATTTCTAGGACAAGAAGAGATAGATAAAGGCATGTACACTGTAAAACAAATGGCAGACGGTACTCAAACAGAGCACTTAATAGATAATTAAAAAATAAAAAAAGGCCCAGTAAATGGGCCTTTCATATAAAAAAAGTTCTTAAAACTTAATTATACGTCGTATGGTCTAATAGTTTTTCTACCATTAGCTTCACATCTCATTTGAGCATCAGCTACAAGTCTGTAAACTGCTTCGTTAAGAGCATCTAGAGTATCAGAAGATACGTTGAATCCCTTACCTTTTAATGCTTCCTTAGTCTTAGAACCAACTAGTAACATTTCTTTTTTCTTTGCTGTTTTCTTTGCTGTTTTTTTTGCAGCTTTTTTCTTTGTTGCTTTTTTCTTAGCCATAAAAACTCCGTAATGTTGTTATTAAATGTTTATTTATTGTAATGAGTGATATTTTAAGTCGTCAATATATTTGTTCATTAAAATGGGTTTAATTACTTCTTTGGCGATATTTAGCCTTTTTAGTCATATTTCTTAAGGAACCTCTTGATTTTATTTTAAAATAAAATAAAATAAAAAGTGTATATTTTTAAGTCTCATTAATGAAGGGTACAGTTTGAGTATATCTCATGACCAAATTACTTTAGTTACAAAGAACCTTTCTCAATCTTGGATAATCTTTTCGAATGATACAAGTAAATCTGACTGCATTAAATATCGTGATATAAAAATACTGATTGCAGATGAAGAGCATATTACACTACTCGTTCCTCCATCAGCATGCTCGGTTGGACATAACTTATCACTTTTTATATTTAAAAATGATAAGCAAGTCAGAACATTAAAGAGAATGCCTCAGGATAAGAGTATATTGAAATGCTCAACTGTTAACGGCAAAGTTCAGGAATTTGATTTAATAGATGAAAATCTTGCAGAAATCACATTAAAGATCACTGATAGAGTTCTAGACTATTGGAAATCTTTCACTGATCAAATTGATAAGAAACAAGAGAGAGTTAGCGAACTTTTTACGAAGTATAGAGAATAAATATGGACGCAAAAGCACAAGCGCTTATTAAAGCATACTTAAAAACAAAGTCGTTCCTAGTTGTGGAGCCAACTGTTGCAGGAAAAACTGCGATTGAAAAGATGCTACAAAAAACTGCGGTTGCTAGAAAGAACGTCAAATTTGCAAAGACCCTTGAATCAGCACTTGAGATTATGAAAGATCAAATGCCAAACTATGTCTTTACGCTAGATAAGCTAGAAGATGGCCCCTATCACGACTTACTTGAACTTCACTTAAAGCAGCAGCCTAACAGACTAGATAATGGTTTTTTTCTCTTAACTGATAATGACTCCACCGATAATATAACAAAGCTAGCTCAATCTGAAATAGATGCTATGGTTATTCTTCCATTCACTGTCACATCTCTTCAGTCTGAGTTTTTAAAAGTAATTGTGCCTAAGTCTGCTCCTAGTGAGTATAAAATACTTATCGAGTCAGCTCGAGAGCACATGCGATATGACGTCGACAAGGCAATGAGCTTTTTAAATAAGGCAAAGAAAGCTGACTCAAAACCATTTGAAGCTTTTTACCTTGAGGGACTCATCCACCTTGGAGATAAGGCACTTGAATTAGCGAGAGAGTCTCTTGAGCAAAGTTTAAAGTTCAATCCAAGCTACTATAATTCACTCAAAGAGTTATTTAATATTTATATTTCGCTCAAAGAAAAGCATCGTGCCTACCAAGTCAGTAAGAAGCTATCGGAGAACTATCCCGTAAATCCGAAGATGATCCCTGACCTCGCCTGGGTATCTGTAGCAAACGCTCAATATGATGATATCCTAGATTATCATCAAGCCTTTAAAAACGTAGAAGACCCTGATAGTGAAATGAGAAATTATATCTCTGCTTCACTGGCAATTTATGGCAAGAAGATTATCAAGGATAAGACCGAAGGTAACGAAAGCGTAGATCAATCTTTAATAGATAGAGCTTTAAGGCTTATGGATGAGGCATCTGTGGTCTGTGATGATAAACCACTAGTATTTGCTTCTCTTATTAATACACTTATTCTATCGAAGAATGAGACTATCACAAGTAAAGTTCTAGAAAGGGCAAAGAGTAAGTTTCCAAAAAATAAAACGATTAAGACTCTAGAAATTTTAGCAGATGATGCAAGTCTGCCCCCTTCTAAGTCGCTAAAGAATGCTCAAGATGCTGTAAAGTCAGGACTTAAGTCTCCAGAAATATATCAAATCATTCTTAAAAGATCGCTTGAGTTAGGTCTAAACGAATCAACGATCAAAGATTACTTAAATGAAGCCTGCCAAGAGTTTCCTCAATTATCAACAGAGTTTGAAAAGATTGTAAATAAATAAGAGTTTTATATCTCTGTTAAGTCTCTATCTTTCTTGGCATAACTGAGCCTCGCAACTTGTGTGGTTTCGTGGTAACAATCCAATCCACTTACTGTAAGAGTACCTGCCCGTTCAATATCAACACTCATATCTTTACGAAGAAAGTCTTTAGAAAGTGAGACAAAGTCAATGCTTGCTATAAGTAAGACAGTATTATTGATTTTAAGTGTCTGGTGCTCTTCATATTTTAAACCAAGTTTTAGACGAGAATCTTTTACAAAAGGGGCGTAGAAACCATTTAAGTACTCCTCTTCCAAGTTCGTCTGTATAAACTCACTTTCTTCTTTGTCATAGCGAGCTGATGCCTGATGTGCAGAATGTAAAATATCTTTATGAACATGGTTTAAAGTAAAGCTATTTGTCTCAATGATATTTTCAAGACTGTGACGAGGTGTTGAATGTGGCCTAAAAATCATACCCATAAGTGCTGGATCAGCACCTATGTGAAAGACAGAAGAAATTGGTGCGAGATTAGTCTTGCCATTCTTATCCTTACTGCCAACAAGACAAAGTGACTTAAAGCCTGAAAGGCTATTTATAAATCTCGCCCTATCTCTTTTGTCCATATTATCAAAATCTTTTACTATCATATATTTAGCCCCATATATTAAAACGCATAACTTCTGTATAGTATTAACTATAACCTAAAGTGCTAGTATTATAAATGTGAAAGAAAATAAGAATGACATTGTCTATGATGTTTCAATCATCGGTGCAGGGATGGGTGGTCTCTCTGCAGCCGGACTCTTACAAAAAAAACAATTAAAGACGATTCTCTTTGAGTCTCATTACTATGTAGGTGGCTGTGCGGGCTACTTTAAAAGGCGCGAGGGTTTTTTTGATGTTGGTGCAACAACCTTAAGTGGTTTTTGTGACAATAGGCCTTTATCAAAGTTTATCAATGACATGGAAATAAACTACCAAATATATAAAGAAGAAATTGGTATTCATGCCTACCATGGAGACACGGAACTAAGGTATTTTTCAGACAAGAGAGAGCTCATCGAGGAAGTAAGACTAAAATTCAATTATGACAGCAGAGAGTTTATTGAGAAGATCACAAAGATAGAAAAGCTTTTATGGAATGTTTTAGATGAAATTCAAAGTTTTCCAAAGATAACTTTAAAGGACACTTTAGCAGTTATTAAGTACGCACCACAACTACTAAGACATGTCTCTATTTTTTATAAATCATTTTATGATATTCTTCCCAAGGACCTTAAAGAAAATGAAGAGTTTATAGTATTCCTTGATCAGATGCTTCTCATTAGTACCCAACAAAAGTCAAAAAAATGTCCGGCATTTGTGGGAATCATAGGTTTTCTCTACCCTCTGGATACCTACTCATCCAGGGGTGGAATGCATGGATTTTGTAAGGCAATCACCGATAAAATCAAAGAGGATGGTGGAAATATTCACTTAAAAGAACAAGTTCAGAGCGTTAAGAAAGTGAATAGTCTCTACCACATACAAACCAACAAAGGACTTTACCAATCAAAAAAGATTGTCTTTAATACTCCCCCATCGGTTTCTTCTAAGATACTTAATCAGGATCATGAAAAGAACATTATCAAGAAAAAAGAGCTCAACAAAGGACATGTTTGGGGTGCTATGACGGCATATTTCTCAATTAAACTTAGTAAGAATCTTCGATCGAGATATCATCAAGTCATCTTAGATCAAGAAGATAAGAAAATATTTGAAACTTCTTCATTATTTTTCTCTTTCTCACATCCTAATGAAAAAGACCTTATAAGAGTCACCGTTTCAACTCATATTGAGAAGAAATTATTTCACTCCAAAGATGATGAATATATTTACCTTAAGTCTCGCTTTAAAGCACTGGTGATAATTTGTTTTGATAAATATTTAAAGCTTGAGACGAAACAACTAAAATTTGACTCTGTTTCAACACCTTTAACTTGGAATCACTACACTCAAAGACCAAGAGGTGAAGTTGGTGGCCTGAGGCACACAAGTCCATTATCACTTTTACGACTATTACCTAACAAAGTATCAAAAGATGTTTATTATGTGGGTGATTATTCATTTCCAGGCCAGGGAATAGTAAGTGTCATCCAGGGCTCATATAATGTTAAGACAATACTTTGACACTTTTCCATTCTCTCGAAAAACATGTATAGTTTAGATATGAAAAAAATAATTTATATATTAATAATGAGTACTCTTATGTCATGTTCATTTTTTGAAAAGAAAGATTTCTCCTCAGTCAACTACCTTGATCCGACAAAATACGAGGGAACCTGGTATGTCATCGAAAATATTCCAACTTTCTTTGAAGACGATGCCTACAATTCAGTTGAACATTACTCTTTCACAGAAGACAAAATTGAAATTGATTTTAAGATGAGAAAAGGTGGCCCTAATGGTGAGATTAAGTCTTATCCACAAAAAGGCGAAATCTATAATAAGAAAACTAATGCCCATTGGAAAATAAAGATTCCGTGGATTCCTTTTAAATTTGATTACCTCGTTATTGATCTCGCTAGTGACTACTCTTGGGTAGTTGTTGGTGTACCTAATAAGAATTATGTATGGATTATGGCAAGAAAACCAACATTGTCAGAAGAAAAGCTAAAGCCTATTCGCCAAAAACTAGGAAAGCATGGGTATGATGTATCTAAATTACAAAAAGTTCCTCAAATTTGGGACTAATCTTATAATTAGCTATAAACGTACTCTCCGCCTTTCTCAATTGCAGTCTTATAATGTTTTCTTGCGTGAATTCTATCAAGATAACCAGAGATAATAGGATAGTCATCTCTGTTTGGCATACGAGACATTCCTGCCTCTAAAGGAAAACTCATCATAATATCAACACCAGTGAGTTTATCGCCCATAAAGAAATCGACTCCGTCTAAATGATTTTCAATGAATCCCATATTTCTTTTAACATTTGGAAGAACGAAGCCATCCATTACTTTCTCGGTTATTTTATTTATTATTGGCTTAA
>DDIK01000018.1:6216-6918 GCA_002338505.1 Bacteriovorax sp. UBA1852
TTATTTTATTTATTATTGGCTTAATAAAAAAAGGAACTGGAGCATCACTAATTTTATCAAAAACAAGCTTCAAAAGAAGCGGTGGCATTAGTGAGCCTTCAGAGTAATGAAACCAATAGCTTTGCTTTGTTTGATGCAATAAATCCTCAGGGTAAGAGAGATCACCTCTTCCGTATTTCTTTAGAAGGTATTCTACGATCACGCCTGATTCGGCTATAATTTCTACGTCATCTTGTAAAACAGGAGATTTTCCAAGTGGATGAATATTTTTTAATTCCTCGGGAGCTAACATCGTCTCTTTATCTCTTTGATAGTGAATAATTTCATAATCAAGTTCTAATTCTTCAAGGAGCCAAATGATTCTTTGAGAGCGAGAATTGTTTAAGTGATGAACCTTTAGCATAGTCTTATCCTTTATTTAATGAATCAATATATTCGTACTCTTTATCCAATAAGTCTTTTAACTTCTCTCTTTCTTGCTGATCTTCTTTAGTAAAGGGAAAGAGGTAAGTGCTACGCGCTCTCCTATCAAACCAAAACTTCCCAGACTCTAAGTTTTCACCTCGTCCAGCAAGCCACACTAGAGTATCCGCTCCTTGAACGGGATCTCTTAAACGATCCTTAGTGAATTTCCAAAAGCTTTCTAGTGAGTCCTTAAGACCTGGGGTATCAACCCACCCTGGATGTGAACAAGAAAATAAT
>DDIK01000087.1 GCA_002338505.1 Bacteriovorax sp. UBA1852
AAGCAAACTAATACAATTATCATTCAAGACACTGGGGCTAATATCAACAGACTCATGAGACTTATTAAGTTTATTGATGTTCCAGGACACGAAGAAACACTTCAAATTATTCCTGTTAAGCATACTTCAGCATCAGAAATTGCAAAGCTACTCGACAAAATTCTTAAACAAGATACTTCTAAGAAAGTAAGATCCTCTCGCTCAAGTTCAAGTTCTAATGCAGAAGTCATTAGCAAGATTACAGCAGAGCCAAGAACTAACGCAATTATTGCTATGGCGAACGCCGATGGAGCGAAAAGGCTAAGAGCACTTATAAAGAGACTTGATGTAAAACTCATTGCAGGAAATAATGAACAGATTCACGTTTACTATCTCTTTCATGGTGATGCTGAAGAACTATCTAAAACTCTATCGACTCTTGTAAGTGGCTCAAAGCCACAAACTACTTCAACGAGATCTAGAAGATCGCGTTTTTCAAGGTCTGCAAGTACAGAAGCCAACTCTCTTTTTAATGCTGAAGTACGAGTGACTGCAGATAAATCAAATAATGCTCTTGTTATCACGGCCTCTCCTACAGACTGGCTAACAATGGAAAAGGTTATCAAGAAGCTTGATGTTCCAAAAGATCAAGTCTTTGTAGAAGGTCTTATTATGGAGACAAACGTTAACTCTAATAGAGACGTTGGTGTCAGTATTATTGGTGCTTATGGTACTGGTGGTGCCGACAGAGCAGGTTTTCTTGGTGGCGATAGCGGAAATGTTCTGCAACAACTTGTAACGAATCAGTGGCAAAGTGTTGGTGGTCTCTTCGCCGGTGTAGGTCTCGGTGGAACGGTTGAGACTGAAGTTAATGGACAAACGGTTAAGCTTGACTCGGTTAATGCACTTGTTACGGCCATTAAAAATAATGGTAATACAAATGTTCTAGCAACTCCTCAACTACTCGTTCAAGATAATACCGAAGGTGTATTTGAAGTTGGTGAAACAGTGCCAATTACTGAAAGAACAAATACAGCGAATGGATCAACTCAGACAAGTGTTAAGCAACAAAAAGTTGCCCTCACTTTAAAGATCACTCCTCAAATAAATAAAGTTACTCGCTATATTAAAATGAAGATTGATCAGAAGATTGATGACTTCTCAAATAGGCCAAGCGCTGCAACTGAAGGTGTTGCAACAAATACAAGATCAACAGTGACAACTGTTACGGTCAGAGATAGAGACACAATTGCTATGGGTGGACTCATGAGAGACAAGACCGTAGATACCGAAACGAAGGTTCCTCTTCTTGGTGACATCCCTGTACTTGGTTGGTTATTTAAAAATAAGAAGAGCACTGTTGAAAAAATTAATATGCTTTTTTTCTTAACACCAAGAATTCTTTCAAATTACCAAAAAGATACAGCACAAACTGTTAAGGATGGTCTCAATAGAAGAGCCGCTCACCTTAAATCAATCTATGGTGAAGATGATCCATTTGGAACAACGGCCAAGGGTCTCTATGAGAAAGCTAAGAAACAAGAGGCTGGTCCACTCTACGATGAGCAAGAGGCTAAATACTATAAGGATGAAAACCAAAGAGGCATCCAAGGAAATAACAATAATCAATAAGGCGAAGACGTTTTGAAAATTGCAGAAAATATGCTTAACAAAGTCGAAGGACATAAAGAAAAGATAGGACAATTGCTTCTTAAGCACACTTCTTTATCTGAAGAACAGCTCAATGAAGCACTTGATATGCAAAAAGAATCTGGTCTTATGATTGGTGAAATTCTTTTAAAGAAGAATTATATTCACCCTCACGATATTGTGAAAGTCATTTGCTTTCAAATTGGTATCCCCTATCTACAAGAAATCTCAGTTGATGATATTGATCCTGAAATAATTACCAGCCTTCCTATTAACTATGCAAAGAACCATGAACTCGTTCCAGTTATAGAAACTGAAGATGAAGTAACTGTTGTTTTCACGGATCCATTTAACTTTGATGCAATTAATGACTTAAGAGAATTATTTAGAAAAAATATTAATGTTGTTGTTTCATCACCTTTGAAAGTGAATGATGCAATTAATAGAGTCTATGAGAAGGCAAATAAACACCTTGTCGATACACTTGAAGATGAGTTTGATGAAAACTTAGATCTTGATGGACCTATCGATATTCTTGATGCCGGTGCAGATGAAGCGCCAGTTATTCGCTTTGTGAACTCGATCATTTTTAGAGCTGTAAAAGAGCGTGCAACAGATATCCACATTGAACCATATGAAAAAGAGTCCGTTTATAGATTTCGAATCAACAGAGTTATGACAGAAATCTTAAGACAGCCTATTAAAACTCACTCTGCTGTGGCCTCAAGAATTAAAGTTATGGCAAAACTTGATATTGCAGAGAAAAGACTTCCTCAAGATGGTCGTATCCCTATTAAAATAGCTGGTAAAGATATTGATATCAGACTCTCAACCGTTCCGATTCAAAGTGGCGAACGTATTGTTATGAGGGTTCTAGAAAAAAGTAATAATACTCTTAAACTTGAAAACTTAGGTTTCCATGGAAGTACTCTAGAAAATCTTGATGAGATTTCAAAGAAAAAGCATGGCGTTGTTTACGTTTCAGGTCCTACTGGACATGGTAAAACGACAACACTCTTTGCTATGTTAGACAGAATTAATACTCCTGATAAAATGATTATTACAGTTGAGGATCCAGTTGAATATGAAGTTCCTGGAATTTCGCAAATTCAGGTTAACCATAAAATTGATCTCTCATTTGCAAGATCACTAAGGGCCATTCTAAGACAGAACCCCGATGTTATTATGGTTGGTGAAACGAGAGACCTTGAAACTGCAGAAATGGCAGTACAAGCATCTTTGACAGGTCACTTTGTCCTTTCAACTATTCACACTAATGATGCTTCAAGTGCGCCAAACAGACTGATTGACATGGGAGTGCAACCCTTTATGATTGCCTCTTCCCTAGCAGCAGTTCTTGCTCAAAGACTTATTCGAACTCTTTGTAAAGATTGTAAAATTCCTAGAGACTGTACAAATTATGATCTTGAAGTTTTAGGACTTCCAAGCCTTCCAGAAGGTACATCTCTCTATGAGGCACCAGGTTGCGCCAAGTGCGACTTTAGTGGCTTTGATGGTGTTACTGTTGTCGCTGAGCTTCTTATGCTCAACGATGATATCCGTACACTCATACTTAATAAGGCTGACTCTGGAGCTGTAAAAAAAGTAGCACAGTCACATGGAATGATAACTCTGAGACAAGATGCTATTGAAAAAGTTTTAATGGGAATTACCTCAATTGAAGAGATGGTTCGAGCTATTAACTCAGAAGAAAATGAAGATGAAAAAAGTGGTGAATAATGGCCATTTATAATTATAAAGGTATTGATCGAACAGGTGTAGAGAAGCGTGGAGCAGTAAACGCTGAAGGTATTGCTCATGCCAAGCAGAAAGTGCGTGCACTTGGGATCATGCTTACGGCGATCAAAGAACAAAAATCAAAGTCAGGAGCTGGGTTTAATATTAACTTTGGTAGTGTCGTATCTGTTGAAGACCTCTCACTAATGACCAGACAGTTAGCGACGCTTTTTAAAGCAAAGATTCAAGTTGTTGAATCATTTACAGCGCTCATTGAGCAATGTGAGAATCCACGACTTAGAGTTATTCTCTCTGAAATTCGTCAAAAAGTTAATGAAGGTAGCTCTCTAGCAAATGCTTTAAAGGACTACCCTAAAGTCTTTGATAATATTTATGTCAATATGGTTGAGGCAGGAGAATCATCTGGAACACTTGACGTTGTACTCTTAAGACTAGCAGAGTTCACGGAATCTTCTGTAAAGTTAAAGAATAAAGTTAAAGGTGCCATGATGTATCCAGTCATCATGCTCATGGTTGGAAGTGTGGTTCTTGGAGTTATTCTAGTTCTCGTTATTCCAAAAATCACAAAGATATTTACATCTT
>DDIK01000167.1 GCA_002338505.1 Bacteriovorax sp. UBA1852
AATTCAATTGGTTTTCTTCTCATCTATTTTCGCTACCCGAGGGCAACAAAACTTTTACTTTCTATTCAAATGTCAAAGAGCTGTCCGAGACTATAGTAGTGTTTCCACTCTGGCAAGTCTTTTTTTCATATTGGGACAAAAAAAATATCAGCTGTGAAGCGTTTGTTTTTTTGTTTCGCTATGTTTGGGACGAGGGGCATATTATGATTTCACTAATGAAACGTCAATACTTTTTTTCTGTTAATAACATTTTTTTTTCTAAAAATATTAAAAACTTATAATTTTAAACTTGTGCTAATACCAGTCATTAGGGCAACTTACACAAAAACGTAAAAACAACTACTTACGATTGTCGATGTGAGGAGCTTAATATGAGTATAATTATGAAATATATACATGAATAAAAAAAGGCCCTCAAAAAATGAGGGCCTTTCTCTGTAAAACGATAAATTTTGAAATTTTTGATTAACTTTTTAGTGGAAAACCTGCTTTTTCGAGTAGCTCAACAATCTTATTACTCGCATCTGTAATAAGTTCACCACTTAATGTCTTATCTTTATCAAGAAAACTTGCCTTAATTGTTACGGCCTTCCTTCCATCTTCCATATTAAAGACGTCTGCAATCTTTAAATTTGTAAGTTCTTTAACTTTTAATTTCTTAAGTGAAGAGAGAATGGTTTCCACTGGAACATCTGAGTCCGCTACTACAGTACAATCAAAGTCTGATCCAGGAAACTTTGGAAGAGGACTATATTTAACCTTGTCTTTTAGTTCCCTATTCTCAAAAGAACTTAAATCAATGAAAGCTAATGTAAGATGTCCCTTGATTTTAAATGACTTTAAAACAATAGGGTGTACGCTTAGGACAACACCATCTAGTTTTCCTTGAATACGAATATTTCTAAATTCATAAGGGTGAACGCCAAGCCACTTCTCATCAACAACGTTGTTTTTGAACTTTGGATTCTTTTCACTGAATTGGGCATTTATATTGAGATTACTTAAGAGTCTCTCGACATCATTCATCACATTCATAAATGGTGTTTCAGATTTTGAATATTGAGCGATACCAAGAATGCTCTTTTCTTTGAAGAAGTCTTTGTCATTATCTTGGCCATGATAAGTTCTACCAACTTCGAAGAATTTAAATTCATCAACGTTTTTTACGTTCTTAGCGCTCGCCTCAAGAAAACTAGGGATCATAGTAGTACGCATGAAACTGTGATCGTGAGAGAGGGCATTAATGAGCTCTAACTGGCCTGGATTATCATACATGGCCTTCTTAAGGAGCTTCTCCCCTATCATGGGATAAGTCATCACTTCAAAACTATCAGCGTTGTAGGCCATGAAGTTTCTAATCTTTCTGTGAAGTTTAGCAGAAGGTGTCAGCTTCGTGGGTCTGACATCGAGCTTAGGAGAGACCTCTTCGATATTATCAAAGCCTATAACACGTCCTATCTCCTCAACAAGGCATGATTCACACTCAACATCTTTGGTGGCCCTAAAACTAGGTACAGTGACTTCAAAAGAGCTCTCATCACCTGTCACTATAAATGCTAGGGATTCAAAGATTGATTTCATTTGGTCAAAAGAAATATCTTTTCCAAGAGATTTATTAATCGAATCCTTAGAAGATTTAATTTTAATCGTTTCAATCTTACTTAAGTCGGGACCGTCGTATTGAATCTCGCCACAAACTTTTGCTTGAGGACATGACTTTAAAACGTATTCGAGAGTTCGCAAGAGAGTACGCTTTAATAAGAGAGAATCTAGAGTCTTTTCATAACGGGAAGATGAATCAGTTCTTAAACCTAAGCGAGTAGAAGTACTTCTCACTTCGCTGGCTTTCCAATTTGCAACTTCAATGAATATCTTAGAAGTGTTCTCGTCAACTCCACTATTAAGTCCTCCCATGATTCCAGCTAGTACAAGAGGCTTATTCGCATCTCCTATAATAGTATCACCAGGGATGAGTGTTCTATCGATCTCATCAAGAGTTTTAAAAGTAGTTTCTTCTGTGATTGTTTTAATGTGTACCTGATCACCTTCAATCTTTTCGCGATCAAAGATATGAAGAGGGATACCGAGTTCAAGCATGACGTAATTAGAAATATCAACAATATTATTAATGGGCCTTAAGCCTACGGCCGTGAGACGTTTACGCATCCATAGAGGTGACTCCTCAACCTTTACTCCATCGACACTGATACCAAAGTAGCCAAGAGAACTTGTGTTCTCATCAACTTTAATTTTTATAGGAGCAGCGTCTTTCGTTTGAAGACCAAGAAAAGACTTTTCCCACTCATCTGTAAAAGGTTCTTTAAGTGGGTTCTTAAAAACAGTGGCAAATTCTCTCGCTAATCCATAGTGTCCCCAGAGATCAGGTCTGTGGGTAAGGGATTTATTATCAACATCTAATAAGACGTCTTTTGATTCATTGAAAAGCTCTAGCATTGTCATACCAAGCTTAGCATCTGCATCTAATTCCATAATACCTGCTGATTCTTCAGCAAAGCCTAATTCTTCTTCAGAGCAGAGCATGCCTTCTGATAGGACACCACGAATTTTCTTAGGCTCTAGGGTTAGTCCATTTGGTAGAGTGACACCTAAAGGTGCGTATGCGGTCTTCATACCAATTGAAACGTTAGCGGCACCACAGACCACTTGAAACTTATCTGCGCCATTTGTAAAAGTGACGAGGTTTAATTTATCGGCCTCAGGGTGCTTTTCTTTTTCTAAGACTTCGACGACGGTTATCTTTTCAAAATGGTCTCCAATCGTCATGACGTCTTCAACTTCTGCGGTTGCTAAAGTGAATTTTTCACCGAGCTCTTTTGGTGACATATCTGTAGGTAAATTTACAAAATCTTTGATCCAATCAATGCTGATTAACATGAATATTCCTTTCTATTATTTAGTATTCTTTAAATTGTGAGTTAAAACGAAGATCACCACTTTGAAGGTGTCTGATATCTTCGATTCCGTATTTCATCATAACCAGTCGATCAAGGCCTAAACCAAATGCAAAACCATTGTATTCATCAGGATCGATTCCGCCTGCGCGTAAAACATTTGGATGAACCATTCCACATGGAAGAAGCTCTACCCAGCCAACTTGTTTACAAACGGAGCAGCCTTTTCCTTTACACACTTGGCATTCGATATCGAGCTCAAAGCCTGGCTCAACGAAAGGAAAGTAACCTGGTCTCAGTCTAACTTTGACGTCTTTTTTAAAAATCTCTTTAAGAGTTTGCCTCATAAAATAGATGAGATTAGCGACACTGATGTCTTTTCCAACCATCATACCTTCGAGTTGTTGAAAGACCATTTCATGAGACGCGTCTGTTCTTTCGCATCGAAAAACGGTCCCTGGAGCGATGAAGCGAAAAGGGGGCTTTCTTGATTGCATACCTCTTACTTGAATAGTTGAAGTATGAGTTCTTAGAAGGTGCTTATTACCCTCCTCAGACTTCTCGTCTTTAAACCAGAAAGTATCTTGCATATCTCTTGCAGGATGGTCTCCAGGAATATTGAGTGCCTCGAAATTATAATATTCAGTTTCGATATGAGGCCCATCAAGGACTTCAAAGCCCATTGAGAGAAATATGTCTTCAATTTCTTGGCGAATGAGCGTTCGTGGATGAAGGCCTCCGTGTTTTTGATTACTCGCCTTTAATGAATCCGTGTAAGTGATATCTATTTTATTTTTTGCGAGCTTTTCATTGATTTCTTTAAGTTCAATTTCAGAGAGCTTCTTTGCAATGATATCTTGAATGTCATTTTTAATTTTATTAGCGACAGGGCCAATTTCTTTTCTCTGTTCAGGTGTTGCGTCTTTTAGAGACTTAAGTATCTCTGAGATCTTACCTTTCTTACCGAGGTAAGTAGACTTGAGGTTTAGAACATCGGGCATCACAGCTAAGTCACTTATTTCTTCTTTAAAAGATTCATAAGCTTTGTTCAAATTATCGATCATGAATATTATCCTTTCTATTATGAATATATAACAGGATTTTATTCCATGAATCCTTCGTAAAATCAAGGACCTGGGCGCAAAAAAGGCCTTCGGATGAAGGCCTTCGATGTATAACATACAAGTAAGTAAGTTTAGAATGTTTGTAAGTAATTAACTAAAGAGCAAGTGTCTTAAACAACCTCCCGGTATCATTGCTCTTAAATTCTAAAAAAGAAAAAGACTAAATCATTCTCTAAGCAGAACCTCCCTAAAGACACAACTCACTCCGCTCAAGGCACAATGCCAGAACAGACCCGATCGACGTTAGACACTACGTCACAGTGAGCCGCCCTTAACCGTTTCGGCAACAAATAACACATAGAAAATCTCCCTTAGTGCATATGCGTTGCTCCTTGATCCTTTCGAAACCAAGTCGCCTTTTCGACGGGTTTTCATTAATAACTATGCTAAGTTCACTCTAGATTTGGTTCAAAGATTTTTCTTAAAAAAGTTGATTTCTCTTATGATATTGAAGGCTTGGATAATCTCATCGTGACCGTAGTCAGGGTAAGACCATGGCAACTTTTTAAAGGATTTTGCCTCATATTGATAACAGAGCTCGCCATAAACGCCCTGATCTAAGTATATTCGATGACTATAGGGCTTACCTGTGGCCAAGACCATTTGGGAAGATGAGATATATCCTGGGTCTAAATTGAAAGTTCTTGCTTCTTTTTTGAGATTTTGTCGTTCAAGAGAATCGCATTTGATTTTTAGGGAGACGAGGCTCGTTAGATCATTAAGAGAGGTTGAAAAAATGAAAAGCCTAGAGAGATCTGGTCCCATTTCTTTGGAATAATAATCTTTCATGGGAAAAAAATGATTCTTATATGTTGTGAAGGATTCAAAGTATGCGGGAAACTTTTCTTTGAAACTCTCTTTTATGTATGAAAGTAATTCTTGCTCACTCCAAGTATTGCTATCATACAGACAACTTAAGAAGAAAACGGCCTGGTCAGGATTTTTTAAATCAGACATCTTCAGACATCTTCAGGTATCTAATGATTGAATTTCTTACTGATAAACTCAAAGTGTGCCTTTAATTCATCAGTTGAAACAGTCGCTGTACCTTTCTTTCCTACAACGACACCTGAACCACAATTACTTATCCAAGCGGCTTCTTTTAAAGACGCACCAGACATGAGTGCCGAGACAATCAAGGAGATGGCCGTATCCCCTGCTCCGGAGACATCATAGACTTCATTAGCAACTGTTGGAATAAAGTGTGTTTTATCATCAAGTTTAGTATCAATCATGGCCATACCTTGAGCGCCAAGAGTGATAATTAATTTTTCAAGTTCTAGTTTTTCTACAAGGAGATGGGCCACTTTCTCAATATCAAACTCTCCTTCATAACCAAGGGATTTGGCCATAAGCTCAGCTTCTGAGCGGTTTGGCTTTAAGAGATGGACACCTTTGTAATACATAGGAGGAGTGGTTCTACTTGGATCAACAGCAATAAAGACATTCTTTTCTTTTAATTCACTAATAAGACTTGGTGTAAGAGTCTTTGTGAAAGTTCCCTTTGCATAGTCCTCTAAGATAACAGCGTCATGCTCTTCGGAGAGGTCTCTGACTCGGGCGATGACTTTCTTTTCAACGCTTGGTGAAATATCTTTCTTTGATTCATAATCAATGCGGCAGATTTGCTGCATGTCTGTGACAACACGCTCTTTGAAAACTGTTGGCCTCTCATCGCATCTGACAACTCCCCATGTTGAGAGATCAGACTCTTCAAGTAGGTTTTCAAACACATCGGCATTTTGATCATCACCAACAATTCCACACAGAGTCGACTTAATCCCTAGGGCCTTGAGGTTATCTGAAATATTGGCAGCAAGACCTAAC
The DNA here is from genome assembly GCA_002338505.1 of Bacteriovorax sp. UBA1852. Taxonomy (GTDB): domain Bacteria; phylum Bdellovibrionota; class Bacteriovoracia; order Bacteriovoracales; family Bacteriovoracaceae; genus Halobacteriovorax_A. The sequence continues at coordinate 5,864 of DDIK01000167.1, forward strand.
TTGAGCCATTCCTTCTTTACTTCGATAAGTGGAACTGGAGCTTCTGGTGATATACGATTGACGACACCTTGGGTGTATTTGTCGATACCAACATCACCGATAACAAAAATAGGTTTTAAATCATTAAATTTAGAAACGAGCTCATTAAATCTATTAACGCTTACATCTAGGCCCATTATTTCTCCAGTATAGTAATTAATTTATTAAATATATCTTCGACCTCTATTTTATCCATACATGGAAAATATGGACAGGCCTGTTTAGCGCATTTTACTTCCTCACCACAAACGACGTCAGGATTTACAACATCTATTGTGTTCTTACCAATCGGGGCCCACCTTATCGATGACTGGGCCTTTATAGGAGAATAGATTCCCACTAGAGGCACATTTAATACGGCCGCTAAATGTGTAGTTCCCGTACTAGGGCCAAGAAAGGCTTTTGCATGAGAGAGGATATTCATATAACTTTCTAATCCCTCTACTGAGCCATCGAAAAAAAGAGTACACTTTTTTAGCTGCTCGTCTTGAGAAACAGCTTCTCTAATTTGAGTGAGATACAGGTTATCTGAAGGTGTGAATGACACGATATAATTATACTTATCATTATATTTTAAGCTGAGTCTTTTAATGAGTTCAGCGTAATTTCCTGATGGCCAATTAAGTGTGTGCCCTGTCATTCCGGGATGGATGACAATATACTCTCGATTTGGATCAAGATTCTTAGAAGAGAGAAGCTCTTTGAACTTCTTTATATATTCTTGTTTTCGAGTGAGATTTATTTTTGGTGCGAGGACTTGAAGGTCTTTCTTTTCAAATTCTGTAAGCTCTGCAAGGAGTTCATTATTGTATTCGATCTCATGCCCTGAAACCTGTGAGCGTCTTTGTCTTACGCCTTTATTCAAAGTGATAAAGCTGCCAATACGTGACTTTATACCGCCTCTAAAGTTAACACGATTAAACCAAGCAACAAAGTTTGGTGTTTGAGAACCACCCGCATAGAAGTAGTGGGATGGTTTAAAATCATCAAATATTTGAAAACACTTTCTGAGTTTACGTGGATAAGATTCTTTCTTATTTAAAAAGTAGACCTTATCGATGAAGGGATGATCTTTGTAGATATCTCGACAAATAAATGATGTCAGGATTGCAATTTCGGCATCAGGAAACTTTAGCTTTAAGGCCTCGGCCATTGGCATAGTTAATATATTGTCGCCGATGGCGTCAGAGCGATTTATTAAGACTTTCATCCATACCTATTGCTACATTCAATTCAGAAGCTTTCTTCTTCACCAAATCAACAAGCTTAGTTAAAACACTTTCAATATCCATTGAACTTGTATCAATTAATTGAGCATCATCAGCTACTTTTAAAGGGGCCACTTCTCTAGAAGTATCCTTCTCGTCGCGCTTTTTGACGTCTTTTATAAGTTGATCGAGATCAACGCTATTTTCACCGTTCTCGTTTAATTGATCAAGCCTTCTCTTTGCACGTACTTCAATGGAAGCAGTTACGAAGAACTTAATAAATGCAGTTGGAAAAACTACTGTACCAATATCACGACCTTCCATCACGCAAGGCCTGTCCTTTGCGAGGTCTCTTTGAAAATCTAAAAGAAATTGTCTCACACATGGTATACCAGAGATTATTGAAGCCAGCTTTGAGACATGGTGCTCTCTGATTTCTTCGCTTAGATCTTTACCATTGATCTTGATCAGGGCGCCATCACTAGTCTGATATTGGATTTTGATATCTGAAATATATTCTTTCATCGCACTTTCGTCGTGAATATCGATATTATTACTATGAGCTGAATAAGCTAATGCTCTAAACATTGCGCCTGTGTCAATATAGAGAGTGCCTAGTCTCTGTGCGAGTTTTTTTGCAATCGTGGACTTACCGCTACCGCTTGGACCGTCGATTGCAATCACATTTGTGTGATTCATTGAATTCCTTTTTTCTACTCTACTTTGTGTGTTGTGTGTTTCTAAGGAATCAATTTAGCAAATAATTGGCTTCTTTGACTAGACGCTAAGAATAATTTAACGCTTTGCAAACTGTGAAGTATTGATTAATTGGATGTCCTCACCTGTGAAATAAGAAAGATGAAGTGTTATCGGTTTATAAGTAATAACCGAGAGATAGGATTCTTCGTATGATTCTCTTTTAAGATTTTTGAAAACTTTTAAGAGATGGCGATATCTTTTTTTGACTTTATCATAATATTTATTGTTTACTCCTACTTCTCCACCCGTTCTTATACCACGAACGACAAAGCTAGGACCCATATTGTAAGCAACTGTTGCATATCGATAAGACTTAAACCTCTTATGAAGACGTCTGAGATAGAAAGTCCCAAGCTCAATATTACTTTCGGGATCTTTCAATAGTTCTAGGACTAATTTCTTTTGCTCAGGTCTTTTTAAAAGCTTATTAAGGTAAACACCTGTTCTTGGCATAATTTGCATAAGTCCTTGAGCATTCACTTGACTGGTAGCAGAAGGTTTAAAGTGACTCTCAGTCCATAAAACAGAAAGTGCCCAAAGTGGATCGATATTGAACTTACTAGAGTATTCAAAAACTATGTCTAAGTATGAGTATGCGCGATCTCTGACCGTAACAGGCAAGAGCTTGTAGATATGATCAACGAGCTTTTCTTTACTAACTTCACTAAGATCACCAAGTTTAGCTGATTTAAAGAATGGTGTAATATGTTTGAAATTATATGTTTGGAACTTTTCTCTACTGTCTTCGAAGGACTGTCTTTCGACAGAAGTCGTAATGGAAACAGCATGAGGTCCATAGATTTCATATTTAAGGAGTTCTTTTTCGCTCAGAATCTCTACTGAACCAAAGAGAAGTTGAAAAAATATACCAACAACAAGCGAATAACTAAGGATCGACTTGAGCCAAACTCTCGCTGGCCCAACGAGATCGGAATTGTTGTTTGATGCTGTTAATAAATTCATGGGCGTTTTAAACGACAAAACAGCAAGGAAGTCTAGCGAAATGTGTTAAATTTAGCCAATGTGAGTAAAAAATCCATGGTTAGAACGAGAAACGCAGTGCAAAACGGAAAAATAAATAGCCATTTGATTCCCCAGAAAGAGCGTTTATAATAACCACTTTAAAAATAAAAAGGTAATTGGAGAAGAAATGTCTGAACTTTCTTATAATAAATTAAGCCAAGAAAAATCAAAGTATCTCAAGCAACATGAACAAAACCCAGTTCATTGGCAACCTTGGGGCCCCGAGGCAATTCAGCGCTCCAAAGACGAAAATAAGCCAATATTTTTAAGTGTAGGCTACTCTACTTGCCACTGGTGTCATGTCATGGCCGAAGAATCATTTACAGATAAAGAAACGGCAGAGTTTCTCAATGAAAACTTTATTGCAATAAAAGTCGACAAAGAAGAATATCCAGACATTGATAATTATTATCAACAAGCATGTCAGCTCTACACGAAGAGCGGAGGATGGCCACTGTCCGCTTTTTTACTTCCAGACCTAAAACCTTATTTTGTGGGGACGTATTTTCCTAAAACGAGAACATCTGAAGGCACGACGTTCTTAGAACTCTTAAATGAACTTAAAAGAGCCTATGAGAGTGATCAGGAAGCAGTAAAGGAAAATGCTCAAAAAGCTACGGATGCTATTAGAGATGGTTTTATACCTGATGACAAAGTTGAATTCACCGGTCACTTCCCTCCTCCAATGTCTATTCTAGAAGTTTTAAAAGAGTATAAAGATATTGAAAATGGTGGTTTTGGAGATGCTCCAAAGTTCCCACAATTCACTTTCTATGAATGGGCAGTGGAGCAAATGCTTGAGGGTATGGTTGATAAAGAAGAAGGAAATCATATTATCAAGTCCCTTGAAAATATGCTTATGGGCGGAATAACAGATCATGCTCGGGGTGGGATTCATCGCTACTCCACAGACAAGACATGGACTATTCCACACTTTGAAAAAATGCTCTACGACCAAGCTGGTTTCTTGAAGCTTTTAGCAAAGGCAAGTGTACTCTACCCTTCTCCACTTATCTTTGATTCACTCTTTAATACACTTGAATATTTACAAATGGAGATGATTGACGAGAATAAATTTTTCTTTTCGGCGCAAGATGCTGATAGTGAAGGTGTTGAAGGCTTATACTTTACTTTCACAAAAGATGAGTTTATCGATGCTATTACTCCACTTCAAGACAATGAGGATCTCAAAGACGTCGAAGGAAAATTAGAAGATATTCAAAAATGGTTTAATATTACGGACGAAGGTAATTTTGAAAATAAACTTAATATTATTACCCTTAATCAAGATCTGGCCAAAGAATACTTTACTCCTGAAAACTGGGAGATCGTACGCGCGGTTAGAAAAGAATTACTAAAGTCTAGAAAGACGAGAATTCCACCACAAACAGATAATAAAGGAATTGCTAGTTGGAATTTTATGATGATTAGTGCTCTGAGCGATGTCATGCAATATTGCCAGATACCGGCTATCAAGACTGCTGCAAGTCAGTTATTTAATCAAGTTGTTGAAGGGACATATAAGACTTTTATCAAGAATGATGAAAAAGGCATGCGTTTGGCCCATACAACGACAATAGCTAATCCTTTGAGTTATCTTGAAGACTATGTCTTTTTCTTAGAAGCGCAACTTCGTATTTATGAGATGAGCGGAAACGCGACTTTTAAAAATAATGTGCTCGATACTTATAACTTTATCAGAAATCAATTCTTAAAAGATGGGAAGCTTTTAACTCGCTCAATTGAAACTGAAAAACATGAACTCTATCCAAATCAGAACTTCTCTTCTTTTGACTTTAATTTTAAGTCACCAGTATCAACTTTCATCTTAGTATCAAGAAGAATATCCGTCCTATTTAGTGACAAAGAAATCTTAGAACAAATCAAAGAGTTACAAGAAAAAGTTGTTCATGAAGTTTTAAAAAACCCACTTTCAAGTGGAGAAGCACTAAGAGCTTATACATATCCAGATGAAGCATTTAAAGTTATAAAAGTTCCTAAGTCGTGGCTCGATCAGGATCAATTTGTTGGCTTTATTAATTTCTTCCTACCACGATTTGTTCTTGATTATGTTGAAGAAGATACTCAGAGATGGGAAATCTGTTCAATGGATCAGTGTGAATTAAACGGTGAAGGCATAGAAAGTTTTATTCAAACACTTAGGCCCCAAGAAACTAAGGAATAATAATGACAATACAAAAACCTCTTGAGGGTAAAACTATTCTCGATCTCTCACATAGACTCCCAGGACCGATGGCAGGAAAGCTCCTCAGAGATCTTGGCGCGAGAGTGATAAAAGTCGAGGATAAGAAGTTTAAGGATCCATTTATCTATGGACTATTCGCAGAGATGGATAACTCCTTCCCTATTTGGTATGAAAATATCAATAAAGACAAAGAGATACTAAGAATCGATTTTAAAGATGATGCTGAAACTCAAAAAGTGAAAGATCTCCTTAAAGAAGTTGATGGCATTATTATGGGAATACCTCATAAGCTTCAAGTTAAACTAGGAGTTGATGCGGAGTCTTTAAAAAGTATCAATAGGCCACTTGCTGTTGTTTATCCTAAAGCGAGTAAAGAAGGCCTAAGTCATATGCATGATCTCAATGCTATGGCGATTTCAGGAATTCTCACTCTGCATGCAAAGGGCTTAAGTGATGAAGATCTGAGTCCTCCTTTTCTACCTATTGCTGGGATTAACTTTGGTCAAAAGATGGCCTTTGATCTTGTAAGTGCGATGTTAAAAGCACAAAGCGACGGTAAAAAGACTTTTATTGAAAGCTATCTCTTTGAATCGACAATGGACGTTTATGGGCCTTTCTATAGTGGTGAATTAACTAAGCATGATAAGTTTCTTCATAATGGCCTCTATCCTTGTTACAACTTATATAAAACTCAAGATGGTGATTTCATCGCTATGGCCTGTGTGGAGGAAAAGTTCTGGGAATCATTTCTCAGTCTCTTTGAATTAGAATATTCCATGGACCAGAGGTTTGAAACAAGTGGGAAAGTACACAAGGAACTCAAGACTTACTTCTCGAGTCTCTCAACAAAGTCGATTAAAGAAAAGCTCGGTGATGCTGATATTTGCATCAATATCTTAGAAAAATAAACACATTAAACCTCTTTTAATCGGGGTTAACTTGATACTCAAGCTGGTGTCATTTTGCGTTATTTCACATAATGACACTAGACCAGAGAGTATAAAACATCGAAACTTCAAGCACTTACATTTGGCACGAATACTGCTTAGTTAAATACAAGTAACCCAGACAGGAAGTTTGGCCAGATACCTTCAAATTTTCGTAGGAAATGAAGATTTAAAGCGTAGGGAGACAAACATGAAGAATTTGCTTTTAATAATTGCCTTAGGAATGATGGCGATGTCCCTAACCCTAAGTGCAGAAGCTAGACCCATGCTTAAGAGAGTCGATGTCGAAATTGCTAAAGAAGGCTCAGTTGCAATGGCAATAGAAACTTATGATGGTGACTTCTTTGATCTTGCTGAGTTTAACAAGATGAAGAAGTATAGAGGTAACGTAAAGGCTATCATGGATAAACCAACGTTACAGCTTGAAAATGGAGAAGAGATCGATGTTAACGGCATCAGATATTTCTTTGTTGCACAGAAGAAAAAGAAATTAAAAATACCAACACATAAGTTACCATCTCCAGAGAAAAAACCTAGTGATGATTATTGATTCACTATAACTTCAGTCCAATCTCCAGTTTTAAGGGCCTTTAACTAGGCCCTTTTTTTATACATATTACCTGTAAAACATCGGGATGATTTTTGTCTGGCTGCTCAAGATGATTTTCTAAGATAAACTTCTTTCCCCAAGCTATTGTGAAGTAAAGAATCTTAAAATTTGACTGAATAAGTAGAGCTTCAACTTCTCTTTCAGTTAAAATCGTTCTCGTTGGTACGTTCTGGTTGCCGATGAATTGATCAAAGGACTTATTTCTAATCATCATCTCTAAAATAAAGTGGCCATTCTCGTTTAAAGCAAGATGAACATTTGATAAGTATTTTCTTATGTCTTGGGAGTCTTTGAGACAATGAGCTAAGTGAGAGTCTAAAATTAAGTCTACTTTATTATGCGGAAACTTCTCTAAGACATCATGAACGACATTATGATGATAAGAGTTTTTATCATAGAGAAAGAGCTCATCAATATCAACATTGGCTAAAACTGAGGACTCTCCGCATCCTAGCTCTAGAGCTCTCTTGAAAGATTTAGGCAATATTTGATGTCTCAAAAGACCTATTAGAGATTCACATGGATTATTTTGTATATTGCTTATTTAAATATCCCTTTTTAAGATATGTTTATGAAGAATGTAATTCATCAGGATGACCCAGAAAAAATTCTAAATCTCTATACCCTCTTTATAAAAAGTAGCGTCCAGCTAACACTTTTTACAACAAAAGAAGAGAGCATAAAATTTACTATTAATAATATCACCGACAATAATACACTTCAAATTGAATATATAAACTCAAGCGACAAAGAAAAGCTCATAGAAAATAAGCTCTATAACATAACCTGCGCGATGGAGGGTGCTAGTTATACCTTTGTCTCACACTATGAATCAAACCCAGAATTACTTAGTATAGCTTCAATTATTACGGTCATAGAGAAAAGGGCCTACGAACGCTTTGGAACTGAGAAGTTTCCTAAACCTTATTTGAAAGTGAATATGCATGAAGATCAATATACCTTCATTCTTTGTGATTTATCCCAAGGCGGACTCGCATTCTTAGTGTCAGCACAATTAGCGAAAAACTTTATTGCCAGAAAAAGTATCGAGATTAAAGAGATCGGCTCTAAAAGATTTTCGACGCCAATAAAAGCGGTGATTATCCACTGTGGTCCCTACCAAAAAGATAACACTAAAGGAATTCAAACTTCTCAATCTTTCCATAAAGTTGGAATTCAATTTAGCGAGATCCCCAATTTAGACTAAGGCACATATTCAAGGCAGCGCTTTTACAATACACAAGCAGGACCCAAGCTCGTCAACAGCTCTAAGCCTCTGAAATCAAACAAAAGTCGAGAAGGAACAATTTTTATATCACTGTAACTTATTGGGTTTTTATATATAATAGGAACATGATCACAAGAATATTAATTTTAACTTTTTTGATTGGAAACCTTTCCATGGCATCTGATTGTCCAGATGGGAAGACTTTCAATAGCAATCTCAATAGATGTATTCTTACTCAGCAGTCTGTCAAGAATCGTGAAGACTTCAGTTCATGTGATGACGTTGATGATAAGGAATCATGTATTCAAGCTGCAGCAAATGCAAAAGTCGACGAAACTGAAGCAAAGTTTCATAAAGATATCAGTGCGAGTGATCTTAAAGATAATAACAAAAGAGCAACCAATAGTGACGCAGCATTTGCGGCACTAAGCGGCTACTTTGTTTACGCGGCCAAAGGCATCACCGGGATGACCACATCTGCCAAAGTATTTGGAGCGACATCAGCGGCTGGCTTTTTAAAGAATAAATTCTTTGAAAAAGATATTGAAAAGAAAGTAAAGAAAATGACCGAAGCCTTTGAAGAAGAAGTCTCAAATGATATTGGGATGAAAGATGCGCAGGTAAAAGCCTTTGACTATTTGGAAGAAGAGCAAAAGCTTATTCAAGGCCATGCAAAGAAGCAAAAGTCTTTCTATAATATCGTAAGTCTAGGCTATCTTGGTGCTATGGGTACAGCAATTTATGAAACTTACACATCTTCAGCAAGTTGTATTAGTGCAAAGCCCGAAGCTGGAGAGAGTTCAGTTCTTTCAAAAATAAATTGTCCGGCAGTATTGATACCAATTGCAGGTCTGGCCGCAGCGAATGCCTACAAGCTCTCACAAAGTGCAAAAGAGCAAGCGAAACAAGCCGGTGAGAATGTCGAGAAGATACAGGACTTGAAAAAGAAGTTTATTGCCTCAATCGCTGACTATTGTCCTGATGGAAGGGAGGATATGAGTAACCCAAGTTGTTTTTGTTACCTTTCTGATGGAGAACAAAATCCAGACAGAAGTAATTCTCAAATATGTCAAAATGAATGGAATAAATATCAAAATCTCTATGTGGAGACAAACCCTACAGAGGCTACATTTGATGCGACTGAGAGTGCCGGCTGTGTTTACGTCGACGGTAAATTTGATGCCAATTGTAACTGTCGTAAAGTAAAAGATAAAAATACAGGACAAAATGCATGTATGAAAGCGAGTCTTCCAGATAGTAGTATTAGTGCATTAGGTGGTATCAATACTTCACCTGCAATAAGTGAAATCAATAAGACTCTGGAAGGACAATCCAATGCAGGGGTGCTAACTCCTGGGATAGATGCACTATCGGCAGCCGCCAATGCAAAAAGAGATAGAATACTAGAAAAAGTAAAAGGCAAGCTTGCTGAAAGAGGAATTAAAAATCCCCAAAAGCTCGCCTTAGATCATAACAGGGCCATGCAAGGAAAGTTTGGTAACAGACTCAGCAATCCACTTAGTAGGAAAATGGCAAATACTAGTCTAGGCTCTCGTTCAGGGATCCCCAAGAGTCTAAAAAAAGCACTTTCAGATATTGAAGGAACTTCTAATTTTGCTGCAATTAAATCACCAAAAAGAAAAAAGAACATGAAGAAAGAAAATAAGAATGAGTGGTTGGATTTTGGTGCTGATAGTGGCAATAGCTCACAAAACGTTCTTAATTTTGCTAAAAATTCACATATGGATAAGAAGTATAAGTTTGATAATAATGATATCAACGAAGACAAGAGTGCTTCTATCTTCAAGGTCATTTCTAATCGCTATAATACCTCTGGTCTAAGAAGGCTCTTTGCAGATGAATAACGACATTCTCACAGGTAAAACAAAAGAACACTTTATATTTGACGAGGCTATTAATCGCTATTTTCATAAAGATATATATGAAGATTTTTTAAAGCTGAAAGCTCGAGCTAAAGAAGATGGTTTTGATCTCTATGTGACAAGTTCTTTTAGAGGATTTGATGATCAATTAAGAATTTGGAATGAGAAAGCTCAAGGAAAGAGAAAACTCTTTAATGATAATGGTGAAGAATTAGACTTTAAAAAACTTAGAGAAAGAGAAGTTCTTGACTCAATTCTTCGCTGGTCTGCAATACCAGGTGCCTCTAGACATCACTGGGGAACTGATCTTGATGTGGTTGATAAATTATCTTGGCCCAAAGATTATCATGTCCAACTTACACCACAAGAATTTTCTGAAGGTGGTCCTTTTCATAACTTTTCTCTTTGGCTTTCACGTTTGATCAAAGAGGAAAAAGGCCTAGGATTCTTTAGGCCATATGAAAATGATCTCGGTGGTGTTGCTCCTGAAATGTGGCATATTAGTCATGTCAAACAAAGCAATAAACTTATGAGGTCTTATACTCTAGATGTATTTAGGAATCATATTGAAGAGCACATAGAAGAGATTGCTCTAAGCGACCTTCTTTTAGAAAATATTGATTTCTATTACGAAAATTATTTTACAAATATCAAACAGACTTTTTAAGACTTCATTTCATTTTGCCAATCACCACTTACGCCGATGGCATTCATCCATTCGTCCGTTGGAATAAGAAGTTTCCTTGCATTTAGATCGAAGAGTCCTGCTTCCATCGTCATTTGATTTTTTACTTTACCGTTTTCACTGATCATTCTTTGCTCAATTTTCATTATCTTTGGATTTACGAAGCCTAAACACTTCGTCTCGATTGTGATAAGCTCTCTTAGATAAACTTCTCTTATAAAACTGATATTTATATTTGTAATCACTGGCCCAATTTTATCTTTCATAATTTTATCTAGTCCCCACTCGCCTTCAGTGATCATCTCCCATCGAGCCTGTTCGTAGAGTACTAAGTATTCAGCGTTATTGACATGTCCGAAAGTATCAAGGTTACTCTCGAGTATTTTAATCTGAGTAGAGTGAGTTTTTATTTCCATAATATTTCCTTATTTATTTTTGACTTTGTAAACGAATGTCATGTGCCACTTAAGAGATAAGCTAAGCTATTTTAATAAGTTAGTCTAGTCATGCCTAAAAGTAGAGGCATATTAGATATCAAATTATTTTAGGTAACCTATTGAAGACATACAAATACCCGAAAGAAACAGTCAGGAATATTGGTTTTTATTCCGAATAGGTTGAAGATATCTTAATAACATCAAAACTGGACTCTATTATGAAAAAGTATTTAATGATTTTAACTCTCTTTATTTTCACAGCATGTAAAGAAGACTATGGGTCTCAGTTCTTTGCAAAGGACGCTCTTGCACCTGTAAGTGAATCCAAAGAAGAAAATAGTCCTAATGATGACTTAGAAAATGAAGTCCCAGAAGAGTACACAAAACCTGAAAAGCCTGAAAGTGTTGATGATGGTGATAATGATGGTACAGATACCAAAGATCAACCAACACAACCAGAAGCGCCAGAAATTCCAGAAGTTCCTGAAGTTCCTGAAGACCTAAAGGATCCGGTTGATCTAAATGATCCATTGCCAGGGTCAAAGGAAGAACAAGAGATAACTGACACTATCACAGTTGAAGAAGATAAGAATGTGTCGTGTTCTCCACTTTCTGAAAAAGATAAATCAGGAACAAAGGGAATAGTTGGAAACGTCAGAGTCATGAAGAGTGAGCTAAAAAATAAAAACTCACTTCGAAATAAACTCTATAATTATCTCAACCCTGACTATTCTACAGAGCTACCAATAAAAGTTTTCATGGATAATATTGATGTTCCTGAGAGACGTTTTGATAAAGGATTTAAAACAATTGCTCAAACAATACTATCACATGAGGACAAAGACTTACTTGAGTGGTTTAACGTGAATCTAGAAACAGATCTCATGTTAACGACTCCAGAGGAAGAGGGCCATTACGAGCTTATGCTTTTGAGTGATGATGGTTCGGCCCTGTCTATCTCAGATGCAACAGGAAAAATAGATAAAGAAAACTTTCTTTATTCTCCTCGCACACATGGTCCTAAGGCCGTGTGTACAAAAGAAAAAAACAAGAATGCTTTAATAAACTTTAAGTTTGGTAATAAATACAAAGTTAAGATTAATTATTTTCAAGGACCTCGTTATGTAATCGCTCTACAGCTATACTGGAGAAAAGTTCCAGATGTCCAAGTAGAAGAGTTTAAAAAAGCAAGTCTTTGTGGTAGCTCAATGTATGTGAAGAGTGGTCGAGATCGAAAGCTTGATAAAGATGGCTTCAAACTTATCGCTCCAAAATATTTCAATCTGCCAGGCTCAAGTGTTAATCAGTGTAATGAAACTATAATTGATACATTTAAATTAAGCCACCACCCTAGCGATATATCAAAGATTAAAATTATGATTGACGATATCGAATACACTGGCGGGTTTGAAACTCTTGTTGATACAGACAAGGATGAAGTAAGCATCAAACTTAATCAAGGTCTCACTCAGTATCAAAAACATATAATAGAAGTTACTTATTCTTATGAAAAAGAGCAAGAAACAGAAGAAGAATAGAATATTGAGCTCATATGACATAGTTTATTGGCATATGAGCTCTATTTACCTAATAAAACTCACCTCTTGATATCAAGTAGTTAGAAAGAAAAAGCCTCAAACATACTATTTCACTCAAGATTAGACTTGAAATTGGCGATAATAGTAAAGAGAAACGAATAAAGAGGATTTCGATGAAAACGACTTTAAAAAAGCTGCTAATACTCTTACTATCACTTTTAGTAGTGATTCCTTCATACGCAGACACACAAGGTAAAATAGATACAAATCTTCGTGAAATCGAAAAGCTCAAACGCAGCCTTGATAGTAGTGACGCTACTTACATACTCGCAGGTATGCAATGTAGTGGTTATAAGCGTAGTAGTTGTGATGCCGTTTTGAACGACACTAAAAACAGAATAGCAGTTTTAGAAAGAAGAGTTCAAAAATATCAAGTTAAACTGCAAGAAGAACAGGCTTCACAAACTCAGAACAGTCAGAACAGTCAGTACAGTCAGAGCGAAGATAAGATAGTTGAAAATGTTAATTTGCTCACATCAGATGTAGAAACTGCACTTAAGAATATTGAGGACTCTAAAAAATTCTACGCAGAAGATAATTGTACAGAGAGCTCAAATAATCCCGCCTGTAAAAGATATAAAGAATACATCGATGGTTCACAAGACATCATAAATGAATATTTAGATGAGGCAAATAATTTAAAGTGTCCACAGAATAATACAGACTGCCAAAAAACGCTTGCACAGACACAGATGAAGCTTAAGAATACAAAGCAATATAGTTCGACGGCTACAGGAGAGCAACTACCAGAAGTTAAAGTTATGGAGATAGAACTAGACTCTCCTTACGAGTCTAAAGACGATCAGAAGTATGTGACTGAAACAAGAATAAAAAAAAATATAACTCCATCGCCAAAAACTTCAACTTGTTCAGCAGAAGAAAGAAAAAGATTTGATGACGCTATCAGTAAAAAATGGGATACAATCACTAAAAAAGGACTTGAAGATACTTATACAAATGAAATAACTAAAGTCCTTCAAAAATGTACTAGAGAAGATGCCAATGAAGAATTAATGGCCCTAACAACAGAAATACAAAATATCTCTGACGTTCCACAATCTGATGATCAACGACAAGAAGAAGTAGAAACAGAGGAAACAGTGCAAGAGCAAGTAGCAAGTTCTGAATCTAAATATTCCTCTGGACCATGTATAGGAATTCACATTGATGAGTGTGAATATAATAAACTCGGAACAACAACCCAAATAACAATAAAACCAAGAAATAAAAAAGGAAGTCAATATATCTTCGAGCAAAATGGTAGCGGCCCTTTAAAGCCCACGGCACAAACAATTCAAGATCTAGAAAGGTCTGCTCTACCTAGTTTTAATAGCTCAAAAGAAGCTCTATATTGGATACTTGGATATCATATGAATAAGTCTTTTAAGGGTCACGCCTATAAGCAGAATGTGAATGAAAGTGATACTGAATATGAAGGACAAAGTACTTTTAGAAGATGCCAAAGAGCACTTGGAGCAAATGTAAAATGGGAAGAGATATATAATAGTACAAGCCTGCATAATAAAATGATTGAGTCCATTGCCAAAGCTACAGCTTATCATGGCTTTAAACAAAACTGTAATGGTGATGATGGAATGGCAAATGACGTCGAAAACTCATGCGCTGGTGCAATTATGAGAGATGATGAAAAGGTCGAGATCTTAAATAGTATTCGAGCAAGCGCTATGGCCTCTGCAAAAGACTGTGAAGTCGTAGCAAGAGTACTTAAGGTTAATTTTGATGAAAAACGACATAAGGACTCGGACTATTTAAATCAATCAGAAAAAGTCTCTTTTGATGGAAGACTTAAATGCTATGTACAGTCTGTTGAGAATGTTGACTATGACGAATGCAGTGATCTTATTAACGCATACAATGCTGCCGCCATAGGGAAACAAGGACTAAGTGTCGTGCAACAGGTACAAACTCAAGACGCCTCATTTGATGCCAATCAAAAGATGCAACAAGCGCAATTCAACACAACCACACAGATTCAAAATGGAACTCAAGAGAATCCAATGGCAACACAAGTTAACACTCAGATGCTTGCCTATGAAGTTCAAAAAGATATGATCAATAAACAAAAGTCACAAGCACAGACAAGAGCGGCCATTGATGCGGCTGCATCAGCTGCGCTTATAGGATTTTCTAAGAAAATGCCAGACATGAGCGACCTTATTAGAAGCTGTAAAAACTCGAATGTTGAAAGTAAGGACGCAGTAAGGATGGCACATCAAAAAGTGACTAACCATCTTGGTACATATCAAAGTAACTTTGAAGGTGTACCAAATCAAACCTCAGAGGATATTGAGCCAAATGCATTTTGTTCACAGAGAGTACAGAAGATGGAACAAAACTTCATTCCAAATCAAAGAATCACTCAAAGCGCATATGCTATCGCAGCAGAATACGGAGTGGATGCTGCAAAGAATTCTCTCAGTGCAAATATGCTCAAGAAGCGAGCGAACCTACTTTCAGATATGATGGATCGAATTAATGCTATGGACATCAATGGTGAGTACGCCGGACTTCCACAACAAGATGCGATTATGAAATACTGTGAGGCCTATCCAAGTAGTCCACAATGTGCAGCACTTGGGAATGGAACATCAGGAACTGTTTTAAACCCTGGTGGTATTAATGTTACTGGTGGTGATTATGGAGTAAATGAACTTGGCTCATTTGATGTAGAAGACATCGATGGAGGATCTGCAATTGATTCCTCTGGGGATGATCTCAATGAAGTATACGACGGTCCAACATCTAAGACGATAGCGGATGTTGACAGAGGTGGAGAAGGTGGAGCGATTGCACCAACGGCAAAGGCCGGAGCCGCAGGTCCTAGATCAGGTGGCGGAGGCGGTGGCGGCTCAGCAAGCGCAGGTTCACGTAATGGTAGTCAAGACCCTGGTGCACAGCAAGGACAACCTGCAGCTCCAAATTCAGGAAGCGGAATAACTGGCGGATATAGCAAAAGTAATTCATCTTATCTCAAAGGAGGAGGAAGTATTGCGGGAGCGGCCAAGAAGAAGGTTGCCAATCCATTTGCAAAACTTTTTAAAGGCAATTCAGCTGGAAAGGTTTTAAACTTTAGAAATCCAGCTTCTTCAATTGGGAAGAAATCAGGTAACCTCTTTACGAGAATTACTCAGAGATATAATGTTGTAAATAAGAAAGATAGACTTCTTAAGTACAAATTAGCCCCAGCAAAATAAAATGTCTCGGTGCATCTAGACACCGGGCTATATTATATCAATAAGTTAGCTCCCTAAAAACTGGCACGCTTTGTGTAAGATAGTATATAAGCAAACCGTAGTATTAAGGAGAGAACTATGGCCAGAATAATCAGAACACTAAATTTAAAGAATCATGTCAGTTTAAAGAGAGTTGATAATCTCACAGTTGTAAAGCTTGAGGTTTTTATGATTGCTCTCATTACACTTTGGTTCATTGCACACAACGGATAACACGGAGTGCTAACTATAAAATTTTTATGGATGAAAATTTACCAAGTACTTGTAAAAGCATATTATATTTTGCATATTCGAAACATTGAAGTTGAAGGATAGCGATGAACAACATTAAAGACATTCTTATAAGTGAATTAACTCAGGCAAGATCATATATCGAGAGATTGCTCCATGCTGCAACAGAAGTCAGCGAAGCCAAGGGACACCCAAGATTAAGGGTCTTATCAAGTGATATGACAGAGTCTCTAGAAAATATGATCAGGGAAGTCTATTTAAATGATCAAATGACAGAGCTTACCCTTGTTCACAGAGAGAGCCTTAAGGAATCTAAGTATAACTTTAAGATTCTTTTAAACCTCTTAGAGTCACTAGTTTTCTTAGGCGATGAAAAGAGAAATATGATTGTTAAGACATCTAATTTCATCAATGAAATTTATAACTATGCTCAACCAATTCACAAAATAGTTACCGAGGACCTTGGTCTCGATGTACATATTCCCAGACTTGGTCTTTTAAAAGAAATTGATAATATTGAAAAGCCTGAGACACCATTAAAAATTGATGAGGGCCCAAAACAATTTGGTCCATTTATTCTTATAGATGGTGGTGCTGAAGACGAAGTAATTGAAGAAGAAAACATTGAGGAGTTCTCAGAACAGCCACTACTCTATCAATTAGATATCTCTGAGCTACTGAATATCTTTGGAGATAAAGAAGCCGGGCTTCTTGGACTTGGTAGTAAGAGAGATGAGAAGTATGAGTTATTCATAGCTGAAGGTCATAAATTTGCTTTTAAAAAGAATTATGACGAAGCACTTGAAAGCTTTGAAAGAGCAAAGAGTTTTAAAGAGACGGCTGAAATTCTCACACTTATCGCATGGGTTCATAGTATTCTTGGAAATAATGAAAAGTCTAAGAGTCTTTGTATAAAAGCAATTGGACTAGATCCAGACTACGGCCCTCCATATAACGACCTGGGTTCTTTACTACTTGCAGAAGGACAACTTGAGGAATCTTTAAAGTGGTTTTCTCTGGCCAAAAAAGCTTCAAAGTACCAAAATAAGGAGTACCCTTACATCAATAGCGGCAGAGCACTGTTGATGAAGGGAAAGAATAGAGAGGCCCTAGAAGAGTTTGAAAAAGCCATTGAACTTTGTCCACATAATGATGAACTCGTTATGACTGTTGAGAAGATCAGAGCAGGTCTTGAAAAACCAGTAAGAGATGGTGGCTTTAATTTTCAAACTCACTTTAATTCAGATGAGGACTCTCCCACTCTATAAATAACGAAGGGAAAGTTATGACAAAATCTGTTTCGCGTGCTGAATTTACAAACTTCTTAGATACTACCTTAAATATTTCACAATATAGCGACTATGGTCCAAACGGACTACAGATAGAAGGCCGTGATACAATCAAAAAAGCTGCCTTTGCTGTCTCGGCACAAAGAAGCTCAATTGAAAGTGCCTGTGCATGGGAAGCAGACGTGCTGGTTGTTCACCATGGTCTTTTTTGGAAGTTTCATGGCGCAAAAACAGTAACTGGACCATTTGCAAAACGGGTTAAACCTCTCATTCAAAATGATATCAATCTTATTGGCTATCACTTACCTCTAGATGCACATATTCAATATGGAAATGCGGCCGGCCTAGCATCCAAAATAGATATGATAGACATCAAGCCATTTGGTGATTATAAGGGCATGCCGACTGGCGTGTGTGGAACACTTGCGAATGCGCTTCGTCCTGATGAGCTCATCGACAGACTTGAGGGAGCTTTAAATCATAAAGTTATATCTTCAAATGCCTCTCATGAATTAATAGAAACTATAGGAATCATCACAGGTGGCGCTAACGGCCAATGGGTAGAATCTTTAAGACTTGGGCTCGATGCTTATATAACTGGAGAAATGAGCGAACATGATTATCATGAAAGTCGTGAGGCCGGAATCCATATGTTTGCCGGTGGGCATAACGCGACAGAGAGGTTTGGAGTACTCTCATTAAAGACATTAATAGAAAACCGATTCGGTATCGAATGTCTCTTCATAGATAGCCCTAATCCTGCTTAGTATTATTCAATATATGAGAGAGCTCTCGATTGATTTTCATAAGTCCTTTTAAGTTTTCACTATTAGAGTGACATACGAGTGTGTCTTGAATGGTAATCAGATCGTAATTACTAGCATAACTCGGAACATCCTTACCAAGCTCCTGTGAAGCACTTTTAATCATTGGCAAAAAACCTAAAATGATATCAACCCTTTTCTTGTGCAAGAGTTGCAGACTAGTCTTAGTGTCGAGCGCATAGAGAAAAAGATTATTTTTTTTAATATCAGACAGGACCTTAAAGTCTGTACCATAATCAATTCCTTGAACGAGGCCTATTCTCAAGTTCTGAACGTCATCTAAGCTTTTAATCTTTTTCGTACGTGAAAATAAATATATCTTTGTTCTTTGAAAAGGAATTGATTCAATACCATCTCGGTATTCTTCAGAGAGAATAGATTTTGGCAAGATACAACCATTAAAGTTTTTTTTGAAGTAATTTCGCTTAGCTCTCTCAGAGGGATAGAAAGTAACATTAAGCTCAACGCCACTCTGCTTCGCTGCTCTTTCAATAAGTTTAAAATACTTCCCTGACTCAGAAGATAGAAATGGTATATTTGCAGATATAAGATCAAGAGCAACGGCATTAAAACAAAAGTAAAAATAAACGATGTACTTAAGCATAATATTTCTCATATATAGTGTTGTTTTTATACAGGTAATTTAACACATAAAAGATAAATTTATTAGTGACAAAAAAAAGAGGCAAAATTCTGAGATTAGCTATGTACGTAAACACCTATAATATCGAAGTATTGATATTCAATGTATCTCAGCTACTATACAACTATGAAACTAAGTACATTTCTCTCAGGACATAAGGGCATAGA
The DNA here is from genome assembly GCA_002338505.1 of Bacteriovorax sp. UBA1852. GTDB lineage: Bacteria > Bdellovibrionota > Bacteriovoracia > Bacteriovoracales > Bacteriovoracaceae > Halobacteriovorax_A. Next base: position 24,895 of record DDIK01000167.1, read on the forward strand.
GTTAAACGAAAGAGAGCTTAAATGCTCTCTAGAGCAAAGTACAAACACAGGACCAATAATTCACTCTCCTATTGGTAATGACCTCTACATAGAGAATAATCCAGAGAAAAGTTTTGAGTTTCTCATTAAAGAAGAAGATATAGATATCAAAGATCTTCAACTTAAACATATATACGGTGAATTAAAATGTGTCATCAAGAAGAGAATTGAAAATGGAGTGGCCCACTATGTTTTTATCATCGTAAACTTAAACTTCTTTCAAAGGCCCACGCCAAAGGCACAAAAGAGCTGGAAGGTCTTTATTACACAACTTGTCCGAGAAAAAGACAAGATTGAAGAAATTAAACATTGTCAGGAAGTCAGTATTGTTTTTAATGACAAGCTAATCAATTCAGATCTAGAGTTTTTCTCTAGGTTTTTAAACGTTGAAATGCAGATGAAAAAGTCATTTATCTCAATTATCAATAAGAAGTATCATCGTCCTACAAATATTGAAAACCTTGAAATTAAACTGTGTAAGCAAGAAGATATTCACTTAGTAAAACAAATACTAACTAAAGAAAGTAGATCGATGATAGGTCAAAAGCTACTTCATGCAATCAAAGCACGAGAAGTTTACCTGATAAAGACAAAGGAAGGCGTAGAGGAAAAAGTACTTGGATTATTTCGAACACGCAAGAAATCAATAACTCTGAAAGATGTTCAAAAATATAATGAGTCCTTAAAGTTTTGTATACAGATGGTGCCACTTATAAGTTTTGAAAATAAACTTATACATAAGCGAAATATTGAAACTTTATACATATCTGACTTTTATCTAAGAGAACAAATCTGTGAAGAATTAAAAGTGCAGATAACAAAGAACGTATTCTATCTACTCATGAACAATAAGTACTTTTCAGGGACACAACTGATGTCTCTACCTGAATACTCCACATGGCTTGGAGATTGTAGCAAGCACTACTTCTCTATTAATATTGATTCCTTTATATATAAATTATCAACTAAGTATTGAGCTACTTCTTCTTTAAAGAGAGTGTAAGTGTAAACCTAGCGACGACTTCATCGCCTAACTTCTTAGGACATGTGGCGATGATTTCAACTGGCATATTATGTCTTTCATCACTTTTCAAAACCATATCAACAAATTCTTTAATTTCCTGTCCTTGAGTACAGATAAAATGAGTATCACCTTCTGCCCTTTTAAGATATTCAGCATGAAATTCTTTAAAGGCCAAAGAAACATTCTTACCACTGTCTATGATGAGTTTCATGGCCATGAGTCCGCCAGCACAATCTGCACCTACTGCCAGAACACCAAAATACATAGAATTCAGATGATTTTTAGTCCTTCTCGTAAGAGGAATAACGAGCTCAGTTCTCTCAGAAGATAACTCTTTAACTTTAGGAGATACATAATTAATAAGCGGTACTTTGAAAAGACCAAATGTTCTTAACAATACCGTATCTCTAATAGAGTTAGGGAGAACATCATAGACTTTCTTCATGGGACTTTTCTTACTCACCTTACTCTCCTTTCAGTTCAGAATTTCTCTTTAAAGCGCTATCAATTGCCTGATCAAAGATATCCTGAATATTTCGTTCTTTAAAAACTTTTAATGCTTCAAAAGTAACTCCTCCCTTTGAAGTTACTTTATTTCTGAGCTCTTGTGAAGAATCACTATCATCTAGAATCATTTGACTCGCACCCTTCATTGTCAGTGCAGAAATTCTCTTTGCACTGATACTATCAAGACCTAGAGAAACCATTTTCTCCTCAAAGACTCTAGAGAACTCAAAAAAGTACGCCGGGCCACTTCCACTGAAAGGGGTTATATTATCGATCATCTGTTCAGTCTCAAGAAAGAAGTTTTCACAAGAGGTATTGAAATAGGAAAACTTGTTTTCAAGGTCTGACTTAGAAAGACTACTATAAATTAAGTTCACCCCAATATTTACCTTACTCGGTGTATTAGGCATGATTCTCACAACTTCCTTTGCATGACTAATAGCTTTTAGAGTCTGCACAGATACTCCGGCCATAATCGATACGGCCGTAGCTGAAGAGAAGTCTATACCTTGCTCTTGAAACTCTAACATAGCAGCTTCGAACCCCTGTGGCTTCATAGCAAGCCAAACAAGATCAAAATCATGGGAGCCTATTTCAGATATAGTACTTAAGAAGTTCACATCATTACTCTGGGCAAATGCTTTAGCAGATTTTCCAGAAGGAGTGTAAACGAAGAATTCCACTCCGTCTTTTTTTGCCTCAGTAATATAGCTCGGCAATAAAGCTTGAATCATATTTCCTGCGCCAAGTATTAATTGTTTCATTGGTGAAGCTCCATTGGGGCACCATGCCTCATTGTATTAACAGCAAAAGATCGCTCATTAACAAATTGATAGAATAATTCGTTTACGTCTTGATCAAAGGCAGATTCAAATGGCGTCACTATTTTTGGCATCTTTTTTACACCAACGACTTTCTGTAAATATTTATTTAATTTCTTACCACCATCAACATCAGAGTCTGAAATAAAGATATCAACATTTAAGAGATTCATTTTTTCAATCATTTCTTGATCCACCAAGAAGCAGTCAACATTTGAGCGAGAAATTCCACACTTTACAATAATATCAATTAAGTACTGCCACCAGACATAAGCTTTTTGATTGGTGGCTAAAATTGTAACACCTGAACCGACTGCAAGCCCCATAAGAAAATAGAGAAAGCAGTTAATATGAGGTGAATCAGTTGTGGCATAGTAAACAGTCTTTGACTTAGAGAAATCAAAGCGAGAATAACTTATCTGACCAGGAATATACTGATTCTCTCGACCTTCCTCAAGAACCTGGAGATACTGTGTAGAAACCCAGTCTTTTAAAAGAAGGATCTTTTCTTTATCTAGTCCAAAGATACCAGGAAAAAGAGGTCCAAAGTTATTGATAATCTCTTCATATGATTTTTCAACTCTCTCCAGTCTGTTGCCGACATTTAAACCACTAGGTCTAGAAAGACGTGGTTTATAATTACTCCCCTTTTCAAAAACAGAATTCTTCTGCATATAAGAGCCATCTTTTACGACATAGAAACATCTCATATAATCAACACCACCGGCCTTAGGTCCAGTTCCAGAGAGCTTGAAACCTCCAAAGGGTTCAATACCAACACGAGCACCTGTGATAGGTCTATTTATATAGATATTTCCAGTTTCAAAGCGACTCGCGAAATAATCGATATCATCTTGTGATTGAGAAAAAATACCACCCGTTAGGCCATATTCAATACAATTAAAAACCTTAATCCCCTCTTTGAATTTATCAAAGCCAATAATATGAACAACTGGAGCAAAGAGTTCTTTTTGTGAATAACTCTCTCTTTCAAATGCTCTTTCAATAGGTATATCAAAAAGGACAGGGCCAACACAGCTACCTGGTAAATCCTCTTGTGATCTATCTACTATAACTTTTCCGCCATAGGACTTTATTTCTTCCTTCGCCTCTTTGAGTTGCTTAAGAAGTCTGTCTTTCTCTTCTTTAGAAACAAGTGGATTTACATAAGTTGAATAATCATCAGCTTTTCCAACCTTAATATCAAGACAGGCCTCTTTAAGACGCTCGATAAGTCTGTCTTTAATTTTATTATCCACAATGACTCGCGAAAGCGCAGAACACTTTTGACCAGAGTGAGCAAATGCAGAGTAAAGAATCCCATCTACTGTTTCATCTAATTCAGCATTATTTGTGACGATGAGGGCATTCTTTCCACCCATTTCTGTAATAACCTTAACTGGATACTCTTGCTTAAGTCTCTTATTGTAATAATACCTTTGCATACCAACCTTGGATATATGAACACCCACAGGTTTAGATCCTGTAAAAATAACAGTACTTATTCTTTCGTCTTCAACTAGTTTTTGACCTACTGTCTCTCCTACTCCAGGCAGGCATATAAATGATGTTTTTGGAACTCCTGCTTGATAAAGAATCTTACTTAGCTCCATAGTAATAAGTGGTGTCTGTTCGGCAGGTTTAAGGATAACGGTATTACCTGCAATAAGTGAACTTACGGCCATCCCAGTTGGAATAGCTAAAGGAAAATTCCATGGTGCGATGACTGCAGTAGGACCCCTTGAAAAAGTATTATCAGACTGAATCTCTATGTTTCTTCTGATATAGAAATTTATAAAATCAATGGCCTCATCAACATCAGCCTGGGCCTCATGAAAAGACTTACCTGACTCATGAATAATAAGAGCACAGAGATCATCTCTTCTACCGTGCATGATTAGTGCAGCTCTCATCATTATTGAAGAGCGCTTAACAATATCAAAGCTACTCCATGACTGATCACTATAAAAGTCTTCATCAATAGTCTTTAAAGCTTTTTGAGTATCATTGAGATTTGCAAATTTAACTTTCCCAACAACGGTTTCGTAATTTGAAGGAGATGTTACACTAACTTCCTCACCACTCACTTCAAATTCATTGTTAAAGATACCGCCTAGAGAATATTCTTTGAGAGACTTATCAAAATGTTTCATCTCGTGCTTTAGATATGTTCTGACAGGAGGTATGTTAAAGTAAGCACCATCGAGATTAGTGATCGATTTATCAAGTACCAAAAGACCGTTGTCTTTATTTTCTTGAAATATGGTTTTAGGGGAAACAAGCTGCGTTTCTTTCTTATGGGATCTCATAATAGTTAAAACACCAACCTGAGAAGAGTTTTCCATGATCCTTCTCACAAGATACGCCATCCCAACAATCAGACTTCCGATAGGAACATAATTTCTTGTAACCCAGCCCATTTTCGACATCGCAACAGAAAGCGCTTCATAAGTCATGTGTAAACACTGATGCTCTATCGGTGGAAGCTCGGGAAATTTTTCCTCTCTTAAAATCACGGAGAAAACATGGTCACTATAATTATGTGAAGCTATCGCTAATTGAACATGTGGATAATTATCAAATATCTCATATATTAATTGCCTGAAATTTATATCTGTTTCTTCTTTATTAAGAAACTCTGGTGCATCTGTAGCCGTTGCATCGGCTTCAATAGTTTCCGCATCCCAATATGCACCTTTTACAATTCTAATAGGGATGACTACACCACGCTCTTTTCCAAGGTCTATTATGTCTCTTAAGTGATTGATGCCGTCTCGCAAATATGCTTGAAGGACAATGCCTGTTCCATCATAGTCTTTAAGCTCTTTTGTTTCGAGGAGAACTTTCTTGTAAATATCGAAAACGACAT
>DDIK01000134.1 GCA_002338505.1 Bacteriovorax sp. UBA1852
TTGCAATATCGGTTGAAAATTCATGATGGTCGGGATGGTGGTGAGATAAGAGAATTTTTGAAATGTCTTTAAAACTCACCTCTCTTTCAATTGAATTAATGAGTTTCTCTAATTCATCTTTATCACTCGGAGATGGGTCAACGAGGACATAATCAGTATCCCCTATTAAAAAACAATTTGTTCTATTGGCCGGAGGAAAAGTATGCGACAGAGGTAAGAACTGTCTTATTCCATGAACAGGCCTAATCATAGGTACTTCTTTGGCGCTATCATATTTAAGATTGGGATCGATTATCTTATTAGAATTTATATCACGTGCAAGGTCTTCAAGAATAGTGATCATCGGAGGAACAACAAGCATCTTAGAATTATTATACATTTCAAAAGCTTCTTCATTTTTTAACCAAGACGCTTTTTCAATCTCTCCTGCATCAAGAGAGAAGCTGGGTTTTTCATTAAGGTAGACTTTGACATAGAGATTTCTAAATCGGTGAGGATTAAAATCAGGGGTGATGGCCTCTCCAAGAAGAGAGATGTGTTTAATTAAAGACTGATTATCTTTGTGGTCCAGATCAAAGTTCAACTCTTCATCGAGCTCTCTACTTAGAGCATGCAGAAATCGCGCCTCAATTCCGTACTGCTCACTAAGCTTGTGTTCTCTATTATCTTCTTTATCAACCTTTCCTCCCGGAAAAGAAAAGTATCCAGGAAAGGCCCTAAGATGACTTTGTCTCTTGATAAAGAACACATCATCTTCGTGAATTAGGATAGCAGAGACAGATTCTCTCATGACAGGCCAAGCTCCTTAAAAGTACTTTCTGCTTTTAAATATCTCACTTCTCGGTAACCTTTAATATTTTCAAGTTTCTTTACGGCAGATCGTCTTGATTGTCCCTCAAATTTCTTAGGTATTTTATTTAAGAGAGAGTCTCTGATCTCAAGTGCAATTTCACGCTCTTTCTTATGCCAAGCTGGCAAAAGAAATCGCAAAAAGCGCATATGTCTCATAAGAGCGAGCATCCAGTCTTTCGGAGAAATATCAAATTCAATCTTTTTTCCAAAGAGATCAAAAGAAGGCCTATTAATTCTAACCTTTTTATAACTCGTTCCCATATCTGCATACAAAGTATTATCAATATCTCTTAGAATTGGCGAAATCATTTGATGAGCGATGAAAACTTCATCTTTAACAAAGTACGTTTTAGCAAAACTTCTAAATGCAATATCTCGCTCCTCACCTTCATAAATAGATTCAAGCGCTTTAGCACCGGAGATAAATTCTTTAACATGTGCTCCACGATCATAGATATAGAGATCATGGATAATTTGAATAATATCTCTCTTAGAAACCCAAGAAAGCTTAGCGGCAGCACTACCCAGATTCTTTTCAAAGTCATCTAGAAAGTATGAGGACTTCATACCAAGAAATAAAGATGACTTAATAGACTCCTTTGCAAGAGTAAGGTAATTACTTTTTTGAGCATTCTTAATATATAGCTTTTCAAACTCGCTATCTCCAAGTTCAAAGAGCTTAGCACCAAAGAAGAAAGCATCACAGTTTGCTTGGCCTTCACTGCTCTTAATAGCTTTACGAATTGAATCGAGAAGCTCACTATCACTAAATGGCAACATTCCCTTGCCATAACAAAAACCAAGAATCATTGATGAAGCATAGATACTTTTTCCAAGTAATTCATTTGAATACTTCTTAAATGGTTTTGTTATAACGTGATCCTTACCCTTCAAAGATAAGAGAATATCTGCTCTTGTCATTCCCCTTCTTTCAACTTCATCGTCTAAGAGAATTGAAAGTGGCACTTGAAAGTCATCATCAAGAACGGCGATCCCTGAAGAATTTAAGAATTCAAGTTTTGAGACACCATCTAAGAGATCCGTGGATAATAAGAGATCTGCACTTCCTAAAGGAGTGACGGCACCCATAGATTTCTCTTTATTAACAATAGAGAGATGTGAGGTCACATTTCCATTTCTTTGAGCAAGACCCTTTTGATCCATGAATTTAAAATCGAGATCATTTCTGCCACCCATACTTCCTGATGAAACAGAGAGAATTTTTGAGATCGTTGTAATCCCTGAGCCACCTACTCCTGTGACAACAATTCTTAAAGCGTCACCTGAAGCAATATCATCAAATGATTTAAGAAGATCAGGTTTTTTAAGCTCTGTGATGTCTGAAGTGAACGAGAGATCTTTGTACTTTGTTGGATGAAAATTTGAAACCTTTACTAATTCAAAGCTTGGACAGGCCTTAAGTTTAGTACAATAGCTATCAGAAACGCAGACCTGAGGATCAATCATGACCTTCGATCCATATGCATCAAAAGTTTTTGTGAGACCTGGACAGCCAGTATTTTCAACACAGACACGACAATCTTCACAGGCCAGAGTATTAATTTGATAAAACTCTTTTTCTTTAAGAGTTCCACGAGACTTAAGCTCTTTTCTCTCTGCACTTCTCTTACGTGCACCATAAGTTAGAGCACATTCTTTATTAGAGACAATAACTTTAATGCCAGGTTTCTTGATCACTGATCTCATATGATTTTGATAGAAATAGCGATCACTAGGATTAACTTCTAAGACTTCTGTGACCCCAAGACTTTTCACTGTCCCGATCAAACTTTGGCGAGGTCTAGACTCTCCCTCTACTGAAATACCTGAACGCGGAGTCATTTGATGACCTGTCATTGCAGTATTGTCATTATCAAGGAGAATATATGTAATATCGTGACCGAGTTGAACAGAGTTAGAAATATCTGTTAGTCCAGAATGAAAGAAAGTTGAATCTCCCATTAAAACGACACTAGGGTTCTCAGTGAAAATATCCATTCCCGATCCAAGAGCGCCACCTTGGCCCATGGCCGAGAGATTATGCATTTCTTTAAAAGGAGGTAAGAATGAGAGCGAGTAACAGCCCACATCACCATGAGTAATGAGATCGATTCCTTGACTCTTTAGCCAGCCTCTTAAGTCTTTTAAAAGACTTAATGTCTCACGATGTGGACAACCAGGGCAAAAAGTTGGAAGTCTCTTTGGGAGAATCCCATCAATTCCTCGTCTTTCTTTTTTAAGCTCTTCGCATGAAAAGTTAGATAAATTTCTTAGTAATTCATTGAGTTTTTGTTCAGCAATTTCATAGCTTATACCACCGTGAGCAGGAAAGCCCTCGTGACTTTTTTCATTATAGTGAAAGTACTTTCCATGAACACGACACTTAATGCCTTTTTCCTGACAAAGAGACTTAATCTCATTTTCAAGAAAGTCTCTCTTTTCTTCGACGATGATCACCTCATCTAATCCCTCGAGATATGGCACGAGGAAGTCTTTTACAAGAGGATATGAACAAGCGACTTTATAAAGAGAATAACTATCCATGAGATCGTGATTCTCAAGATACTCTTTCACTGTTTCATAGATAACACCTGAGCTGATAAAGCCGACTTTTGACTCTGTATTTCCCATCTCTTTATCAAGTTTGAATTCCTTAAGAACTTTTTCGACCTTTGGAAAACGCTCGTTAATCATACGCACGTCTGCCATCAAAGAGTTTGGTGGCACCATGACATTCTTAGAGAGATCAAATGTTGTGGGATCAATATCAATCAATTCATTATCAAGAGTCTGTGCTTCACCAATCTCAACGCGGCCACCACCCTCGGCCATAAAAGTTGTGAGAAGTAATCCTTGATAGAGACTTGTCTTCTTTGAAATTTGAAGGGCCACACCCATCCAATCTTTTAATTCTGTAGGAGTACTTGGTTCAAGAAAAGGGATGTGAAGGTGCTTATATAAGTAGCGTGAATCTGCAGCAGTAGAAGTTGACATCGACCAAGGATCATCACCTACGACAACCACAACACCTGGATAAATATCTTCTCCACTTTCGTCTTTCTTTGGAACACCAGGATTTGCGAAGTTACCAACACTCAAGGCATCAGACGCGACATGTAGGCCCATGGACTTCATGGCAACGACGGCATCTTTACCAGCTTGCTTTGCCCCACTGACCATGGCCGCAGCATTGGCCTCAGAATTCGCAATGGCAACGCGGATGCCCATTGATTGTAATTCATCTTTTCTCTTATAGAGAATATTGAAATATTCGGCCAGAGGAGAACCTGGATAGCCTGTATACAAAGAAAACCCTGCTTCAAGTCCACCCTGAATTATTAATTCATTACCGTTTAATATTTTATAACTCATTGCATGCCTTTTTATAGTTGATATCATAGTATCCAAGATGGCCTATAATGTCATATTCATTTTTTTACAAATAACACGCTATTCACTATGCTTTGTTATATTTTTATTAGAGAGGATTTTATGAAGAGCAAGATATCTGACAAGAACCCACTTGGGATTTTAGCAATTGATCACCTCGAGTTCACATGTGACTCACTAGAGACTAAAACAAAAGAGCTATTCTATACGTTTGGTTTTGAAAAGACTTATATCAGCAATGACTCTGAGAAATCAAAATCAGAATTATTTTCGCAGGGACAAGTAAGATTTCTTCTTATTGAAGGTACTGAAAATAGTCAGTCTCGAAAATATTTTAATGATCATGGTGAAGGAATTTCAACAATCTCATTTCTTGTTGAAGACTGCGAGCACGCTTATAATGAAGCATTTAAAAGAGGGGCGACATCAGTAGGAGCTGTTGAGACTATCGAAAGTGAACATGGTGTCTATAAGTCTGCAAGTATCCAAGGTTTTGGAGACGTGAGAAATGAATTTATCCAAAGGCCTAATAAGCACTTTAGACCAAATATGACAAAGCTTGAAAGTGATCAATCGGCAAAACCACTCTCTTCTCGAGTGGCGAGAATTGATCACCTGACAAATAATGTTCCTAAGGGTGAGATGAAGAAATGGGTTGATTTCTATAAAGAAATTTATGGATTTGAAGTCACTCGCTACTTTGATATTAAAGGTGTTAAAACAGGGCTTCAATCAGAGGTCGTTCAACTTGCAGATGGCGCAGTTATTATTCCTATTAATGAACCTGAAGCAGAGAATGGAAAGTCACAAATTCAAGAATTTCTTGATCTTCATAAAGGTGCCGGTGTTCAACATATCGCACTGACATGTGGAGATATTATGTCGACAGTAAAAGAGCTACGTGAAAGAGATGTTAAATTTCTTGATATCCCACATACCTACTATGAAGACATACCAAAGAGAGAGTTCACGGTTACAGAAGAAATTAGCGAACTTGAAGATAGACAATTACTCGTTGATGGAGACAAGGAAGGATATCTTATTCAAAACTTTACAGAGACTTATGTCGGGCCATTATTCTTTGAATTCATTCAACGAAAAAAGCATGATGGTTTTGGAGAAGGAAACTTTCAAGCGCTCTTTGACGCTATAGAAAGAGATCAAATGAAAAGAGGCTATTTAAATAAATAATTAAGGAGAAATTATGTATAAACTTATTGCAACTTACAAAGTACCAAAAGATATTGAAGCATTTACTAAGCACTATGAAGAAGTCCACACTCCACTTGTTAAGAAAGTTCCTGGAGTAAAGGAAATCAGAGTAAATAAAGTATTTGCTGCGCCTATGGGTAAGCCGACACTTCACCTTGTTGCTGAAGTTGTCTTTGCTGATGAAGAAACTTTTAAGGCCGCGATGAAGTCCCCAGAGAATATGGCCTCAGGAAAAGACGCTATGACATTTGCAGGTGATCTCGTTTCTGTTCATTTCGCGAAAGAAGAAGTTACACAGCTCTAGAGGCTTTAGGAATATTTATGAACACAGATTATAAGAATATTATTGTCGAAAGTACGCATGAGGATTATCCCCATGTGGCACTTGTGAGACTTAATAGACCAAAAGTTTTAAACGCTCTATCGACTGATCTTATGAACGAGCTTTCAGAGGCACTCATCAATCTTGATGATGATCCCAATGTGAGAGTTATCATTTTGACTGGAAACGATAGGGCCTTTGCTGCGGGTGCAGATATTGCTCAAATGGTTGAGGCCTCACCGATTGATCAAATTAACGATAATCGATTTAGAGCGTGGCAAAAGCTCTCGCTTGTAAATAAGCCCGTTATTGCGGCCGTAAATGGTTTTGCACTTGGCGGTGGATGTGAACTAGCGATGCATTGTGATCTCATTATATGTGGTGATCAAGCGAAGTTTGGTCAGCCAGAAATCAAGATTGGTACGACTCCAGGGGCCGGTGGTACTCAGAGACTGACAAGAGCAATTGGAAAGTCTAAGGCCATGATGATGGTTTTAACTGGAGAGATGATTGATGCTAACACTGCTCTAGACTGGGGCCTATGCGCGAAGGTTGTTCCTCATCAAACTCTTTTAAAAGAAACTTTTGAAGTAGCAAGTGTTATCGCTAATAGAGCGCCAGTTGCCGTAAGACTTTGCAAAGAGTCAGTTAACAAGGCCTATGAAATGAGTCAGAGTGATGCTATCGACTATGAAAGAAGAAACTTCTACCTCACCTTCTCTTCAAAAGATCAAAAAGAAGGCATGAGAGCATTTCTTGAAAAGAGAGATCCTGAATATAAGGGAAATTAATATGTATGACTTTGAAAATATAATGATCACAGTAGAAAATCAGATCGGGACTTTGACAATTAATCGTCCTGAAGTTTATGGCGCTCTCACAAGAGATGCTAAGCTTGAAATGATTAGGGCCATAAGAAGTCTTAATAAGGACAAAGACGTAAAGTGTATTGTGCTAACGGGCTCAGGAAAAGCTTTTTGCTCTGGACAAGATCTCAACGACAGAACCGTCAAAGGCGAAGATCGCCCCGTGGACCTTGGAGTGACGCTAAAAGAAGAATGGAACCCACTCGTAGACGCTATCAGAAATTCTAAGAAAATAGTGATTGGTGCGATTAATGGTGTTTGTGCTGGAGCTGGCGTCTCTGTTGCTTTAGCCTGTGATCTTATTGTAAGCGCACCTGGAGTGAAATTTGTTTCTGGTTTTTCAAAGCTAGGCTTATGTCCAGATGCCGGATCCACTCACACTTTCACAAAGGCACTTGGAGAGAAAAAGGCCCTAGAGTTCTTTCTCTTTAACCAACCTTTAAAGTCAGAGGACATGAAAGAGCATGGACTTATTAATATGGTCGACGAAAACTATACAGAAACGGCCAAAAATTGGGCCATGGAAGTCGCCTCAATGGCACCATTAGCTGTACAAATGATAAAAGAGAATATTAGAAATAGTATTGATCTCTCATACAGTGATAGTATGGATAGAGAAGCACAATGCCAGAGATTTCTTGGTAATTCTATGGATTACAAAGAAGGCCTTGGCGCGTTCTTTGAAAAAAGAGCACCACAATTTAAAGGACAATAAAAAGGGGAATAATATGAGCACAAGAACTTACAGTGATGAAGATCAGAAACTATTTGAAGAAATTGCCAACGGTTGTAAATTTGATAAGGGTGAAGAGCTTCCAGCGCTTTATGATAAAGCACTCAAGAATCTTCTATGGATGCAACATGACTCTGAATACTCAGGGGCCCTAGGATATGCACCTTGGATTGAAAAAGCGCCAACGATGCAAGAGAAAGTAATCGTTGCTCAAATCGTTAAAGATGAAATGAGACACGCTTCAGTTATCTATAGATTATTAAAAGGTCTTGGAGAAGATGTTGACTCTCATATTAAGGACAGTGAACTTTCATTTAAAATGGAAGAAGAGTCTGCCAACATTGGTTTTCAACGTCTTAAAAAAGACTTCAGAGTTAATATATTCTATTACCCAATCAATTACTGGGAAGACTTTATTCTCTTTAACTTCTTAATGGATAGAGCGGCAGGGCATCAACTTGAAGACACTCTAGATTCAAGTTACCTACCATGGAAAAAAGGAATTGAAGGAATCTATAAAGAAGAAATCATGCACCTTGCTCATGGAGACAAGTGGATAAAAATCTTAGCTGATGGCGACAATAAAGAATTTCTTCAAGAAAGACTTAATGTTTGGTGGCCAAGAGTAATGAATGTCTTTGGTTCAACTAAGGGTAGATCAAATGATCTCTACGTTAACCTTGGTCTTAAAAAGAGAACCAATGCCGTTATTAGGGATGCCTTTGTTAAAGAAGTTGAAGAGCTGGCGAATGCTTCAGGTCTAACACTTCCTGAATACATTGAAGAAGATCAACCTACTCGTCACTAGGAAGTTATGAAAATTGAAAAAGTACTTATCATAGGTGCTGGCACCATGGGGCGAGGAATTGCCCAATGGTTTGCTCAGCAAGAAATAGAGACGGAACTCATTGATCACGTTTTTGAAATGGCACAGAAGTCTCAAAAACTCATTCATGAGTCCTGGGAAAAGCTCCAAACAAAAGGGAAATTTGAAGTCGATCAAATCAATCGCTTTAAGAATAATTTGCATATATCAAGTGTTGAAGAGCACTGCACTGATGCTGATCTTGTGATTGAAGCAATTATTGAAGATAAGAAGATTAAAGAAGAGCTTTTTTTAAAGCTTGATAAACATATGAAAGCGCAATGTATTCTTGCTTCAAATACTTCAAGTATACCAATTACGAGTATCGCAAGAAATCTCTCTGAAGATAGAAAGAAGCAGACCCTCGGACTACATTTCTTTAATCCTGCAACTATCATGAAACTAGTTGAGGTTATTGAAACACCTTGGTCGGATGAAGTCCTTACGAGATCACTATATGAGTTCTTTGAGACCAAAGGTAAGAAGCCAGCCGTCTGTAAGGACTCTCCTGGATTTATCGTTAATAGAGTCGCTAGAAACTTCTATGGTGAGTCTTTCCACATACTCGGCTCACTCAATGAAGACAGAGTGAGAGAAATTGATGAAGTCATGAAAGAAGTTGGTGGCTTTAGAATGGGGCCATTCACTTTAATGGATCTCATTGGAATTGACGTCAACTACTCGGTCACTCAAAGTGTTTGGGAATCATATTACTTTGAGCCGAGATTTAGACCTCATAAGATTCAACGAGAGATGGTTGAAAGTGGCCGCATTGGAAAGAAGTCAACTCAAGGGTTTTATAAGTATGAATAACATAGCTATTCTCCTTAGTGAGAACCATAAATATTACGAAGAATTAATTAATACAGATCTACCGACAATTTTGGTCGACCCGGTTTCAATTGATGAAACAGATTACACAAAATTAGAAGACGCCGACACTCTCTTTGATTTCACTTGCTTTCCACGAGAGAGCAAGATTGAACTCCTATTAAAAATTGGAGATATTTTTAGAGGAAACCTTTTAAGTGATCTAAGTGTCAACTGGGTTGACTTCTTCTTAGAGGAGTTTGATTTCATTGATGGTGCAATGGCAACAGGTTTTTATTCTCCTAATAAAACATTTGAAGTCTACTTAAGAGACCCTTCAATAATGTCTGTGGTTGAAAAATTATTTGGTAATTTTGGATTCACACCAAAACTTATAAAGTCGCCAGGAATCTGTTTTAATTATCCGAGAATTCTTTCGACAATTATAAATGAAGCTTACTTTGCCAAAGAAGAACAGCTAGCAACGGATGATGATATTGATAAGGCCATGAGATTTGGTGTTAACTACCCTCTAGGACCTTTTGAGTGGGCACAGCATATAGGACTTGAAAAAGTCGCTATGGTTCTCCTTGAGCTGTATCAGGCAACCGGAGATCAGAGATATAGAATGAGTCACTACATAAAAAGAGAAGTATTATGAGCGAAGTATATTTAGTCTATGCAAAGAGAACACCTATCGGAAAACTTGGGGGAGCTTTAAAAGATGTGCGAGTTGACGACATGTTAGCAAGCCTTTTTAAAGATGCCATCGAGTCCCTAAGCTTTGATCCATCCATGATTGATGATGTCATCGTCGGATGTGCAAATCAGGCCGGAGAAGATAATAGGAATCTTGCAAGAATGTCCTCCCTATTGGCAGGAATTCCATATGAAGTCCCTGGGGTGACAATGAATCGTCTCTGCGCTTCTAGTCTTGATGCCATTATAGATGGCTTTGCAAGAATTAAAGCAGGTGTTGGAGACTGTTTTCTCATAGGTGGCGCAGAAAGTATGACAAGAGCGCCTCTTGTTATCTCTAAAGGTTCAACACCCTTTGGAAGAGATTCTAAAATGTATGACACGACTTTTGGTTGGCGTTTTCCAAATCCTAAAATGAAAGAGATGTTTCCGTTATATGGAATGGGAGAAACGGCTGAAGAAGTTGCAAATAAACTGAATATATCTCGTGAAGATCAAGACATCTTTGCGCTTAATTCACATAAAAAAGCACTCGAAGCACAAAAGAGTGGAAGCTTTGATGATGAAATACTACCTATTGAAGTAAAACTAAGAAAATCTTCTTTCATCGTCTCTAAAGATGAAGGGCCTCGTGAAGACACAAGTCTTGAAAAGCTCTCTAAGCTGAGGGCCGTATTCAAACAAGACGGAAGTGTCACTGCAGGTAACTCAAGCATGATGAACGACGGAGCTTCATGTGTCATGTTAGTAAGTGAAGATTTTCTTAAAAGAGAAAAACTCACTCCGATTGTTAAGGTCACCGGTGGCCAAACAAGAGGAATACATCCCAATGTTATGGGACTAGGGCCTGTTGAATCGACAAAGAGATTACTCAATAGATACAAAATGAAAATTAACGACTTTGATGTCGTGGAACTCAATGAAGCATTTGCTTCTCAAAGCCTTGGTTGTATGCGTGAGCTTATGATTAATCCTGAGATAGTAAATCTAAGAGGTGGTGCGATCAGTCTTGGTCATCCTCTAGGCTCATCAGGGGCGCGTATCGCGACAACTCTAGCACATATCATGAAAGATAATAAGAATATGAAAAAAGGCCTCGCATCAATGTGTGTAGGCGTCGGCCAAGGTGTTTCTGTGGCCTTTGAAAATTGTAAATAAATATAAGAAAGGAGTCTTTAAATGAAAAACATACAACTTTTTATCAATGGTGAATTTAAAAATAGCAGTAATGGAAAGTCTGTTGAATCAATTGATTCATGTAATGGCGAAGTTATCGCTGAGGTTCAAATACCGAGCGAGTCAGATATTGAAGATGCAGTAAACGCTGCCAATACGGCCTTCTACGACAGTGAGTGGCGTGACTATGACGTCGAAAAGAGAAGCGAAATTCTTCTCAAAGTAAGTGAGTTGATCAAAGAGAGAAAGAGAGACCTCATAGAATGGGAAATAAAAGATTCTGGCTCTACTTTTTCTAAAGCAGCAGCAGATGTTCATAATAGTGCAAGCTACTTCAAAGTTCTCTCTAAAAGTATGAAGAATTTTAATTTTGGTCCTACGATGGATGAGAGAGCGACAAGAGAAGGTTTCTCTAAGAATTATCTTATTCACGAGCCAGTTGGTGTTTGTGCTCAAATTATCCCATGGAACTTCCCACTCATTATGGCAGCATGGAAAATAGGACCTATTATAGCAGCTGGTTGTACAACAGTTTTAAAGTCAGCAGTTGAAACTCCAGTAACGGCAATGATGCTAGCTGAGATCCTTAAAGATGCAGGTCTTCCAAATGGTGTCGTTAATATCATCACTGGTGGAGCAAAGGAAGGCGAGGCCCTTTTACAAAATAAACTCATCAAAAAAGTTGCTTTCACAGGTTCCACTGAAGTTGGAAAGCTCATCATGAAAAATGCCTCAGAGAAAATGCTTAATACAACTCTTGAGCTTGGTGGTAAATCTCCTAATATTATTTTAAAAGATGCTGATCTTGATATCGCCATTGATGGTTCTTTATATGCATTTCTCTATCATCAAGGACAAGCTTGTGATTCTGGAACAAGAATACTTGTTCATGAAGAAATCTATGATGAATTTAAAGAGAGACTTCTTAAGAGGATTGAAGATATCGGCATAGGTCTTACAAGTGAAAAGAGTAGCACTTATGGACCAATGGTTAATGAAAAGCATATGAATAGAGTAATGTCGTATATCGATAAAACAAAAGAAGAAGGCGCAAATCTTCTATGTGGTGGTCACAGAATTACTGAGGGTGACTATTCGAAAGGTTGTTATATCGCGCCAACTGTTTTTGAGATCACTCCAGACAATACAATTTGGCATGAAGAAATCTTTGGACCAGTTGCAGGACTTACCAAGTTTAAAACTACAGATGAGGCCATTAAGCTGGCTAATCATAGTGAGTATGGATTAGCCGCTGCCGTGTGGGGAAAAGATCAAAAAGAAATCGACAAGCTCACAAGAGCAATTGAAGCTGGAACAATTTGGGTTAATGAATATCACCTACTCAACCCTGGTATGCCATTTGGTGGCTTTAAAATGTCTGGTATTGGACGTGAGATGGGAGATAAGGGTCTTATGGCCTATCTTGAACCAAAGCACCTTTGGGTTTCTGATTGTGATTCTCGAGATAAGAAACCTTGGTTTGATATGATCTTTAAGCCATCGAAATAATCGATGGCCTAGGCCTAGGCTTACCTACACTTACGTATGTGAACAGTCTCGACGATATTGTCATCGACGACGAAGGATATTCTAAAACCCTGAGTTTTACGATCATAAATACTCATAAGTCGATACTTAGCTTGATCAAAGGCGATTGACTTCTTCGGAGTATCAACTTCAAAGAATTCATTAGGCTCAAGGATTAACTTATAATAAGGAATTGTTTCCTTACGACTATTTAGACAGGCAGGATACCTAACTTCAAAGAAAGATACATCATCAGTCTTATCTCCACGAAGGAAATAAACTCGTCGAGTGCTTCCTTCTATATTAAAAAGCTTCTTTAAATAGAAGTTTTCTTCATCTAATTTTTTAGGAAACTTGATCTCTCGATCACAATTGATGATCATTTCACTATCAAATGCAGTAACATCAGAATGATTATATTCAGGGATGAGATTTTTAGAGTTCTTCAATAAACAGGCCGCTGTGTTCATAAGAAATAGTGACTTTGGCTTCTTTCCTAATAAGACATTTAATCGAGTGTCCTCTTTCAACTTCCTATAAACACTACCAAAGATATCACCTGATGAATTAGAGACTAAACTACCAAGTTCGAGGTTTTGTAAGGAGCAATTCTTTATAACTGATGTTCGAGATTGATATTGTTGATTAACACTAAAAGTACGAAGATTATTTTCACTTAATTTACAGTAATCATTTCTAACAAGCTGATAATTTCTCTTAGTTTTAGAATCAAATTTAATGAACCACACACTTAATGAGCTTGATGAATCCATTCTAGCTAACTCAAAATTATTTGGCACAAAGTCAGGTTTAACTTTATTTGTCTCAATAATAATTTGAGAATATTGTGGAAGATCCCCTTCTCTTATAGACTTGGAAACATAGAGTTTTTCACAACTATATTCGCCCCCATCAAGATCAGTGATTGTCATTTTTGAATCGCAAGATTGCTTATTTAATTCAAGGCTTTTTAAACAAGACTTGGTCAACATAACCTTCTGATCATCTATAAAGAAACCGGAACAACTACTTCTCGTGTCAGAAACTTCAGAGGATCTAATTAAGACGGCGTTTTTAGGACATCCTGAGCTATTGCACTCAAACCTCTTAACACTTAACTTAGGCGGGTTCGATTGAGTCCCTGAATTGTTGTTAATTATATCATTAAGCTCCGGAGAACTTTCGGGGCCGCCGCAAGATAACAACACTAGAGAGACAAGAGACATAATCAGCAATTTGTTCATAAACTCGCACTTTTTGATATTAATTCTAAAAATTTGTACCATCTAAGGTCCTACGAAACAACGAATATGAAAATATTTTACATATAGATATGACACATTGCCGCCAACACTAGCAATGATATTAGAGACTTACGACCATCACTAATGCCTACCTCATTGGATATAAATGTCGTTATAAATAAGTGACTTAACAGTTTATTTAAAATGAAGGATCTCCCCTCCAGAGAAGAATGAATCGAGATCAATACTAACTTCGCCAAATTTCTGCAACTCATAGTAGTCTTCAAAATTTAACTCTTTATCACTTATAACTTTTTCAAGTGCTAAAATTAAGTGATGAACCTTTTTATCTGTCATGTAAGAAGAGAGAAAGTCATTCTTTACGAAAGAGAAAAACTCGAGCATAAAATGCTCATCCAATGATTCATAAATAGAAGAGATTTTTGTAATTTTCTTTTCGAAATTATCTTTCACGACATACCAGTCAATCTCTTTAGACTTAACTTGATAGAGACAGTCAAGACTACTACTCAGAAGTCCTTCAAGATGAACTTCTTGTGCCTTTGGAACCTTAGTATTTTGCTTTATGTTCATAATCAAACTTTAGATGATTAAAGTTAGGGATGAAAGACAACTTAACTTAAGATCTATTAAATGACTTAAGAGCTTAGTAACAACGACTAGTTACAAAGTATAAACAAAAAAGAATAAGCCCCGTATTCACGGGGCAATTCTTTTATTTGTAATTTTTAAATAATCATTATCGATTATCCAATTAAGTTTAGAGCTGCCTGTCCTTGAGAATTAGACTGAGCTAATACTGAAGTACCTGCATTGGTTAAGATATCTAACTTAGTTTTCTTAGCTGTTTCTGCAGCGTAGTCAGTGTCTCTTATTCGAGAGTTTGCAGCTGATAAGTTCTCTGAACTTACCTGTAGGTTATTAATCGTAGACGTTAGTCTGTTTTGCTTCGCACCTAGCTCTGCTCTTTGTCCTGAAACGTTTTGAATAGCTGCATCGATTGCCTCTAGACCTTCTTGTGCACTCCCCTTAGAGTTTACAGCAAGTCCAGAAATTCCAAGACTATCCATTGATGAGTTCAGAAGTTGAGTATCAAATGAAATTCTATCTTGAAAATCATCGTTATTAATACCAATCTGAAAGTCATAAGAGTCACCTTGACCATTTAGTAACTTTTTACCGTTAAATTCAGTAACCTGAGAAATTCTTTCAACTTCTTGCTTAAGGTTTTGATACTCAAGATCAGTAAACTTTCTCTCTGTATCACCAACAGTGTCTGAAGCTGATTGGATTGAAAGTTCTCTAAGTCTAATTAAGATATTTGAAATCTCATTAAGACCACCTTCAGCAGTTTGAATCATTGAAATACCATCGTTAGCATTTCTCTCTACTTGATTCGTTGATTTTACTTGCGCCTTTAACTTTTCAGAAATTGCTAAACCAGCTGCATCATCTGCAGAACGAACAATTCTAGTTCCTGATGATAACTTTCCTAATGTTTTTGATTTCTCGGCGTTGTTTCCGCCTAGTGTTCTTTGTGCTGCAAGTGATGTGACATTTGTGTTAATTCGTAAACCCATTGATACCTCCGTGATCGTGACATCCCTGATGGAACTTGACCTCAAAACCTTTTGGATCAATAAGCTTACTGCTTTTTCATTAATTTAATAAAGTGATGGTCTCCATGACCATGCAAGAAGCATTTCGGTGGGACTCAATCGAACTTTAGGAAAATTTTTCAATATTTCTATTTTTTTTAAAAACGGCGTGACTTTATAGCGAAAATCAAGACACAAAACATAAGCCTTTGAAATAACGTATGACTGAAGATGAAAAAAATAGAGAAAACATTAAAAGAAAAACAGCTGTAGACCGATAAATATATTTAGTATGGCAGCAAAGAAACCACTTATATTCATCCACCCTCTCAGTGAGTCACTTCAGAAACTTAAAGAAGTTATTGAAGAAATTGCTGAAGATGAAGGAATTGAAATTTTTGAATTAGATGACCAAGCTGAAATTAATCAGCTGATCCCAACTATTGGCCAGTCTCTATCTATTTTTAGTCATCCTAAAAAATGTGCGATGACTTTACAGCCAAATAGAAAGTTTATAAGTAAACTCAACTCTAAAGTCATTCTCTTATCCAAGAAACAAATACCACGAAAAACACTTGATAAGTTTTCAAAGATTGGATTAACAGACTGTATCGTTGAGCCTGTTGCACCTAAAACACTTCTATACAAAGTAAAGCTTCTTCTGAGATCAATTGTCGTAAAAGATGAAGAGGATGAAGAAGAATATGACACTAAGTTTAGCAACGAAGAAGAAAAAGAAAACCTCAATGAGCAACAGAGAGTTGAAAAAGGTGTAATAGCTGAGGAAGAAGATAATACGATCGACATGAATCTTAAGGGTCAAATACAAGGATTCGAGCTATCTCAAGATGAAGATGCAGACGACAAGAAACGTGACTACAAAGAAGAATCAATAGATACTGACTGGAAAGGGAAAGTTGACAATAACAACTTGGCCTTTGATAACGAAGAAGATAGTAAGAAGAACAAAGACAACGAAGAACAAGAAAATTATATCGACTCTTATTTAAGAAGTAAGAAGTCAGGGATGGGAGATCTCAGTTTTGATGAAGAGTCTAACACTCAAAAAACACGAAACGACAGTGACTCCTATGAAGACTATGATGAGGATGACAGAAAGAAGAAAAACTCTCTGGATTTAAATTTTGACGAGGACATATACGCTAAGAATAGCGAAGACAAAGAAGAGCAAGTTACAAACGATGATAAATACTACAAATCACAATCTAACAATTTAGATCTCGACATTGAAGCTGATAAAGATCAAAACGACCTTGCGACAATGGAAGATGAAGAAGAAGATGAAGAACGAAATAAGAATAGAAGTGAATCATACGATTTAGATCTGGATGCTGAAGAGAATACTGATAACTCTCATGATGATGAGGAAGATTACTTAGAAGACGAGAAAAAAAGACATAAATCACAAGTTCTTGATCTCGACATATCTGCAGATAAGAATGCAAGAGATCTCGAAGAAGATCTTGAAGAAGATAAAAAAGCGGCAAAATCTCACTCAAATGAAGCGCTCGATCTTGAAGCTGAAACAAAGAAGAAAAAAGCCATTGATAATGGCCTTGATTTCGAAGCGCAAGAAAATGAAAATGATCATGATAGCGATGAAGAGATATCAGAATCAGCACATTGGAAAGGAAAGGTTGCTAAGACAATCAATCTCATTGAAGAAGATGAGATAGACACTAGAAGTGAAGATGAACTTAACGATCACGATGACAGCGGCAAGAATAGAGAGAATAACGAGACTACTCTTGATATGGATGCTGATGAAGACAAAAAGAATGCACTCACTAATGAAATTGACTTAGACTTTGCCAAAGATCAAGACGAAGAAGAGGAGCTATCCGCTGACATTGAAGCTGATGAGGATGATAAAGGTTATCGAAATACAGAGATCGACCTAGAGACCGATAGTGAGAATTTAGAAAATGATGAAGAGGCACTTGATCTAAATGATGATGGTAATTATCGTCAAAATAAAGACAAAGAACTAGATTTAGACTTTGACAAAGATGAAGAAGATCAAGAATTTGACCAAGACGACAATGAACTAGACTATGCCAGAAGAAAAGCTGGAACCGAGCTAGATCTTGATACTAATTATGAGAACAAGAAACATTCTGCTCACACAGACAATATAGAGACTAATCTTGATAGCAGAAAAGGTATTAAACATCAGGATCAAGACTGGGATATCGTCAATAAGAAAGATAAAGACGAGCACAATGACGAGGAAAAAAAGAAGAAAGGTGATCTAGAAATAACGTTTGCAGAAAAGATAGATCTTGGTGAACAAACAATTGACTACAGAAAGCTTAAGAATGAGTTTGATGCCATCACAATTAACCGAGTTGGAAATAAAAGAAAAAGAAAAGGGCCTAAATATGTATCTGGAGATGATACAAAGGACTTTCTCTCCCATACTTATACAGGAGAATATGAAGAAGGTGCAGAGGCTATCGCTAATGAAATGAGTGATGAGGATACTTATAATGATGATAAGTACTTTGAGCCAAAATCAAATGGAATCGAAAGTGCTGTGCGTGTCCTTAACTTGTATCACAATAAAGACACTAAAAAAGAGCATATATATAATTTCATCGCATCTGAAGTCCACTCTCAATTTAAAGGAAAGGTATTCTTCTTTACATTCTCACAAGAGAGTAAGGCCTACCTGGCAACACACGAGTATAAATTCTTAGAGTCTGAAGAAGCCGAGAGTGAATTCTGGAAAGAGTTCTCATCAGAAAATAAAGAATTTTGGGATGGCCATATGCTACCCCACTGGCATGATGAAAACTTCTCTACTGATAAGAACCAATTCTTCTACCCTCTAACGGAGGGAAAGCTTAAATTTGGTTATGCTATCTGTATTTTTGAAGAGCAGATTAAACCTGATCAAGTAAAGTCGGTCGAAGTGATTATTGAAACAATGAGAGGCGTTGTATTAAGTGAGTACAGGGAAAAAGGTCTCAAAGGAGAATATGATTCCTCGACGCCACAAGAGAGCAATAAAAAGTCTGGTGGGTTCTTTAAGAAAGTACTATCAATCTTTAAGAGGGCAAGTTAATGAAATTACCTACGAGTCTCTTTCACATTGAAAAGGCACATCTTGCGGATGAAAAAGTCTTTCCATTTCATCTCTATGTATATAATCCTCAGTCAGAGAGT
>DDIK01000119.1 GCA_002338505.1 Bacteriovorax sp. UBA1852
TCTTAAAGAAACTTTTTAACTTGTTAACGTCAACGCCACCTTTAAGTAATTCGATGATGAGCTTCTCTAAATCTTGCTGGCCTTGGGCAAGACCTAGGTATGACATGATCTTAATAGTCGCGATAATATCTGTAATAGTATAAGGCGCTGGACGGTGACCCATGAGCTTTAACTCTATCGGGGTTCTTTCTTTAATCGCTTTATTGATGCCATTGAGATAGGGAGTAAGAAACTTCAATAAGTCTTGATCATTTTCTTGGGCTTCAATTTTGGCGTAGTGATAAATGCCGATTGTGCGCATGAATTTATCGATGGCAAAAGTCTCTTCATTATCGATTAAAATCTCACTAAGTCTTCCCCCAGCTATAATTCTTAGCATCTCAATTTGTAGGGCCCTATCCTTATAGTGGAAATAGCCTTGGGCATGGAGAAAGTCATCAACAGTGTCGCACTCAAGGACTCTCGTTACATTATCTTTTACTGTTGATGTATATGCCATGAATGTTCATCCTTATGAGAGTTTCGCGATTTCTATCTCCATGATAGATCTTATTTCTTCCTTGAGCTCATTGAGGTCATCAAGGGTCTTACCTTCAGTTGATATAGGAGGGAGAATTTTCATCTTGAGAGTTCCTGAGTTCCACCTTGTTAAGTCTACAACCTTATCAAAGTCACCAATGCAAATAGGGTAGATAGGTCTTTGGGCCTTAATGGCCACAACGAAGGGACCTTTTTTAAATGGTAAAAGGCCTCTTCCCTTACTTCTTGTTCCTTCGGGCATGATCCAAACATTTGCCCCTTCTTTTATTTTATCAACGACTTTGTCCATGACAGACCAGGCCCTCTTACGGTTACCTCGATCGATTAAAATATTTCCTGTGAGCCAATACATTTGGCCAAAAATAGGAATAGAGGCCAGAGCTTTCTTTCCAACACTCACGCAATTTCTTGGACAGACTTCTCCAACATGGAAAATATCAAAGTTGGATTGATGATTTGAGATGATGACACTTTTCTCGACGTGTCTTATGTCAAAATTATTATTGTTTTCTACGTCAATTCTATAACCAAGTACAAAGCGTCCAATGAGCCTAAGTGTTTGAGCTGCGTAGCTTGTCCACTTTGGGTTTGCTGGGCTTGTTAGAGGAATTAGAACCCATAATATAGAAACTATTCCGGTTGCAGGGGCCAACAAGGCGAGACGAATATATTTTAAAATATGTCCCATTTATAGACCCCTTGAGAACTCGATAAATATAATATCAAGATCGTCTTGGTATGGAGATGCCGCTATAGTAGTCATCGTGTAGTAATCTACATTAATCTGGTAATTCTTATTAAGGTATGTAATTCCTGTGACAAAACCTTCTCTATTAGTTCCTCCGTAGTAGGGTGAGACAATGGCAGCTGGTAGAGTGTTGGGATCATTTTCAAATCTTTCTATCTTATATTTAAAGTGATCACTTTCAAGACCTAATCCCATAAGGTGACCCTGATCATCGGCATCACTATTTGAGATCAACTCAGCTCGAAGTGAAGGTTTAAGGTAGAGTCCTTTCATTTTAACTTTAGAACTTACATGATGACCTGAGTAGTCCTTAGTAAAGCGACTTGAAAGCTCTCCTGTTCCTGTGACACTAGATCCTCTAAATCGAGACTTAAAAGCGTACTCAGAAGTGAGTTTATTAAAGCTGAATCCTTTGTAGTGAAGTTTAAAATCAATCATGTCTGATAACATTCTTATATCAACACCAAGCAGTAGGTAATAAGAAGCTTTGCCATCAATTTTTCCGGTACGAGACTGAGTTGAATTATTTGATATGGTATTGATTGTGGCAAATGTATCGACTTCTAAGAAATTAAAATCAAAGGGTCTCGTGTTTAGCTTAAGTCCTAGTGCCGGTGGATTGATAAAGAGTGAATGATCTTCTCTTTCAACTTTACTGACACCTGCTTTTGCATAGAAGTATGTGCTTGGTGACCATTTAAAAAAAGCTTCTTCAACGCCATAAGTGTTAGCGCTTGCAAATGAATCATCATTTAATGAGCGAAAAGAGCCCTCTTCAAAGAATATATTCATTTTACCATAGTAGTAGAAATCATCACTTTTATTGCTTTCAAGTATGAGGCCTAGTCTCATTCCACCTTTTAATGTATAAACTTGCGAGCTGTCAGCGTTAAATGAATAGATTGAGACATCAGTTCTCAAATCTGTATTTTTTGCAAGCGAACTTATGGCCGTGCTTACATTCTTTGCAAGAACTGCTGAGATAAGTAATGAAAATACCAAAAATACTTTGAGTGTACTCTTAACCATGAGCATAGAAAAATCCTTCTTTTTGTAACTGATGAATTCTATCAATCTTTCTTCGATGAATCATCTTTTTTTTTACTGAGAATAGCAGTGCATTATTCTTTTATTTTAAGTACTTATGACGACAAATAAGTCCTATCTAACTTATATTTAAGCACTTAGCCTTATAAGAACCTAATTAATTGTTTATAATGCTTTTAATTAATTTAAAAAAAGAGAGATGCTATGAACACAACTACTGTAGATCATTCAAAAATTCCTGACCTTGAACATAGGAATTTTAGAAATGATGATTTTTGGAAACAGATACCTGCCTGGGCAG
>DDIK01000198.1 GCA_002338505.1 Bacteriovorax sp. UBA1852
ATTGGATCTTCGTCGTTATTTTTATAGAATTGAAAAAGCTCTTCTTCCGTTTCAACAGGTCCATGCTCAGTAATTCCTAGGTAGATACCTATACGACTCTTGTCTATATTTTCAAAATCAAGGGCCGAATCATCGAGTGCTTCTTTAGCGCAGTAAACACTGATCCCTCCAACACGGGTGCCTCGTCTTCTCATTTTCTTTTTCTGATGTTTCGTCTCATCAAAGTCGCAATGGCCGACTGGTATTTTTCCTAAGAAACGTACTTCTTGTTCTGCAATACCTGACTTTTGCTCGAGGAGTGCTCCTCTAAACTCTTTTATATTATTTCCATTTGGTGCTGTTAATCCTACACCTGTGATGACGACTCTTGATAAGTTCATGTCTGATTCTCCATCTTTTCTAAAATATTAGAAATTCCTTTCTTTGCGATATTAGTGAATGATTTTTGAGTTTCTTTGAGGTGATGAGCGCCAATACCCTGGCTTTCCTTGATAAAGTTAAAGGCTTTTGGAATGTTTTTAATCAATGGATATGGGTTTTCAAATTCATTATCAATCTTAATGATTATTTCAGTAAGGGATTTCGCAAATTGTGTAGTGCTTAGTATGTGGCTAAACCTTTCTCTTACTCTTGTTGATAATGATTCATTTAAAACGCTTTGAGATATTTTTTCAAAGTCTTCTAGGTATGATAGCTCTCTCTTTCTAAGAACACCTGAAACAACTGAGATTGCATTGTCCTTGGCCGTATGAATTTTTATTCTTTTGTTTTCGGGATGGTCTCTTGTTATAATCATGGAGTAGTTACTAAGATTTTTTAAAGAGTTAGATACGGCAGGTTGTGAGAGATTTAAGGCCTCTTCAATCTCTTCAGACCTTAAAAAATTATCACTCAATGAAAGTAGACAAAAAACTGCACCGTCAATTCTTTTGAAACCGACTCTTGCAAAGAATTTTTCAAATTCATTGATAATTTCATGGAAATTTTTAATATGATCAAACATTCCATGTTGATTCATGCTGTCACCCTTATATTACAAATATAAAATATAAGTAATATGGATCGATTAAGCAATCAAAATCATGTCTGTTTTAGAAATAAAAACTAGCTCCAAACCCTATAGCATTATCTTTAAAGCTTTCTTTATTTTGCATAGTTTCATTATCGAAGGACTTATATATATAGTATGCGTCAAAACTAAAGTATTCACCTTTTCTTCGGTGCAGTGAGAAGTCAATTTGGTTATACTTAGCTTTTTGACTTAATGAAGTCGTCGTTAATTTATGATTTTCATATTTATGTTTGAGCTTAAAATTTGTTTTCCTAAATATACCATTGATAAGAACTCCATAGCCGAGTGTGAAAATTTTGAACTGCGAGGCCTCTTTTTTGTTGTCACGATTACTATATCCTAAATCAAAAAATATCTTATATACTCCGTGATTTTCATATGTGTTTTCAAGTCGGGCATATTTTATATTTCCATGATCAGCTTCATTAAAACTTTGAAAAGCGTGAAGGCCTGTTTCTAAGTTTATTGAATGTCTTCTAGTAAAATGAAATTTCTCAAAAAGAGCAAATGAAGCACTTTCTGTATAGAAGTCAAATTGGTCTTTATTCTGGATGTCTTTGTACTGTGTTTTAAAGCTAATTTTCAGTCCTGAGAATGCTTGCCTTTTTTTAAATCTATGCTTCCTTGTAAATCTGTATTGATAGTCTGTCATTAAAGTATCATTTCTTTGTACCTCAGGTTCTTTTGTCCTATTGTGTATAGTTGTTCCTAGGCTGGCACTTATGTAGTGTTGATATTTAGAGGAGTGATAGAGATCTCTTCCAATTTGAGATCGAAAGTTAAAGGCCATGTTTTCTGTCTTTGAGATATTTCTGTATTCACCGTAGTAGTTTTCTAGACTAATATTTGATCTCTTGTAGGCCATTGACGCTTTGAGATCGACTCTTGTTACTTTCTTATACTTTCTCAATAATTCTGAGACTCCCTTAGAAAACTTATCGACCTGTCTCCATGTATTTTTTACTTTCGTTACAAAACCTAAGAGAGGGTCTATTCGTGTATTTGTTGGAGGTATGTAGCTACCTGTTTGATAATCAAAGCCTCCATATTCGTAGGGAAGATCATACATATTTCTAACTGGGTCGTAGTAAGCATTTTCTGGTGGCATAATGTATATACCAGTCTTAAGATCTAAAATTCCTCCATGCCTTACATATGACATATGACTTTTTTGATCACTAGAGAGTGTGGTGTCATCAAGAATATTAAGTGGTTCAGGTATGAGGTTCTTATTTGTGAGAGTAAAGTTTCTTCTAAGTGTTGACTTTGTATAGATGGGCTTTTCTTGACCAAAAGCTAGAGTCGTATTATTTTTTAACGAGTTTAATTGTTCTGTAGATATCTTTGTTGGCGGCAAAGGATTTTCATATGTTGGGTACGCACCTGAAAACGAGTGCTGTTTCACGCTTTTCACTGATGACCTTTGAAGCAAATCTAATAGGTCTAATTGCTTTAAGTTCTTACCGAATTCATCATGTTCATCTAGTGATTCTTTTAGCTTCTTTACGATTTCTCTATCTTTTTTCTTATAGAAGTCTAGTTCACCCTCAAGTGTTAAGACAGAGGATATTTGATTGATCTCATTGTGTGTAACAATGAGCTCTGTTCCTCTCACTCCTATTGATGAGGAATTCGTATTGATAAATATTTTATAGCTGTTATGAGTTGACTCAGGTGACTTAAGTCTTGCAATTCCTTTATGAAGATCAATTATCGGAATGCTTTGATTAAGAGATAAAGTGACAAGACTACTGGGTCCAATAGTAAGGAGATGAGTCTCGGCGATAAGGAGTTTTGTATAACTTTTCTTTCCGGTTCTTATGTTGATGACATTTTGGTCTTTTGAGGACTCTTTTATGATAAATGGGCCACCTGATTTCGTTATGCGATAATTAATAGGTGAGGCAGTAAGCGAGAGCTTTGTTATTAATAGAACTGTAATTATAAATAATTTCATCGTTTACTATTACATCAGAAAAATCAATTCTAATCTAGTCGGTACAACGCTCCGCAAGGTGCCCTTTGTCACCATTGTGTGAATAAAAATCATAGTGACACTTAGTTAATCTGAAGAGCACTGCATTAATGGTGTCATTGTGGACTCTTTTAGTTGGATAAAGTTGGCATTGGTCTTGTACTAGTTTTTTTAAGACTAATGACAAGATGTTCAGAAATATGCAGATAACAATCTGCAAAAGAGGGGTAATTATGAAAATGTTGAACGTGAAATCTTTTATGTTAACACTAACGGCAAGTGCTTTACTTGTTTCTTGTGGTGGATCAGGCTCTGGTGGTGGCGGAGGTAACGGTGGTGGTTACTCTGGCGGTGGTTCAGGAAATACACAAGATTGGAGATCATCCGCTACTATTTCAGTTAATCAATTTGTTAATGCATTAAATGATGTTGATGGTGCTGTAGATTATGGAAATTATGATGATATTTCATTTGCTGTTAAATATACAGATGAAACAGTTAGAGGAGAAGGCTTCTTTGTTTATTTCGATTCTGAATTCAGTGAATACGTAGCTGTTGATATTGA
>DDIK01000090.1:0-14131 GCA_002338505.1 Bacteriovorax sp. UBA1852
GTAGAAGAACTTCACATATCTCAGAAGTTCTAGGTCTTGATCGTGATGGTAATTATATTGTAAGAGATATTTTTAAATGGGTTCAAAAAGGTAAAGATCCTGAAACTGGAAAGTATCTAGGTGAGATGGTTGCGTGTAATTATCTTCCTAGTTTCTTTGAGGATTTTGTCGTGAATAAACTACCTTTTCCTAAAGCAAAGTTTCTGACACCTGACTGGGCAAAACCTTTAGTTATTAAAAAAGCATCTTAATATATGAATAATTTAAATCGTACTCAGGCATTCTTTGCAATCACATTCTTTCTCGTTATATATATTCTTTGGCTCATGATAAAGCCAATGCTTGGACCTGTGATTTTCGGAGCAATTTTAGCAGGAGTCTTTTTTAGCCTCAATATCTATATTCAAAATAAGTTAAAAGTTCAACGTGCGGTTGCTAGTGGAATTACCTGTAGCTTGATATTTTTCATTGTATTATTGCCAACAATCTTTATCCTGATTAGTGTGAGTAAAGAAGCAGTTGGACTCTATCAGAATCTCATTTCTGGTCTAGGACAAAAAGAGATAAATGACTTCTTCTTTGGAGAAGGGGCAGTTGCTTCACTTATTAAAAGTCTCTCAGACTACCTCTCTATCGATATAGAATTAAACATGATCAAGGAAAAGATCATTGGCTTTTTTAAAGGAGCTTCTGGTGGAATTCTCTCAACGCTCAATGGACTCGTTGGTGATATCTTCTCGTTCATCTTTAACTTGATTATTATGCTGATTGTTGCTTTCTCATTTCTCACTAAAGGAGATATTCTCAAGGAGTACATCTTTGAGCTATCACCACTTCCAAAGGATCAAGAAGAGACTATTTTATCTAAGTTTAATCAGATGAATTATGTGACGCTTATTTGTAATGGTGTTGGTGGTGTTATCCAAGGTGGATTTGCTGGCGTCGCTTTTTTCTTTGTAGGAATTCAGTCAGTTTTTCTTTGGACCGTTGTTATGATTTTACTGGCTTTCGTTCCTCTTGTTGGGATCTCGGTTGTAACAATTCCAGCCTCTTTATATCTCATCTTAACTGGAAAGATTACTTCTGGTGTAATTCTCTTTCTTTTTACAACGGCAGTTGCAGTGGTTGTTGAGAATTGGTTCAAGCCTAAATTTATTGGAGATCGTATCCAGATCGATTCTTCATTTGTTCTTTTAACGATTATTGGTGGAATGAGTGTCTTTGGTATGGGAGGTATCTTCTATGGACCAATCGTAGGGATCTTATTCTTAACCTTTGTTGATATTTATCACACTCATTACGTATAATTAACTACTTAATACTGTTTAAACTTTTGACACTACTTATAGATTTTTCTCCTTTCCACATAAGCTCCCTAATTTTCGCTATCATAATTATGAGAACAAGTTAATTCTATTTGGAGAGTTATGAACAAGGTTACAATTTCACTATTATCGCTTTTAACGTTGAGTACTTTTGCTAGTATAAAAAACTTTGATTACAGAGCAGATCATACTTTTACACTTTATTCTAAAGGTGCTGACAAATATGTTGAATATAAGAATACTAGACTATCTAAAGGTCAAATTAACATCGACTTAGAGGTAAGTGGCCGCTTAGAGTCTCATGTCGTTAAGCTTGGTTTAAAAGACTTTAAAGCAGATGACAATTTATTGAGAGCAACTCATTTAAACAAAGATAAAACTGTTGCCCTAGATTACGCAGAATCAAAGACAAAACTTAAAGTGGGTTCCTCTTCTTATCTAAATGATCGACTGAGAATGCTCATAAATTCAAATATTGATAAAACGCTTAAGAGTATTGATGGTGAAATCAGACTCACTGACTTTAAGACAAGGGTCAAGGCGGAGATTCTGAAATGTAATAAATCAAGAAATTACCTAGTCTGTAAGGTTAGCTCAAATGTAAGTGGAGAGCGCACACAAAAAAATTCTAAAATGAAAGAACTTCTTGGTCATTTATTTGAACTTAAAAAAGAGATGATTGCGAATTCAAGTACCAATTATGATATTGAAGGCTATAGAGAGTTTCTTACAAAAGCGGAAAAGATTTTAGATGAGAGCTTAAAATTAGAAACACATAATAAGAACAATATGAAGAAAACACTTATGAGTTTAAAAGATCTTCTCATTAATGAGCGTATTGATTCATATGAATACACCGCTATTCGATCTCAAAGTATTGTTACTTTTGTTGATCTTCTATTAAAAAAAATCAAAGTACATAACGCATAGAGTTTAAATAATTTATACTCTCTACTCGACGATCTCTAATACTGATAGTAGTTTTGCCTCTTATCTTGAGGAGGGTATATGAAAAGACTATTAGGGGGGATGTTGTGTTTATTACTTTTAACATCTTCAGTAAATGCAAACAATGTAAATACATTAATTGATGATCTGTACAACGTTATTGATCTCATTCAAAGCAATGAAAGAAAGATCAATAGAAGAGACAAGCTTGCTAATGATCTAAAAGATATCATTAATGTTGCGAAGATTGACGTTCGAAATAGATTAAAGAAAAGAGGCGGAGGGAGACCTGGGCAAATCGATATGCATCTAGTGAAAATCACAATTAACTCATGTCAGGCTTTGGGTTATTGGAATGAGCGTGTAAAGTGCTTTAAGACTTATCTTGAAAATCAACGTGGTGTACTTGGTGCTATCTATAATAGCTGTTCAGCAATACAAAGAATGCAAGAGGTTTCATCTTGTTTCTATACCAGCTTACTTAGTATTAAAGAGGGTGAAACTAATATTAATGAATTGGCCGCAAAAGCATGTAATCAGGTTGGTTATTGGAACGATCGTAGTGCTTGTTTTACTGAATTCTCTAGGTCATCTACTGAGGTTGAGTTTAATGTTGCCAGTGTAGCTTGTAAAGCAGCCACTACTGACCAGGAAGTATCAAAGTGCTTTACTGTGGCTTATAATTACAATTTAAATAATTTTAAAAGTGTTGCTGGAACAATCCTTGCTTCTTGTAATTCAATCGGCTACTGGAATCAAAGAGTCGCATGTTTTAAAGCCGGAGTAAGAGAAAGTACTTTCTTTGGTTTTCAATATGAGCTTTATTCTAAGGGGTGTTTTGCTCTTAGTCGTGATCAGGAAGTCGCAAAATGCTTTAATAACGCACTTAAAGGTTTATAGAATTTTTTACGTGAGGGCGTCTGTCCCTCACGTAGTTTCAAGTTATTACATCTTTTTTTCTATATTTTCTTAAGTATTTACTATTATTATCCGATTAGAATAGTCGGTGAGTAATGATAAAGTATAAAAACATATTAACAACATTTATCTTGTGCAGTTCTTTGATTGTTCAGGGGCAGCTCTTCGCAATTGACGTCGTTGTAAAACTTAAAGAAAGTCGAAATTTTAGAAAATACGATGTTAATGAAAACGGGGTTAAGTTTCTCTCTTCACATAAAGGGAGATTAATACCAAGAGGCACGGAGTTGCGAATTCCTCTCGAGGAACTTACTGATAAACGCGGTATTGATCGATATAAAAAATTAAGTAAATCTGAAAGAGAAGCTGCCGTTATAAATTGGCTTAAGAATCCAAAGTGGTCAAAGCTTCAGACTTTTGATTTTAGAGGTAGTGGTATACCTAAAAGAGACTTCTTTTTAAAAGTTAACACTTTAGATGGTGATGCAGGTTTTATGCAACTAAAGTCACTTGCCTTAACTGAGAAATTAGAATTAGTAACGACTCAGGATGATGTGCTTATAGATGAGGACATCATCAACGATACCACTGGTGAAATCACTAGCGAAACCTATGATGTTCAAGGTGAAAATGTGCGGGCTTGCGTGACAAAAATACCAAAGAGCATGTTTGATCTTCTCTCTGAAGATGCTAAGGATGCAGCTCGCATCGTTGAAGAAGGAATGCTTACTAAGGCGAAAGAAGGCCTTCTCAGAACAACTCCAAAGCAAACTATAAATAACTTCAACTCGGTCAGTGGTGGTTGTTATAATTATATTCAGGATATTGATAAACGCTATTGTGAAATAAATAAGCTTCAAAGCTCGAAGTGTTTTAATACTTTAAAGAAAATGACACCCTTTGAAAAATTTAATTCAATACTTAAGGCTGAAAGTTCAGAGCATGGTGTACCTTATGACCTGATGTTATCTTTGATGAGTCAAGAGTCTTCTGGGAGATGTGTTGCTAATGCTAATGACTCTGGTCAGAGCACTGGCCTATTTCAAATCAATATAAAAAATTCGTTACCTGATGGTTTCAAAGATAAATACTGTTCCCAAGAAATGAATGATTCACAATGTATCGAATTATTAAAAGATGCTGTTTCAAATCCAATTGTCAACATGGAGATATCTTTAAACTTATTAAAAGAAAAATTCAAATATGTGAATCAAGTTAATCCACACATTCTGAAGACGGGAAGCTATAAGGATCTTGAGAAAGAAGAGAGAGATAGATGGCGCTTCACCCTTAGTGCTTATAATGGTGGACATACTCATATTAAGAATGCAAAGAAGCATGTGAATCTCTTTAACGAAAGAAATGGTACTTCTCTTGATGCAGATGATTGGAATACGAGGCGTGCTTTCTTAATGAAAAACCTAATGTCAGCACAACATGTAAACTCTCAGGAGGGCCGAGAGAATGTTATTGATCAATGTAAGCAATTATTTAAAGAGAATCAAACGGATCTGTATATTAGAAGTGATGCATTTAAAGATAAATTAAAGGCGAGCGAAGAATTTGGAGTCCAAGGCCATGTCGATTGGCGCCACGTTTGTTACGCTAGAATCAACGTCTCATTTGTTGATACTATACTTGGTATAGATGAAGATGAATCTCGTTCAAGAATAGATGAATGGAAAGATTACTTGAGATAGCTATTTAGTTTTTCTTTTATAGCTGAGAGCTTCGTTGATCGCTCGCCTAATGCCCTGTTGCCATAAGCCGCTTTCTTGCACTTACCGTCAATTTTCTCACAAACATTTACCTCATAGCAGCCATATTTTATATTATAAAAGTAATCAATTTCGCCACTATTTAAAATACCGATGACATGGCCGTAGCGGTCAAAAACGGGTGATCCAGAATTACCCGCAAAAGAATCAAGGTTAGAGGTAAAAGTATTTGTATCACTTTTTGAAATTCTCGCACCTTCTGATACTTTCATCGGCAATCCTGTAGGATGCCCAATAATCATGACTCTTTGATTTTTGTTATCTGTCTCACCATCGAGATTCATTTTTAATGGTTGTCTCGATTCATCAGAATTGAGCTTAATAACAGCATAGTCTAAATTCTCGTCATACTGAGCATAGATAATTTCCTGACATGTCGAAATATTTTGCGTATTAATCAAGAGACTGCCGTTTCCTGAATTCTCTGCTGTATAATCAAAAATCCACTTATGTGTATTACATTTTGAATTTTTTTGACGTGATATTTTCTGGCCATATTTTATCACACAGTGACCTGCTGTAATGAGTATATCTTTTTTAATGAGAAATCCAGTACAAGATGCTGCGCTTGTCTGTTCTCGAAACTTCATACTGTTGCAAGTGGGAATCCCTCGGTAGTACTTCAAATCATTAAAACCACTGTAGACAATATCATCACCATATTCATAAGTTTTATGGTCGTTCAGATTAATCATTGCTGCAATTGATTTAGAATATTTTGAGTATGGTGAATTGATAATCTCGTATCTATTATCGACTCCATAAACGACTTTGTTATATTTGTTATAGGCCAGAGGACTCTTGCAAATGAATATGATCACCAGATAAAGGATGTGCTGAGAGTATTTCATATAATTCCCTAGAAAAATTTGTAACTTTCTCCCATAGATAGAGTATGTTTGTACTCTGTAATTTAAAACGCTTGAAAATTTTACAAGGTCATAATGACGCTTTAGATGTCGATTGCTTATGTAGTGGTGTGTCTGTATAACCCTCGGTATGAATAATAACATTGATTTAAAACTAAGCTCATATAACTATGAGTTACCAAAGAAGTATATTGCCGATCGTCCTGTCCCAGGCAGAGAGAATTCTAAATTACTTGTCTATGATATTAATTCAAACAAAGTTACTCATGATCACTTCTATAACATTGATAAATACTTACCTGAGAATTCATTGATGATTTTGAATCAAAGTAAGGTCTTTCCATGTCGACTTATTGGTAAGAAAAATAGTGGCGGGAAAGTAGAAGTTTTTTTATTAGATGCTAAGCCTAAGTCAAATGGTTTCTATCGTGCACTTGTGAGATCAAATGGAAAGAAACGGGTAGGGGATGAATACTACTTTGAGAATTCCCTCTCTCTCAAGATCGAAGATATCGTGGACGGCACATTTTATTTAAGTTCTTCTATCGTAAGCCTAGAGAATTTCCTATTAGAAAATGCCAAAGTGCCAATCCCTCCTTATATTAGAGAAGGGCAGTCTGATGAAAAAGATGTTGAAGACTATCAGACAGTTTACGCGAAACATTCAGGTAGTGTGGCCGCGCCGACAGCTGGACTTCATTTCACTGATGATGTCTTTCATAAATTGGAAAATAAAAATATTGATAAGGCCTTTGTTACTTTACATGTGGGCCTAGGTACATTTGCTCCTGTAAAATGTGACGATCTTAGTGAGCACCAGATGCATACTGAAGAGTTCTTTATAGAAAGTGACTCTCTTCAAAAAATTAAGTCAAAAAAATTTAAGATCGCTGTCGGGACTACTACTCTTAGAACGCTTGAATCCATTGAGAGAAATGGGGTTGAGGATACTCTAGCAAATCAAGTCTATGATACGGATATCTTCTTGTATCCAGGAGTTAAAGTAAAAAGTATTGATGCTCTTGTGACAAACTTTCACCTTCCAGAATCGACTCTTCTTATGCTAGTAAGTAGTCTTATTGGAAGAGAGAAAACACTAGAGCTTTACGAAGTTGCAAAAGAGAAAGATTATCGCTTCTTTAGCTATGGCGATGCAATGTTGATTCTTAGATAGATGAGTGATTGGAAAAATTATGATTAAGGTTGAAGCAAAAGATAAAAATGCACGTGCATGTACAATTCAAACGGCCCACGGAGAAATTCAAACTCCAATCTTTATGCCTGTAGGGACTCGCGCCAGCGTCAAGTGTATGTGGCAAGATCAATTAGAAGAGATGGGCGCTGAGATCATTCTAGGAAATACTTATCACCTCTATCTGAGACCTGGTCACGAATTAATTGAAAGAGTTGGTGGAGACCTTCACGGTTTTATGAACTGGAAAAAGCCAATTCTAACTGACTCTGGTGGGTTCCAAGTTTTCTCACTTTCCTCAATAAATAAAGTCACAGAGGAAGGGGTGAGGTTTAGCTCGCATATTGATGGCTCGAAGCATCTCATATCTCCTGAAAAGAGTATGGAAATCCAAAAAGCCCTTGGTAGTGACATTGTGATGGTCTTTGACGAATGTCCGGCGCTGCCTGCTTCTAAGGAGCGTTTAAGGGAGAGCATGGAGCTGACCCTAAGATGGGCCCAGAGATGCCGTGATTATGAACTAAGACCTACTCAGAATCTCTTTGGTATTATTCAAGGGGGGCTTCATCATGACCTTAGGGTTGAGTGTATGGAGCGCTTAGATGAAATGGGCTTTGAGGGGCTAGCTCTTGGTGGACTTTCTGTTGGTGAAAAAAATGAAGAGATGGTGAACTTTCTCGATAATTTCGTGCATTTAATGCCACAAGAGAAGCCGCGCTATCTCATGGGTGTTGGTAAGCCCTTAGATATTTTAAACGGAATCCGTGCTGGTCTGGATATGTTTGACTGTGTTTTGCCAACGAGAAATGCAAGAAATGGTCAATTTCTCACTCATGACGGTCCTTTAAATATAAAGAACGAGAGATTTAAAGAAGACACGGGAGCACCAGATCCGGATTGCTCTTGTAAGGTTTGTACGAGCTACACTCGTTCATATATTAGACATCTCTATACCTGTGGAGAATATCTTGCCGGAAACCTCATTACCTATCATAATCTTCACTTCATGTTGAAGATGGTTAAAGATGCACGCCGCCATATCATTGCGGGGAGCTTTGACGAATTTTATCAATCATTTTATAAGAGATATTCATCAAAAAGATGGCAAGGGTCATCAAAGAACAAAAGTAAAAAATAATCGGAGTTTCAATGTCAAAATTATTAATCCTTCTTTCTCTAATTGCTCAACCTGTTTTAGCTAATGAAGGTTCTAAACAAAATCCAATCGTACAAATGGTACCTGTTATACTCATTTTCTTCATCTTCTATTTCCTTATGATTCGTCCCCAGAAAAAACAAATGGATGAAGAAAAAGAAATGCTTGAGAAACTTGAAAAAGGCACTGAAGTTTTTACGAAATCTGGTATAATTGGAACTGTTGTTGGTATTACAGATAAGGTTGTCACTCTAGAAGTGAGTAAGGATGTTAAAGTAAAGATCCTTAAGAGCCAAGTTGGCGGACCTTCAAGTAAGGTTTTTGAAAAAAAGGAAAAATAATCCATGTTTGGACTCGGCGCTGGTGAATTATTAATTATCTTTGTATTTGCACTTCTCTTT
Organism: Bacteriovorax sp. UBA1852; assembly: GCA_002338505.1. Classification (GTDB taxonomy): domain Bacteria; phylum Bdellovibrionota; class Bacteriovoracia; order Bacteriovoracales; family Bacteriovoracaceae; genus Halobacteriovorax_A. The sequence goes on from DDIK01000090.1 coordinate 8,588, forward strand.
ATAGGGCCTAAGAAGTTACCTGAACTCGCAAAGAGTCTTGGTAAAGGTCTTAAGGAATTTCAAAAGGCTAAAGATGATTTCGTAAATGTTATGCAACAGGAAGCCGACGCCACCGAGTCCGAAGAAACAAAATTAGTAAAAAATGATGATAATTCTGCTAAACCTTTAACTGAACAAGAACTCATTGATATGGGAAAAGTTGAAGGGGCAGAGCATCATGATGAAGAAAAGTCGACAAAAGAATCATAAAAGTCCATCAAATTGTTGCATTTTCATATATCTCACCTATAATTTTTAAAGATTTACAAAACTAATCGTTTATTTAAGGTAATTTGACCTGTTTTCTAGGGATGAGGAAAACGCAATCTTATTTGAGGTTCACCTCCATTATTCCCTTATTAGGAGTTTTTTAACATGAAAAGAAGCTGGTGGTATCGCTTTACGTTCTTGCTTGTTGTGGCCATTTTCTGTGCTATTTCAATCACGCCAACGGTATTTGACTTTAAAAAGGAAGACAACTTTCCTGTAAAGTCTAAGATTAACCTAGGCCTTGACCTTCAGGGTGGTCTTTATATGATTCTTGGAATCGACTTTAGAAAAGTCTTCAAAGAAGAAGTTAAAGGTTATGCTAGAAGAATCAACTTTTCTCTCAATGATGAGAAAGGTTATGGTTTTGAGCTTGCAGATATTAATGCTGAAGATGCGCTTGATCCTAAGATCAACCTCGATTTCACTTCTGCAGATCATATTCCAGCAGCAAAGGACATCATCCATTCTTTCTTTAATGGTAATATTAGAGTTACAGGAGAGGAAGGAACAAGACTTCAAATAGCACTAACGACAAAGCTTAAGACTGAAATTGAAGAGCAGTCAGTAAAGAGATCAATTGAAGTTATCAGAAACAGAATTGATGAATTTGGTGTCACAGAACCTGAGATTATTTCTCAAGGTAGTGATCGTATTGTTGTTCAGCTTCCAGGTGTTAAAGACATTGAAAGAGCAAAAGACCTGATTGGGCAAACTGCAAAGCTTGAATTCAAAATGGTTAATGATGATATACCAATGGCATCTGTTAGCGCTTGGGTAACGAAGGCGAAAGAAGCTGGTATTGAATATAAGAAAGGCGATAGACTCTCTGTTCATGTAAGAAAAATGAATGAATTTCTTAAGGATGAATTACCTAAGGATACTGTTCTTGCTTTTGAAAGAGTGGATTCTAAAATTCAAAGTGAAACACCTCAGCTTATTCCATATGTACTTGAAGAAGTTGCAAAGCTTACCGGTGAAGATCTTGAAGATGCTAGAGTTCAATTTGACCAACAACAAAATCAACCTCAGGTCGGCTTTACTTTAAAGTCTAGAGGGGCAAAAATCTTTGAACAATTAACTGCTGAGAGTATTGGTCGCCGTATGGCAATTGTACTTGATGGTAATGTTAAGTCTGCACCAAATATTCAAACAAGAATTCCTGGTGGGCGAGGGACGATTACACTCGGCGGACAAAGTTATAATAAGCAACTTCAAGAAGCGAGAGATTTATCTCTTGTCCTTAGAGCTGGTGCACTTCCTGTTCAGCTAGACTTTCTCGAGCAAAGAACTGTTGGACCTTCTCTTGGAGCTGACTCGATTACAAAAGCCAGATACGCTTCAATTATTGGTTGTATCTTAGTATTTGCTTTTATTCTTGCTTATTACAAGGTCTCTGGGCTCTTTGCAATCGCAACACTTGGAATTAATGTCATGATTGTTCTCGCTATGCTTGTTGGACTCGAGGCAACTCTTACACTTCCTGGTATTGCAGGTATTGCTCTTACAATTGGTATGGCGGTTGATGCAAATATCATTATCTATGAGAGGATTCGAGAGGAGATTCGAAAAGGTGTTGGCTTTTATAAAGCAGTTGAAAGTGGATTTGATTCAGCCTTTTGGACGATCATTGATGCTAACATCACAACGGCACTTGCCGGAATCTGTCTATTGAACTTTGGTACGGGTCCGATTAGAGGTTTTGCCGTGACACTACTTATTGGAATTTTCGCAACTGTCTACACTTCTTACTTTGTCTCAAAGGTTTTCTTTGAGTTCTATATGAATAAAGTTGAAGGTCAAGATATTAGTATTTAATTATTAGGATGTAAGATATGAAAATGTTTGAAATTATAAAAAGTGGAACTAAGTTTGATTTTGTTTCAAAGTTCTCTATGACAGCGATATTTTCAACTGTCATTGTTGCTACTTCACTATTCTTTCTTTTTACAAAGATGAATTTTGGGGTCGACTTTAGAGGTGGAGCTGAAATTCAGGTTAAATTTAATCAAAAAGTTCAGCTTAGTGAACTAAGAAGAAACTTAGAACGCGATGGCTTTAAAGGCCTAACGGCTCAATCAATTGGTGAAGAGTCTGAAAATGAATATCTTCTAAAAGTACTGGCGTCTGAGGATAATCTCAACGCTGTGACTGAAAAGGTTAGTCTCTCACTCAATGAAAATTACAAAGAGCAAGGACTAGAGATTAGAAAGGTTGACATTGTTGGACCAAAGGCTGGTTCAGAGCTTAGAAAATCAGGTTTTCTTGCTATGCTTTGGGCATTATTGGCGATTATGGTCTATATCGGTCTAAGGTTTGATTTTAAGTATTCACCAGGTGCTATTGTTGCTCTCTTTCACGATGTCTCAATCATCCTTGGTGTTTTTGCTCTAACAGGTACGGAATTTACTCTGCAGACAGTTGCCGCTCTTCTTGCCGTCATTGGTTACTCTGTAAACGATACCGTTATCGTTTATGATAGAGTTAGAGAGCATGAAGCGAAATTTGTTGGTAGATCACTAGGTGAGCATATCAATAACGCTGTAAATGAAACCCTTTCTCGTACAGTTTTAACTTCAACAACAACACTCTTTATCTCTGTGATCATGTATGTGTTTGGTGGTCTTGCTATTAGAGATTTCTTTTTAGCAATTTCTCTTGGTGTAATCATTGGTACATATTCATCGATATTTGTTGCTGCTCCAGTAACCTTATTCTTTGATAAAATGCGAAATGAGGAAGAGAGTTCAAATGCTAGTTCAGTTAAGGCATAGCCTTACTCTTTTAATATTTCTGGGTCTCTTTTTAGGAGGCCCTTTTTCTTTTGCAAATGATGCAGATGACGATGTTAATCAACTACAAGAACAACGTAATAACACCCTTAAATTAATAGATAATCTTAAAAGCTTCCAAAACTCAAACGAATCTGACCAAGAGAAAGTTGATAGAATTGTCAAAGAAATGCCTGTTAAGCAGGTTCTTGAGCATTATCAGTCAATGGATGAGCAAGCAATAAAGACTCAGCTTAAAGAGCGAATGAAGGGCTCTAAAGTATCTATAATATTTGATAAATATCCTAAATCTCTGGACTTTATAGCTGCGCTTTTAAAAGATAAAAATGCCATTCCTGAATTAATAAAAATGAAGGAAGACAGCGAGGGATTAAAGCACTTGGCATTTGCTGTTATAGCGACATTTATCCTTAGTTTCATTATAAAAGTCATCATAGATCGCACCTCAACTTTCTTGTTGAAGCGATTCTTTTATAGAGTTTGTCACTTATTTTTTATCTGGGGTCTTAGACTTGGTATTCTCGTCTATTTCTTTGGTAGTAATCTCAAGCCTACTTATGATATTGCGCTTCGAATTTTTACTTAGATTCTTATTCACTTACCTGCGGAACACAGGCAATCTTACGATCATGAGGAGTAAAGCCAGTTACAGGTTCAAGAGCTGATGCTCCATCTCCAACCTCTAGTTCAAACTCTCTAACAGATCTAATAGTGTAGAGTTTTTGAAAACCAGGCTTTTTGATATATGGATTATTGTAATCTGGTGGCCAGTAGAAGTAGGCTGTTTGCCTCTCAGTGCTTTCATTTGGTTTAATCGGTAATTGATTCTCACCAAAGTGAAACCAAATCTTCTTTAACTGCGTCTCTCTTATATACATTGCATTGTATGAAATTGACTGCTGGCCATCATCTGTTGAAAGAACCATAGGTTCACTCTTTGCCAGATATAGGCCTTCTGTATTGTTTCCAATGACTCGTCCTAGTGCAACGAGTTCAGGATTATTGCCCTTGTATTCATCGTAGGCAGGACAAAATGACTTGCCTGAGTTGTCGATAAATGGACTAAGTGCGTATCCTGCAATTGAGCTGATTGTTGTCGCTTGGCCCCCAACTTCTTCAAGTTTGGGGTAGAACGGAAGAGTCATCGGTTGAAAATACTTCTTTTGAGTTGAAGTAGAAGATCCTAGTTTTTCTATTTCTTCTGTTACTAATAAGTCCGCAACAGTAAAGTCACCAGAAGCTACAAATCGGGGGTCATACTCATCCCATAGTGCAAATTGTCCAGCGATAAGATTGATCCTCGGAAATCTCGCTTCATCATTTTTGGAATTATTCTTGATATAATCATGACAGAAGATATTTTCGAAAGCTCCTGCAGGTAGTGGTGGTGGTGTATTTCCAGCTGGGTAGTAATAACTATTTTCAATAGTTCCGTTGACTCCATTAAACTTTGTAATACAGCTATATTGATTAATAATATTAGTGCCTAAGTCTCCAGTGACAGGAGTTAAGCTATCGGATGTTGTTGTTAATCTAAATTGTTCATAACCACTACCGGCATTTTCAACACCACTACCAGTTTCTACGATTCGAAACGTATAGGTCGTATCAAAACTAAGACCGTTTCCTTCTATCGTTGCACGATAATTGTTAGAACCGACCGTTGTTGTTAAGGGGATTTGAGCAACATCGAAAACACCATCGCTAACAACGAGCTCACAAGATGGTGCCGTCGTACTATTATTATCGAGAATATTATTGCAAAACCCTCCAAGGTCTTTAAGTTTATCATTGCTAAATATTTCAATACCCATTGAGGCCGAACCATAAATTGTGGCAACTGTATCATTCTTAGTCGAACAAGTACTCGTACAGGATTGGTCCGCATTAACTGAGGCCACTTCAGAGTTCTTACATACGCAGAAATCATCATTGAGAAAGACCTGATTGTCTGGTCTTACATCGATAACAGGTTCATCAACGCACACAAATAAGGCCTGTGATAAGAGAGCTTTTAATTCATCAGATACGCTTGGGTCGGCAAGTAAGGCATTTACTTCGTCTTCGGTGGCAGTTGTCTGTGCTTCAAGACATGACTCCTCACAGGTGTAGGCATCTTGCTCAATATCAAAGATCATAAAATTTGTTTCACATGGCTCAGGCTCCGAGCTTACAAAACTTGATACTTGTGTTCCACCATTTCCACCTGGGACACAGGAGATAAAAGATATGATTAATATAAAAGTAGTAAGAAATTTCATTAAAGCCCGTCTTTATTGGTTTTCTTAAGTTTCGACAATTTTGCCTAGTATCTTTAATGGCAATCGGCGATATATCTCAATTTTAATGTATCTTACATTTTAAAGGGAGATTACTATGGAATATCAACGTCATTTCAGTACTTTAAATGTCACAGTAACTATTCATTGTTAGATTTGTAGCAGTT
>DDIK01000090.1:14307-15023 GCA_002338505.1 Bacteriovorax sp. UBA1852
GTACTTTAAATGTCACAGTAACTATGTTCTGACAGTTAGGAAATGGCAGAATATATTGGCAGAAATATTTTCTAATGTTTTGGTATACTTAGACGATAAGAGCAATATAACTTCAATAGGATAGAGTTTTTAAATAGAGATGAATTTGAGGAGAGTATATGACAAAAGCAGATTTAATCACAGCACTAGAAAAACAGGCTAATATCACTCACAAACAAGCAGAGACGGTTGTTAATATCTGTTTTGATAGTATGATTAGCGCCCTTTATGATGACGAGAGAATCGAAATCAGAGGCTTTGGCTCATTTGCTAATAGAAATTACAAAGCATATGAAGGCAGAAATCCAAAGACTGGAAAAGTCGTTAAGGTTCCGCCTAAGAAAGTTCCATTCTTTAAAGTTGGTAAGCAACTTAAAGAAATGGTTGATGAAGGAAAAGATAAATACGTGATTAGAGAAGCGTAATTTCAGATAGCCAGCGGTCAAAATGACCGCTTTTTTTTGTCAAAAATCAAAACAATTCTATAGAATTTTCATAACTCTTTAAATCAACAGCATATTCTGTCAAAATCCTTAAAAAGGATCAAAATGAAAAGATTAACTCTTTTAATATGTCTCATTATTTTAACGGTAAAAACATTTGCTCTTACGAGTGGTGATAATAATGAAGAAGTATATCGTATGGCCTGTGAAACTTTAGGTTCAGATCGTGGAGAA
>DDIK01000078.1 GCA_002338505.1 Bacteriovorax sp. UBA1852
AGGCTATAACTTCCAATGGGCCTGGTCTTCAGCAATAGCCGCAGCTCAGTCTTTTAAGTGACATAATCACCAATTCATTGTTAAAATCTCCCTATGAATAATAAGACTAATAAGAAAACGATTTTCTTTACAGGTGGGGGAAGTGGTGGACATGTCGTACCAGCTTTAACTCTCATTGAAAAAATAGACAGAGATCTCTACGATGTCCATTATATTGGTTCGAAAGAGGGGATTGAGTCTAAACTTACTAAGAATAAAGTGAGTAAGTATCACTCTATTAAGGTTGGAAAGTTAAGACGATATTTCTCATTTCAAAATATGCTCGATATTATGAATGTTTTCATTGGATTAATTCAAGCCTTTTTTACTATTGCAACCCATAAGTCAAAGGACTCTATTGTAATCTCTATGGGTGGATTTGTTTCAGTTCCTGTTGTTATTGCAGCAAAGCTTAATGGATTAGATATTTTTATTCATGAGCAAACAACGAGAGTTGGTCTTGCTAATAAGATTGGATCTAAGTTTGCTAAAAAAGTCATGGTAAGCTTTAAGGACTCTTTAAAGTTCTTTCCAAGTGATAAAGTTATCTATACAGGATATCCTGTAAGAGATAGTTTTTATAATCACGAAATTCAAATTGAAGAAATTGATAAGTTTAACTTTATGAAAAAAGACAAACCTCTTCTTTTTATCACCGGTGGAGGTAATGGCGCAGAACTTATCAATACTCAAATCAAGAAAGATCTCTCTCTTTTAAAAAGAGATTTCTATATTGTTCATCAAGTTGGGCAAAATTATATAGAAGAATATCTAAGCTATGCTGATGAAGACTATAAGCCTGTTGCCTTCATTGGTGATGAGATGCCAAGCTTACTTAAGGCCGCATCGGTTATTATTTCACGCTCTGGTGCTGGAACCGTTAGTGAACTTTTAAGCATAGGAAAGAGAAGTATATTCATTCCTTTAAAGATCGCTCAAAAAAATGAGCAGTATCATAATGCGATGGAGGCACAGAAGCTTTTAAAGTCTGTCGTTATTTCTGAAGATGAGCTTCGAAGGGCCAGCATCGCAAATGTTATTAAGAAATTTCAAGAAGAAGACTCGTCTCAATCTTTAAATAATATTGAAAAAGATATTAAAAAAGCATCAGAAGTAATTATTAAAGAATGCTCACTCGTATTGAACAAGAGCGTTTAAAAGTGATATTCTTGTAAGTAAACCCAGTACCCTATTTCTCTTATCAATAACAGGCAAAAGCTTTAACTTCTTTTTAATGATAAGCTCTAAAGCATCCTTTATTTTTTGGTCTTCATAAAGAGTGATAACATCTTTCTTGAACTTCACTCGATTCGCTGCTGGTGCTGTCGAGACTTGAATAAGTAAGTCATATTCAGAAACATATCCAAGAAGTGTTTCTGAGTCGGAAACAACAGGTGCTGCAGAGATCTTATGTACTCTTAGAATTTCAATACATGATTTTACAGAATAACTCTCTTTAATCATTGGAAAAGAAGTTTCCATAATATCTTTGATTTTAAGATTAGTAACAGATGTATCTTGTGCTAGTTGCTCAAGCTTATCTAATTTGATTGAATCGTAGCTCATATGTGTCCTTCTTATACTCTAAGAAGGATACCACGAGATTTGATAGTTTTGATATAAGATGAAAAAGGTTTTAACTTCTTTCTTAGATTAGAAAGATGAGTATCGATATTTTGAGAAGATGTATCTGTATTTCCCCAGATTATTTCTGCTAGATATTCACGAGAAAATATTTTATTCGGATTCTTAACTAGGAGATGGATGATCTTATACTCAATAGGTGTAAGAGTGATATTGTTACCATCTATAACTGCAGAGTTAAGGTCGATATTAAGAGCAAAGTCGTGATTCTCTACTTTGATGAGATTGAGATCTTTCTTTTTTCTATGTTTCTTTTTCTTTGCTTCTATTTTATTTTTTATTCTTGCAACTAGTTCATTTATAGAGACTGGCTTGACTATGAAGTCCTGCGCTCCAAGGTCTAGTCCTTTAATTAAGACATCCTCTGAGGGATCACCTGTTAAGAAAATCACAGGAGTATTAGGGTGAGTCTGTCTCATTTTCTTATAGAGTTCAAAGCCATTCATGCTTGGCATATGGAAATCAAGAACCACAAGGTCTGTCTTTCCTGTGTTGAGGAAGCCCAATAAATTAACAGGGTCTTGGATAAGCCTTAGGTTGAATTCATCTTCAAGCAGTTCTCTGTAACTAGATAAGTTGTCCGCAACATCATCTACGATAGTTACGTGCATGGACTTTGATACCGCCATAGTCGCCTCTCTTAAGTTTTATGAGCTAAGTATCTATATATATTAAATTAAAAAAGCCTCTCGAAGCAAAGAAAATGTTAGATTTAAGATAAACTTAACCTTTTCTTTACCTGAGAGGCTTTAACTATTTGAAATTATGTTTATTACTTCTTTTCTCTTCTGATGACAGACCTTTTACTAGACTGTAATTCCTTTTTTCTGATGCGTATATTTTGTGGCGTTACTTCAACCCACTCATCATTATCAATCCAATCAAGGGCCCACTCAAGTGTTCTTGGCCTTACAGGAGGAAGAATAATGTTCTCATCTTTACCAGCTGTTCTTACACTTGTGAGCTGCTTTCCACGGCATACGTTTACATTGGCGTCGTTTTCTTTTTTACTCTCTCCAACAACCATACCTTCGTAAACTGTATCACCTGGCTCAATAAAGAATTCACCATTATTTAAAAGATTGAAAAGTGCGTATCCTGTAACTTTACCAGCTCTGTCAGAGATAATCGCTCCGTTTTGTCTTGCAAGCATTTCTCCTGCAAAAGATCTGTATCCTAAGAACTCAGTTGAGAGAAGGCCTTCACCTCTTGTATCTGTTAGGAAAGCTGATCTGTAACCAATAAGTCCACGTGAAGGAATTTCAAATTCAATTCTTGTTCTACCTTCACCAATTGGCATCATTGAAGACATGATACCTTTTCTAATTGAAAGTTTTTCTGTAACAGCACCAGTGAAATCATCAGGCACATCAAGAACTGCTTTTTCATATGGTTCCTGCTTTTCACCATCAATATCCATGAAGAGAACCTCTGGTCTTGAAACCATAAGCTCAAAACCTTTTCTTCTTAATTCTTCAAAAACAATTGCAAGTTGGAGTTCCCCACGACCTTTAAGTTTAAAGATTTTAGGATCATCTGTTGTTGCATATTGAAGAGCAACGTTTAGACGACAAGCATCTTGTAGGAATTCTTCTAACTTTCTACTTGTTAGATATTCACCCTCTTGTCCACTTAGTGGAGAAGTTGAAACTGAAACGTTTACAGCAACAGTTGGTGGCTCGACTTCAATTCTTGGAAGTGCATTTTGAGCATCGGTTGTTGTGATGGTGTCACCAATATGGACTTCATCAATTCCTGCGCAGATAACAATCTCACCCGCGAGGGCTTCACTTACTTCATTTGTCGC
>DDIK01000074.1 GCA_002338505.1 Bacteriovorax sp. UBA1852
AGCTTTCGTAGAAGGAACTGAACCTGGCAATAGTGAATTAAAATCATATTTTAATGAAAGTAACCCAGCAAAGAAGTCAGATGATGTCTTTGAAGATGATGACTTTTTTAATAACCAATAGGCTAAGCACTTAAATTTATACAGGACTAAAAGAGTTAGAATTTACTCAATATGTACCTAAATTTTCCTCTACTTCTTCCGATATTATTTATACATGTCAAATTCTTGAATTTATAGAATTGATATGAGGAGATAATGTTGAAAAGTAATCATAGAAAATACATTGTTATAACTCTCGCAATTACGTTATTTGCTCATATTGGTGTGCTTTTAACGAGTGTAGAATTAGTAGATGTTAAAAATCTAGTTGATATCTCCAAAGAGAAGAAAGAGAAGCGAATCAAACTAAGATTTGCAAAGAAGGAAAACACAAAAAAGAAACAGGTTGTGACTACCGAACAGTCGAAAATTGTTAAAAACAACAAGAGCAATCTCTTAAGTGAAAAAAATAATGTTGTTAAAAAAGAGACAAAAGCTAAGATTGTGGAGAGCTTTAAAAAAGCAGGCAAAGGTAACAATAAGCACATAACACAAAAAGCTCAAAAGAGAGTATTAGAGAAATCAAAGAATGTTAAGAAGCTAGCAAAGAAAAAGACTAATAAAAAAGGAAATGTAAGCCTTAAGGATTTGTCTTTTTCATCTAAGCTTCCAGTTATGGCCAAGAGAGATCTGGTGAAAGGTCAAAAAAGAGGTGATGCCAAAGTTCGAGGTGTTGCTAAGAATAATGACTACCTAGAAGAAGTACCTCTCGGAGATATGACAAACTTAAATACCCAAGAGTTTAAGTACTACGGATTTTATTATCGTATCAAGCAACAACTAGAACAATATTGGGGAGCTTCAATTCGCAAAAAAATTGAAAGAGTCTACAAAAAAAATAATGGCCGCTTTCCAGCATCTGATAAATTCCTAACTTCAGTACGCGTTGTACTTGATGGTAAAGGAAGAATTGTAGATGTACTTGTTAGAGATTCTAGCGGTATTTCAGAGTTAGATGAAGCTGCAATTGAGTCTTTTAATAAGGCTGGTCCATTTCCTAACCCACCTAAGGGAATGCTTAGAAATGATAGGGCCGCAATTGAATGGGGCTTTGCTGTTACTTCATCATAAATTAATAGAATAAATTCTTAGTGAGCGGTATTTTCAGAAGACGTTTCGCCTTTAAGCATACGTTTGATATTATTAATACCTTCCATAAGGACATAATCAGTCCAAACTTGATCGAGTTCTTTTACAGCATCAACGATTTGAATTGCCGCTTGATCATTTGAGATATTTTCTTCTTTTGCAAGTTCAGAGATTGCAATACTAAGAGCTTTTAAAGCATTAGACTGACATACTTTTGAAAGTCTATCTTCATAAGTCGTATCAATCTTCTTTTCTTTTCTCTTAATAATTGCAGTATTAATTAACTGAATACATTCTTGATTATCAATCATTTTAACCTTCTACTCAATGCACTTCTAAAATGTACTTTTCAAAGCAACTTAGGCGATATTCTCACTTTAGGAGCGTCGTGCAGTATGCGACTTTTCATTTATTTCGTAAAGAGAAATTTGTGAAGTGTGAAATAATTTTTTATTGATATTAGCTCTCTTTATATATGATATTAATTACTATAAAGACCACTGGTAAATGCTCTAGCGTGTTACATGATTAAGTTCTTGATTTTATAGTAATGCTAATGAAATAGATAGGTTGCACAGATCTATCTAAATTTTGAATTTGTTTTTATGTATAAAAAAAGCCCGTATAAACGGGCACAAGAAATATTTTTTACTAATCTTTTGTAAGTTGCTTACTCTTGGCAAAGAGGTTCATAGTCAGAAGCACTTAATAAAGAATCAAATTCTGATTGATCATTGATCTTTATTTTTAGAATCCAATTTGAGTAAGCATCTTGATTTAAAAGGTCCGGAGAGTCACTAAGTTCTTCATTAACTTCTGTAACTTCACCACTTAAAGGTGAGAAGAGATCACTTGCACTCTTGATTGATTCAACAACACCAAAAGTAGCTTCTTTATCAAGATTTTCACCAACACTTGGAAGCTCAACATAAACAATGTCACCTAATGAGTTTTGTGCAAAGTCAGTAATACCAACAGTTACGATATCTCCTTCTTTTTTTGCCCACTCATGATCTTTCGTATATTTTAAATCTGTAGGTATATTTGTCATTACTTATGCCCCCCTGTAACAAATGCTTTAGTATGATAATTGGCGTCGACTATATTCTTTCTGATTTGAATTTTAAAGACTTTATTTTCAGGAAATTGTTGTCGCTCGATAAGTGCGAGGGCAATACCTTTACCAGTCGTCACTGACATTGTTCCAGAGGTTACTTTTCCAATAACCTCATGCTTCTCATTTAGCACATCATAACCTTCTCTTGGTACACCCTTTTCAATACTTAGTTTTATAAGCCTAAATTTTGATTTTAAGTTTATAAGTGCTTCTTTACCAATAAATCTGTCTTTTGACTCTTTAACAGTCCATTTGAGAGCAGCATCGAGAGGAGTTAGCTGATCAGAAAGTTCATGTCCATAAAGAGGATAGCAAACCTCAAGTCTTAGGACGTCCCTTGCCGCTAATCCACATGGTGTTACTCCTTGCTTCATGAGCTCATCCCAAAAGTTAAGAATAGTTGTATGATCAGCAAAGACTTCAAAACCATCTTCACCTGTGTATCCTGTTCGCGCGATGATGTAGTCTTTAGAGTGTACTGAAAACTCTTTAGCACTATAGTATTCAAAGCTTTCTAGGTCTTGAAAACCCATTGACTGCAGAACTTCTTGTGACTTGGGACCTTGTACGGCCAATAGAGAATAGTTCTCTGATAAATTACTTAGCTTGAGATCAAAGTCACTTGTAAGACTAGATATCCAATTCCAGTCTTTTTCAATATTTGCAGCATTCACACATATGAGAACTTTATCTTCTTTTAGTTTGTAGACGATAAGGTCATCAATCGTTGTTCCATCTTCTCGACAAAGTGGCGAGTAAACAGCTTTATGAAGTCCAGCATTTTGAAAATCATTTGTAATGATGTGATCCACAAACTTTACAGCGTCCTTTCCTTCAACAAAGAATTCACCCATGTGACTGACATCAAAGACACCAACATTATTTCTGACAGCCTGCACTTCGGCCTTCACTCCTGAATATTGAATTGGCATTTCATAACCTGAGAACTCAGCCATTTTTGCCTTAAGCTCTTTATGAGCATTACAAAGACTTGTTTGTTTCATTTAGAACCTCGTATATTAATCTTCTGGATAATTATCTAGAGCATGCAATAAGTTTTGCGCCACTGTGAAAATTGTCATTGGGCCTACTCCCCCTGGAACAGGAGTAATTGCTTTTACTGAATCTTTTATATTTTCAAAATCACAATCACCACTAAGGGATCCATCTTCTTGGCGAGAGATGCCGACGTCAATAACCACTTGTGATTGATCATTTTTGAAATAGTTCTGAGTAAACATCTTTGGACTACCGCATGCGGTGATAATGATATCAGCATTTTGGCATAGACTTTCTAAGTTCTTAGTCTTTGAATGGGCGAGTGTAACTGTAGCATTTCTATTAGTTAGCATAAGCGCCATTGGCTTACCTACAATTAAACTTCGTCCAATTACAACAGCACTTTTGCCTTCGACTTCAATATTGTAGAAATCAAGGAGGGTCATAATTCCCTTGGGAGTACATGGTGCCAGGAGATTTTCTCTTGTAGACCCTCGGTAGAGCTTTGAAATATTATCGCTATGAAATCCATCAACGTCTTTATAGGCATTTACCAAGTTCGTGGTATCAATATGCGATAATTGTTTAGGAAGAGGGAGCTGTATAAGAAAGCCATGTACTGACTTATCCGCATTAAGCCCTTCTACAACTTCCATGAAATCTTCTTCACTCGTTCGTGAATCAAGAGTTAAGATTTCACACTGAGCACCAATCTTTTCACAAAACTTCTTCTTATTTCTCGTATATATGAGACTTGCTGGATGATCTCCAACAAGAAGAACCTTTAAAAATGGAGTAATGCCATTATCAAGATACTCCTGACACTTCAGCTTTAATTTATTGATCTCAGCCTTTATGACAGGCTTTGCTAAAAGAATTTGGCTCATTGAGCAAGTATAGAAAAGTCATTCTTTATTGGCAATTTATAACTAGCAATGATAAATGAAATTCATGAGTTTTTATATAGGTCTTGGTTTACAACTTATAGGCTTTGCGTCAGTGGGTATCTGCCTCTTCGCTGGTCTTTCAAAAGGTGATTATGGTCAGCTTGAGCTTGTTCAATTTATTGGCGGCTCAGCTCTTTTCTATATTGGTTCCGCTGTTAAAGGTGCGAAGCAATAATCCTCCTTTGAAAACAATAATAAATTTGAGAAGATAAATGCATGAGAATATTAGGCATTGACCCCGGATCACGTAAAGCGGGCTGGGCGGTAATTGAAGTTGAAGGAAAGAAAGTTAGCTATATAGCTTCTGGTGTCCTTAACTTTGAAAATATAAAAGAGCTTGTCGATCGTCTTGCAGTTATCTCAAAATCTGCTTCAGAGCTTAACTCTCTCTATTCTCCAGATGTGCTATCATTGGAATCCCTTATTTATGTTAAGAGTGTGACTTCGTTAGCAAAACTTGCTCAAGCGAGAGGGGCCATGATTTCTGGCTTTGGTGAAGAGTTTCAAGGCAAAATTTTTGAATACTCACCAAATCTTATTAAGTCGAGTGTTACCGGTCATGGGCATGCCACAAAAGAGGGTGTTGAAAAAACCCTTCGAATGATCTTTGGTGATCTTAACTTTAAAACAGCGGATGAGTCTGACGCTTTGGCAATTGCTCTATGCCACTCCTTAAATCTTGGTAATCCAAAAACCAAAGCAAAGCCCAAGACAAAATCTAGAAGCCTCAAGCAAGCTTTCAAACACTTAGCGAAATAGTGCCTTAACTGGCCCAGCTAGACGTGACAAATCGAAATTTCATAGCGAAAATGACTAAACACACAACTTAGTAAAAGAGACATTTTATGATTGGATTAATACACGGAGAAGTCATTTTTAGTGATGGGAATGATCTTATCCTTCTTACGAGTTCAGGAATTGGACACCAAGTATACTTTCCCCATGTTCTACCTGAGGGTTCAAGGTCAGCAATTTTCATTTCCCATGTTGTAAAAGAGGCGAGTGAAGAGCTCTATGGCTTTAAGACATTGAGAGAGAAGAAAATGTTTGAGATGCTCACAACTGTAAAGGGTGTGGGGCCTAAATCTGCATTTTCTCTAGTATCAAGTGTTGGAAGTACTAATATTGTAGATGCTATCATGTTTGAAAATAAGAAAGTTCTCACAAAGGCGCCGGGAATTGGCGGTAAGGCCGCATCACAAATGGTTCTTGATCTCAGTGGAAAAGTACAAAAAATAAAAATGTATTCTAACAGATCATATAAAGTAGGAGAGTTGGATGATCATCAAACTTCTCCTTCAATTGCTCAGGTTCAAATAAGTTTCGACGAAGCTGAGAATCACTCTGAAGAAGTCGTTCAGGTTTATAACGAAACAGTTCTTCGTGAGACACTAATGGCCTGTAAAGAACTCGGCTTCAAAGAAGAGAAGATTATTCCTTTGGCCCAGAGAATTCTTAATGAAAATGAAATTACTAAGCCAGAGCAACTCGTTCACCTTGTTCTAAAAGAGGTTTAATATGGATCGAGTATTATCAGAAGAGATTGATGAAAATGAAGTAAGCCGTGAAGTCATTCTTAGGCCTTCGGACTTTTCAGAATATATTGGACAAAAAAGAGTCGTTCAAAATATAGATGTGATGGTCGAGTCGGCAACATTAAGAAGCCAGTCAATGGATCATGTCCTTCTCTCTGGACCTCCAGGTTTAGGAAAGACATCTCTTGCAATGATTATTGCAAAGGCCCTTGGTAGTGAATTACATGTGATTTCAGGACCGGCCATTGAGAAAAAAGGTGACCTCGCCGCGATTTTGACAAATCTCGGTCCAAGAGATGTTCTCTTTATTGATGAAATTCATCGCATGCATATCTCCGTTGAAGAAATTCTCTATTCTGCCATGGAAGATTACAGACTAGATATCGTCATTGGTGATGGTGCAGCCGCAAGAACTATGCAAATTGAAATAGCACCATTTACATTAATTGGTGCAACAACTAGAGCAGGCCTTTTATCAAACCCTCTTAGGGATAGATTCATGGCCCAGTTTCATTTTGACTTTTACTCGCCAGAAGAGCTCTCGATAATAATTTCAAATAATGCGAAGAAATTAAATATTCAAATTGAAGAAGAGGCCATGTTCAAAATGGCAAAGTGCTCTCGAGGAACTCCGAGAATCGCAAATAGAATACTTAGGAGAGTCAGAGATTTCGCAGTAGTAAGAAAGTCTGAAACTGTCTCCGTCGAAGACGTTGACCATTCTCTATCAATGATGGAGATCGATGAAAATGGATTAGACAGAATGGATCGTAAGATTTTAACAGTGATAAACGAATACTACAGCGGAGGTCCTGTAGGCATAGAGGCTTTAAGTGCGACATTATCAGAAGATAAGAACACAATTGAAGATGTCTATGAGCCATTTCTTCTAAAAGAAGGCTTTCTTTTAAGAACTCCAAGAGGTAGAGAGATCTCTGAGAAAACAAAAGAAATATTGGAGAATTTATGATCAAGAATATGATCCTTATATTTGCAGCATTCTATGCGCTTAAGTCTCTTGGAAATGTCGATTATGATGTAAGAGCTT
>DDIK01000124.1 GCA_002338505.1 Bacteriovorax sp. UBA1852
GAGACGCTTGTATTGTCTCAAGCTTTGTATTATCGATCTCATTCGTTTTTAGCCTATTAAAGTGAACGATTTTATCTGTGAGATAAGAAAAGTAGAATATTGGAAATAAGCCTAAGTAGCTAAACCTAAGAAGATAGCCTTTCAATGAGAATATTTTTGAAGCGTAGAAACAAAGTGAAATTGAAGCAAAGAGAATTAACTCAACGACATTAAATCTTCTAAATATCTGTACTCCTAGGCTCGCGGCCTCATCTCGACTTGAAACTGTTTGAAAAACTAGAGGCACGGCCATCATGTCAATAAATACAGTCGCTATAAACCATGAGAATATTAATGCGGGTAATATAAGAAGAAAGTATGTCTTTTTTTGCATAATTCATAATAACCGATCATATAACCCATTGTAAAAGCGCTATGACTTAATTTTCAGGTCTTCTTTTGCCAATTTTTCAAAAGCTTTTAAGACGGTCTTAAAATGACCTGACGTGTAATTTGAAACGATTTCGTCATAACATAACGACAATTTATTTGGACTAAAAGCAACTTTATAGATTTCTATAACAAATGAGTGGGCCACGATAAAAACGCAATCAAGTTGATTTAATTGTACTCCTGTTAGACCTTTTGGATAAGAGAGATTCTTGCCAAGACCCTCATGATGATTCCTTACTAGGTTTACGACTTCTTGAGGCATATCATGATTTTCCTCAAGCATTTTTGCCATTTTTTCAGAATGATCAAAGATTCCTTTTTGGTCTTCCTTATCAATGGCCTGAAGCTTCGCCATATTGAGTGTCTCAAATTGAGCTTTTTGCGCATTTTGATGAGCAAGATCGTGTAACATACAGGCGAGCGAGAGCTTCTTTAGAATCTCCTCACTTTGCCAGTCCATATGCTTACATAAAAGGCGAGAAAACGTTAATGTCAAAAAGCTGTGGTCATAAATAAATGTGCCTTTAGAATCTTGAAATAGTTTTAAAATATTTCCAAGCTTCATAGAATTTAAATCACTTTCGAGTTCTGTAATGGAATCCTCTACTTGATTTTTTACAAACTCAGTTATTCCAAGTTCAAGAGCCATTTCATGGAGGATTTGATGAGACTTTCTGAGATAGTCCTCTTTTGACTCAAAAGCATTCTTTGATGCAACTTCAGCAGTAAAGAGCTTTTGACATTTCTTGAAAAAATCATCATCTGCGACGTAGAGTTTATTTATATTCTTTTTGATGTATTTTTCAATTACATCTATTTCCATTAGTTCATTTTCACTAGCGATCTTAATAAACTTAGACATACCTATTCGAATAAAAATATCACATGGATATTTTTCAACTTTATAAAAATTCTTAAGGTTAATTGGAAAGTATGAGATTGATTGGGAGTTCAATAAGTCTGCCAATTTTGTTGCAAGCTCAATAAGTCCAAAATCACTTGATAAAATATTTCTATGGTTTTCTAGTGATTCACTTTCCTCTTTTGAATGAGACAGAAAAAGTACTTGCTGATTCTTATCCTCAATTATCTTTGAAATATTCTGCTTTAAACTATTGAAGTTTTTTGAACAGAGATCGATCACAAAGAAGTAGCCTTGAACCTTTCTCTCAAGATGCGGCCTTAAATCACTTAAGCTCGAGACTATTGAAATCTTTCCAATTTTATCAAAAGAGCCCAATACAGAACTAAGCTTTTCAATTGTAATCGCGTCCTGACTACCAATAATGACTTCAAGTTTTTCCATTGTCTTTATCTTAGATTAAGAGTGTTGCTTTTCCAAGTACGGATGAACAAGCATTGCAACGGCAGCAATACCAACCTCATAGAGAACGGCCAGCGGTAACCAGAGGCCTAGCATAGTAATTACATCTGGAGGTGTTAGCATTGCCGAGAAGACAGCAAAACCAACATACACGTATCTTCTTAAGCTTCTCAAAGAATACTTTGTAACAAGCCCAATAAATCCTAAGATTAGTAAGACGTTAGGTAATTGAAATATAAGACCTAAGAAGACAAGTACTTTACTAGAAAGAACAAGGTAGTCTTTGAGACTTATTGTCGCTGTGACTTCTGAAACACCAAAGGTCATTAGAGTCTGAAATGTTAGAGGAAATACTAAGAAGTAACCAAATGCCACGCCCAAACTAAAGAGAAAGAAGCCGACTAAAATGAAAGGTCTTACAGCTTTCTTTTCATAGTCATAAAGTCCGGGCTTAATAAATTTCCAAACTTGATAAAACCAAAAAGGGCTTGAAAGAATCACTGAAGAATAGAATGCTACCTGAAACTGAGCCAGAACTTTATCGAGAAGTCCTAAGAAGACGACTTGTCCACCATCTTGAAGGTTTGCTCGAAGAGGTCTCAAGAGAATTTCCTGAATAATTTCCCCTTGCCCGTAACAGACAAGAAAAGCAATAAGGAGAATAATTACTACTCGAACAACTACCGTGCGTAACTCTTCTAAATGTTCTGTTATCCCCATTTCTTTCAAATTCTATCCTTGTTCAAGCACTCAAGCTAATTAGAAACTAACCGATATTACTAATATACAATAAAAAGCTAAAATGGAAAATATGACACACTTTTTAATACTTAAGATCATAACGCTATCAATTCTCTGTGCCAACAGTTTTAGTATGACTCTACTCCAATGTCTCGCCAAAGAAGAAACTTACTATGCAAAAATTAAATATACTGGACCAAATTACAAGCTTAATCAGGTGATGATTGAAGAGATCACTTCCCTTGGAAATTTATCTTTAACAGAGAGTTATAATAAGAAAATTTGTTATAATTCGGCATTCCCATCATTAAGGCTCCTTGAATATCTTCTTAAAAAAGAAGAGCGACTCATGAAGTTTGAAGTCGACAACACTCTTCAACATATTACTTACAAGGCTCTACTAGACAAGAGTGGGAATATCTTTATATCCTACCTCACTGGACTACAGGCTACTTTTACTGTGCCAGGTTGTATTGAAAAGAAAGTTCCAGAGATAAAGACCTTAATGGAGAGATATCTCTATCTCCAAGAGGATGTTAATAAGACTGTTCTTGATGGCTCCCACGAATTTATTGATTCTCTGTTTATCAAACTTAATAACCCAAAGACATTTAAAGGCTGCTCTAAATAGCAATCAATTTAAGGTGAGATTTTTGGCAGAACTCGACTAGCGAGGACTTCGAATTATCTTTTGAAAGATTTGAAACATAGAGATGATTATCAATCAATGAAGCAACCTCAATTCCCTCTTTCTGGGCCAAAGGAATTACATAATTAAGCAATAGCTCACTAGCACAAATCTGAGTATCATTAACTTGATACAAGGACTTTTTCTCTTTAAGAACTGATACTTTTGAGTTTTCTTCGAGCTCTTCAAACTTTCTTGGAATTAAGTCGTACTCTTTTATAATGTCACCAACACAAGTTCCGCAACCAGCACCAGCACTAGTTTCCTTAGTTAAGGTGAGCATATCAATGATCTTTAAAGAGCCTATTACCTCATTGATCTGATCATGACTAAGTCCGAAGCAGCGACACAAAAGAGGTTTTGACTCTGTTAAAAGGTGTGAATTTAGCGAATAGAATAACTTTTGATGAATGAGCCAAAGAATATACTTAGAATCAGTTTTATCTGATGACTCAATCATACCCTCTAGGCCCTTAAAAATATCTTTCTTAGAGCTCATGAGTTGATCAAAACTAGTCGTAACAATTTCTAGAGAATCTTTTTCAGAATTTCCCTCGATACAGAAGTCCTTAACAATATTCTTATTGTTGAGGTCAATATCAAGCTTAAAAAATGATGACTTATATTGAATTGGTATTGAGAAATTATAAAAGCTTACGCTCATGCTTTCTCATCAGACCTGAGAGTAAGAATCTCATGGCCAGTCTCTGTCACGAGAATCGTATGTTCAAATTGAGCAGACCACTTCTTATCTTTTGTAACAACGGTCCAGCCATCTTTAAGGACTTTACCGTCTTTCTTACCAAGATTAATCATAGGCTCAATAGTAAAAGTCATTCCTGGCTTTATCTGCGCTCCAGTTCCGCGCTTTCCAACATGAACAACCTGTGGATCTTCATGAAACTCTCTTCCGATTCCATGACCACAGTAGTCCTCAACAACAGAATAACCAAGGTCATTGGCATATTCACTAATGACAGCGCCGATATCACCAATATGGCCTCCAGGCTTGACCTGATCAATTCCCTTTCTCATACACTCGTAAGTCACTTCTACAAGCTTTCTTACTTCAGGAGAAACGTTTCCAACGAGGAAAGTCTTATTTGTGTCTCCATGAAATTTATTAAGATATGTGGTCACATCAATATTGAGAATATCACCGTCTTTTAAAATATCTTTTTCACTTGGAATCCCATGACAAATCACTTCATTGAGTGAAGTACATACCGACTTTGGAAAACCGTGGTAATCTAGCGGAGATGGGTATGCTCCATGCTTTAAAATATATTCATGACAAAGGGTATTCAGCTCTTCTGTTGAAACACCTGGCTTAATGAAGTCTTCTATATATTCGAGAGTATTCTTGGCAAGCTCGCAAGTCTTTCTCATTAATTCGATTTCTCTTTTAGATTTTATTGATATCATTTTTAACTCACATTGTTATTTTACTGAATCATACAATATTTAATACGTTAATTCTACGTAATTGTCATGCCCCTAGATTCCTGCTACTAAGTTAAATATGAGACAAAGAACATTAGTATTTAGACCATCGACTTCAGAATACCAAGCCAGTGATTTCAATGAGAAAGAGCGTGCTTCTATGACCAAACTTGGGCTTGATTATTCACAAAACTTTCAAGAAGCAAAGAGCGCAGATCAGGTCATTCTGATAACCACATCCCAGATAAAAACAGATGAACTTAAGGGATATCTTAAAGAGCTCGAGATAAAACTCATCATTCATCCAAATTCAGGTTATGACAATTTCACAAAAGAGCTCGTCGAAAGCTTTGATTCGCATATCGTTATAGGAAATCAAATTAGAGCAGCGGCTGTTTTTCAATATACAACATCTTGTCTCTTAGACGCTCTTGGTAAAATACCCTTTGAGAATGGTTGGGATGATAAGAGATTATATTCACGCAATCTAAAAAAGAAAGTAACCGTTTATGGTAGAGGCCATATTGGTAAGAAGCTTGAGAAATTTCTCATAGCTTCAGATATGAACTTCAATTTTATTGATCCCTACCAAGAGGATAAAAATTCTGTAGGAAATCATAAAATAGAAGAAACAGATATATTTATCCTTCTTTGTAGCCTCAATGAAAAAAGTTATCACATTTTGGGCAAGAACTTCTTTTCTAATATAAAAGAAAGCTCCGTTATCATTAATCCGGCCCGCGGAAAGCTCATTGATGAGACTGTACTTATTGAGTTTTTAAATAAAAATAAAAAGTCTTTTGCCTATCTCGATGTTTTTGAAAACGAACCAAAAGACTTATCAGCACTTAGTAAGGAACTTAAGAATAACAATGCCCTTCTAAGTTCACATGTCGCTGGCGTGTATGATGATATCGATGATGCGATCATTGAATTTGAAACTAAAGTCATCTCTGATTATTTAAGTGGAGATATTGAAGGATTTAAAAAAGTCCATGAATATGCTATTCTTAGTAATAGATTAAAAGACGGTATTCTAATATGACAAAAACAATGAACCTTAATAAGAACTTATACTCTTACCTCTGCCCTCCTGGCTCTGGTGTCTTCACCGTGAATACGGCCAAGGAGCACAAAGATGTTTTACAGAAGAAACTCTATGGAGAAAGTAACGATATTACAAAGAGCTGGCAAGAAAGCCTCAAAGGTCTTGATGATCAAAGAGGTGCTCTTATGCTTGGAATCTGTAGTGACTGCGGTGGCGGAATTCAAAGAGGTGCGAATTGGGGACCTCTCTATCTTAGAAATCAAATAATACAAGCACATGAAAGTACTAAGTACTTTGATATTGGAGATGTTAGAGTTATCCCTCATCTCTTACACGATAAGTATCTCAATGAACAAACTTTAAGAAATTGTAAAGAAGCTCTGTACGAAGACAAAGAGAGCGAACTGCCAGTTTCACCACTAAGCATCTCAAAGAAATGCTGTGATGATATCTATGAAAACATTAAAGACGTGGGTATCTTTTCAATTGGTGGCGACCACTCAGTTAGCTACCCTATTGTAAAATCTTGGCTAGAACATAAGAACAGGAATAATATTAAGGCCGCTATTATTCACTTTGATGCCCATACTGATCTTCTTGTTACAAGGCTAGGAATTGATCTGTGTTTTGGGAGTTGGCTGACTCACGTTCTGCCTGATCTTAGTGATCCTAAACTATGTTATCAATTTGGCATACGCTCAACTGGAAAAGATAGAAACCACTGGGAAAATCAATTTGGAATTCACCAGTACTGGACAAGAGAAGTAAAAGAGATAGGCCCTTTAAAATTAATAGATAAAGTTATTAAAGAGCTTAAAGATAATGGCGTACAAGAAGTCTATATAAGTTTTGATATCGATGCTCTTGATTCAAAGTTTGCAGCTGCGACAGGTACACCTGAGCCAGAAGGACTTGAGCCTCATGAATGCGTGATTATGATTGACCGCTTGGCCGAAGAATTAAAAGTCACCGGTGGAGATGTTGTAGAGATTGCACCTCGAATTGGTGACGAGCAAAATTCAAAGAGAACACTAGAGTGCGGTGCCATTATCGCTTCTCGTATTATAGAGGCCATTAATAGTGCCTATAGTTAAATTCCCCCCCATTAGCAGTGCTGACG
The DNA here is from genome assembly GCA_002338505.1 of Bacteriovorax sp. UBA1852. Taxonomy (GTDB): domain Bacteria; phylum Bdellovibrionota; class Bacteriovoracia; order Bacteriovoracales; family Bacteriovoracaceae; genus Halobacteriovorax_A. Next base: position 6,797 of record DDIK01000124.1, read on the forward strand.
ATCAAGGAATTGTAGCGATCGGAGGAGACCTTCATATAGAGTCTTTGAAGTTAGCTTATCGCCAAGGAATTTTTCCTTGGCCTATTTCTGAAGACTACCCTCTTGCTTGGTTTAGTCCTGATCCACGAGCTGTATTTGAAACAAGTGATATTCATATACCTAAGAAGTTAGCTAAATTTATTAGAAATTGTGATTACAAGATCACTTATAATACGGCCTTTGAAAAAATCATCACAAGAGCTCGTGAAATTCATAAGAACTCTAAAGAAGGAACTTGGATCACTCCAGAAGTCATAAGTGCTTATGTGCAATTATTCAGAGAGGGAAATGCCTATAGTGTTGAAGTGTGGCAAGAAAAGGAATTGATCGGCGGACTCTACGGTGTTTGCTTTGGGCATTTTATTAACGGCGAGTCGATGTTTCATGAAAAAGATAACGCCTCAAAGATTGCTCTTTTTTCCATTCTTCATAATGTAAAGAAAATGGGTATAAGGTATTATGATACTCAAATGGTTACGACTATAACGGGGTCCCTTGGTGCGAAGGAATTGAAAAGGGATGACTTCTTGGGCTATCTTGGTGAGTGTCTTGAAAAAGATAATATCAATTTTGTGAACTTTGAGCGGACTCTTGATTTTGATCTTTAGATATTTTGTCTATTCATTATCTAAAATAGTAAAGCAATTGATAACTGGTTTAAGGGTTGTCCAATTAATAATAAACGGACTTAGGTCAAGTTTTGGAATTCTTTCATAACCTTGATGGCGCAGAGCCTTTTTCATGCAAAATAAGAGAATCAAAATGATCAGCTAAGGTCAACTCTTCAATATCTCCACCGGAAAACATATTTTTGATAGGGTTTCTAAAGATATCTTCGTTTAGGGTTGAAAATACTTCTACTCCCTTAATCGTATTGATGATATATTTTTCAATTGAGTTCTTTTCTTGTAAGAGTTTTCTTTTTGATAAGGCATATGTTCAATTTCACCACTACCAGTATATTGTCCGACAACGATAGATTTGTCTCCATATGTCTCATTAACATATTCTCCAAAAACTTTATCGCGATATGCTCCGTTAGAAACTTTTTTCATCATATGAGCATTGTGGCCCCAAATAATTACTTTATCAGACTTAATTTTATGGTCCATCAGTTTCTTAAAGTTATTAAACATCGTTTTATCTCGAAAGGTTCGAGAATCCCTACCACTGACCTTTTTTAATTCAAAATATTTTTCTAAGTCAATTCCTTCTATTTCAAATCCATCTATTTGGATTTTAGATTCTTTAACAAAGTCTACTAGCGATACCATTTCTTCTGTATGATACACCTCATGAAGAAAGTTCTTTAGATAATCAATTGAATGTACCCTTAAAAGATTATCATGACAGATTGGGCGCTTAACAGACTCAATAAGCAAGTGCTTAAAGCCTTGCTCCTTATTGAGTATTTTAATTAAATCAATACGAAGTTGATTTTGCTCCATAATACCATGGGCACTTTCACCCAGCAGTACTATTTGGCGATTATCAATGTGCTTTATTAATGTATTAAACATAATTTAAAAGGTTGTAAACTTCATATATTATTTCAATTTTTTAATTAGTAATAAACACGGATTCCATTCATCCCATAGTGTTTTAAATTCTTCTAATGGCTCAAAGCCACATGATAAATAGAAGTGTCGAGTATTTCCATAGTTTTTATCAGGACTACTATCTGAAAGAGTTTTAACTTGTAGTAACTCAACATCCAGATCCTTTAAGTAAGTTTCAGCATCATTCAATAATCTCTTTCCGATCCCTCGCCCATGAAAATCAGGATAAAGGCCCATAATATATACCTCATAAGATTTCTTAAAGTGCTTTTTTAATGAGATAAAACCAATAGGCTTTTCATTTTCAAATGCAACCCAAAGAGGCTTATCCTTAACTCCATTGATATAAGCTTGTGTCGACTCTTCAATTCCAAACCACTCAGGTAAAGAACGTAAGATAGGCTCGACAAAAATATCTTTATTTTCTTCTATAAACTTAATTTCCATATCTAATTTCTATAGGAAAGTACTCATAAAGTTGACTAAAAGTTCATTTTATTAGGTGTCCCAGTCAAACATTTAAGGATTTACGAGAAATTAAAGCCTCATGGGAAGTCTCTAGTTCAACCTCTTCCATAGAAACCCCCTTAACGCTTAAACAGGCCATACAGAGAGTACACTTATTAAGATTTAGAACAAAGTCGTCTTTTCTTTTCTCAATAGCTAAATATGGACATGAATTGATTAACTCATCCGAATTAACTGAACTTGAATCAACAACTGGTAAGAACTTCCTGCGAGTTATAGATTTCTCTTCTGTCAGTTTATAACTATCTAATAACCTTACAAGTGTGGTTTTTAAAAAATTTGTAGCTCGATAAACATCTCTTTCAAAAATCATTTCATAAGCTCCTCTACCGAGATCCCACAGCTCATCCAATCGAGGAACATAGAGTCGATATCTAATGGCCTACTTGCACGTTGAAAGATGTCAGCAATATTTGACGATGGAGTATGACAGTAGAAATCATAGAGTTCATTTTCATTCGCTCTTATGGAGGTAAAGAAAGAAATTTCACCAATGGCAGACTCAGTATAAGAAAAGAAGATTTGATCAGCATCAGATCGGTTTATATAGCTTCTCTCAATAGAGCGGCTCTCTTTAAGAGGTAGACTTTCAATAACTCTAATAGCATCAGAAAAACTATGGATTGCATCCTCTGATCTCACTAGCATACAGTCAAATAGACTACCATCAATTCCTAGAGGACGATCTCTTTCTAGGTCTCGATAGAGATAGTAAGGGTCATTACTTCTCATTTCGTAATTGATGCCGTATGTCCTTAAAGTTGCGCCACTCACTCCATGCTTTACGAGGTTCAGTGATACATCTTTTAATTTTATATCCTTAAATCGATCAAGCTTAATAAGTGACTTCTGCAGCTTTTCAATACTTTGTGAAACTTCTTTTAAAACTTGTACAGCTTCAGTTCTCCACTTCACAGTGAGATCTGTATTTTGATCATAATTAATGAGATACTTTTGAAAAGGATATGCTTTAAACTCCTCTAAACAAACATATACTTTATTAAGCAATTCTTTGACATGCTTTTGGTAAACATCTTCATTGAGTTGCGCTAAAACATCTCTAAGAATCTCTAGGCTTCGAATACCAAAGTGAATTTCGACCAAGAGCATACGCAGAGATTTTTGATAAAGATCGACCTTTTCCCGAGAGATCTTTTCTAGTGTTTCTTGCCATAGGTTTTCATACATAAATTTGTCATATGTACTGTAATAGCCCATAAAGTGTAATACTTTTGCTAGAGATAACTTTTCTATATGCTTATCGAGATGAAGCCTTTCTCCATGTTCTATATCAACACGAGAAATCGACTCACCAGATTCATACACATTTAAAAAAAAGTGGGAATAATATGGGTTTAGTTCTCGAAGAGAATGCCTAGTTCTACTATCTAGAGATTTCATATCACGACATTGTGGCTCAAGGTCATATTTTTGATCTTTTAAATATGGCCCTCTCTTGAAATCAATAAAGTCATAGACCACTCTCTCATTTCTATAAACTTTTATTCCAAAATGAGATTCAATTTGATCTTCAAAAAGGCGTGCGTTTGTCCAAGAGTCAGAAACAGAAACGAGGGTTTGTCCCTTTTTTAAAGGTCGTGCCAAAAATATTCTCTTACTCTCACTTAAAAAGTTAAAAGCATATATTACAAGAAAGCGATATTCACCAAGTTCTTTCTCTTCTTTAAATTGATCAAACTCATAAAGATCGAGACAGTAGATAGAACTAAGAGAACTATCAATTCGCTGGCTTAAAGAGGACATCGCACCAGCAAGATCTTCTTTGTTAAGAAGTTCTAATTCGTCTGTGATATTAATGACTTTCATTATCATCTCCATCTAACGAATTTAAAATGAGCTTGGCAAGTTCATCATTAGTTTGATTTATATCATTTAATAGTAATGGTCGCTCAACAAGGTCTTCAGGCCTATAAAATATATTATGACCAAAGAGGTTTGCCCCATTTATACTATCACTACCTAAGAAACGGTAAGCAATAGGTCTAATAGTATTATCTGTTGAATATAGTTGAACTTCTTCTTTGATACTTTCATCGATGAGACCACATATTATCAAAACTTGTCTTTTGCGAAGAGAGGACGTTATAGGACTATTTCCAATAGACGAGTTTAAAATACCTCGAGGAACAGACCGTCCAAAGAGCCATACTGCCCTTAAATTAAGTTGTTCTTCTAAAATTTCGTTAACTCTATGTGTATTTATCATCTTAAGATCATATCTTCTTTCTTAGTCTCGAGGATAAGTCTTTTCCATTCCACATCGTTTGGAAAGATTTCAATTTCTCTCGTTTTATTTTGAGCCGCACATGACTGACTTTTTCCTGTTAGTCCAATCCAATTATAAATTTTTTCATTGTAAGTATCACGGCCCTGTTCATATTCAATATATTTATAATATCTCTTACTCGTTTTTGCCAAGCTAGAAAGTAAATTTACTGCACGAGGAAAGGCACTATTAAGCTCTTCATCACTGCATGTTCTAAAAAAATCTTCTTGTTTAAAAAGAAGCTCTCCATCATAATTTACTTGATTGGGTTCCCAGGATTGAAAATTACATTTATAGACATAGCCGAGCCTATTGGCGAGGCTAAAGGCATGAAGAAACTCGAAAAACCAGTGTTTCTCATGATTATCTTTAATTCTCGGAGATCTAACATATTGCTTACATGTATTAAAAGAATTCCAGTATTCATTGTAAAAACGAGTAAAAACGCTTTTAAAACTTTCTTTCTCTTTTAAAACTTTATCTCTCATACTCCAAGCTTTTTCATAAAGTGCTTCGCATGTTCGTCCCAGTGTATTTAATTCATCAATACTAAATAGGTGTCCACTTTCAAGAGCAAACTTCATACTCTTTCCAGCAACAGAGTTTCCATAAACACGATATGCAGGAAAGTATGTATTTTTAGCAATAATTGTTCGCCCTCTTCCATTTTCTAAAAATGCCTTAATTCTTTTCCAATTAATAAAACTCTTGAGCTTAGTAATAGATTTAACGTCTTTATACTCAGGATCGTCTTTGGCAACGGCAACTAGCACAACAGAGTCACGCCAAGTATTTAACTTATCACAGGGATATGAGTCACAAAACTGCTCTACGATTCCACCAATTATCCGTACTCTAACAAATTCATCAGTAATTTTTTTTTGAGAATAAGTTAAATACTTCTTATCACCAAAGATTAGAACTTTTTGTGGTTCTTTTTGTCTATTTATAAGCCGTGGAACAAAAGCATAGTGAAAAGGTGGGTTCTTTATAGACCTAGCATAACTCTTCCACACATCGTCTTCTCGACAGTATGAATGGGTATAAACTCTACGACCACTCACAAGATCAAGCTCATAATGATTATCCCCGTCCTTTTCCACGAGAATAACGGCGTTTAATTCTCTACTTTCAAGATCAATCTGTGGATTTATATCAAAGAAGAGATGAGGGACAGTTTGATAAAGGCCATCAACAAAGCGAACATGCCCATCACTCTTGAACCACAGCGGCTTAACATCTGTAACGGGAATATCTAATTTTTTTTGCGCACAACTAAATAGTAAAATGGAACAAAGCCCAAGAAATATTACTTTTTTAATTTGACAAATATACCGTGAATAGTTCATTATCTTTCTTTGTATCCATCAAAATTTGGTCCGGTGTTGGAATTGGTAGACAAGACGGATTTAAAATCCGTTGCCCATTAGGGCGTGCGAGTTCAAGTCTCGCCCGGACCACCAAATTTTCCATTAGATTCATTATCAGCTCTAAGTTATGGAATATCAAGATCAAATCATAGTTGAATCAATCAAAGCAGAAATTAAAGAGCTAATCAACACTGCGCACAATCACGAAGAAAAAATATTACCTAAAGAGCAAAATCTCATGCAGCGCTACTTCTCCACTCTAGACGAAACTCAAGATGACGAACAATTTCAAGAAGAACTCTATCTAGGCCATGATAGTGATGCTCAAGGACTTATGGCACTCAATACTTCGTTTATAGACTGTTATGAAATCTTAAAGCAAATCACGACGATAAATAAAATGAGACAATTTACGATTTGCGACATTGGTGCAGGATATGGAAAACTTGCGTTAACAGCACACTTCTTCTTTTCTCATCTGAAAATAATATCAATTGAACCTGTCACTAAAAGACTTGAGACATTAAAGAGTATCGTTGGTATCGATTCAATCATCGAGGATAAGTTTCGACAGTCACATATTGATCTCTCTTTTAAATATGCATTTCTTTATTTTCCCATCGGAGAAGCTTTTGAAAAAATTCTCTCTCAATTAAAAGAAAAGGAGGATCTGGAAGGCTTAATTGTTATTGAGTCTCATGGTGATATGTTTCCCAGGCTATCTCTAGAGTCCGATTGGCTTGTCCCGGAGAAATTATGCAAGACGGCCATACCTAGGCATCATGACGAAGTCAGACTTTATAAGCGTAAGATATCAGCGACAAATAAGTTAATTACTTTTCACAGACTCTTCACTCACTTCCCCTACATCTCCATAAGAACAGATAAAGGTTTTTGGATTGAGAGAACTCGTGACATAGAACTTCAGTACTATAAAGAAAATGAGATATTCCTTGAGTCAAAAAGCAGTAAGAGAACCACGACTATAAACCTCTCAAATATTGCAGATTTTTCGTACCTAGAAGAAATAGATGATTCAGTTTTAAAATTATTTGAGAATAGAAAAGAGAATTTGCTCATCAAAGCTCAGAGGATCCGTCGTATCTACAAAGATGGATCTCTTGAACTTTCAGATGGCACTTATATTTACGACTCTGGCGACTTAAAGATTTGAGGAGCTAACTTCTCACCTACCTCATTGGCACCTAGCCATATCCATGGAACATTCTTTTTAAAAGTTGAATCCTTAAACTTGAGAGACTTTCCTGGAAATTTGAATTCAACAGTGTCGGCATCTGCGAGGATCACGATCTGGTCTCCATCCTTCATATCAGGCTGTATATTCTCTAACTGCTTAAAATAGTCACCTTTAACTTTTGCAGGAAAAACCTTTTGGGACTCAGTCCAAGCCTCTTTAAGGTAGTCACTTTTTATATTCTTTCTAAACGTAAAGACCATCTTGTACTTATCAACATCTTTCAGTTCAGAAAAAGCCTTAATTTTCTTATCAGAGTACAGCTCTAGTTCATATATCTCAAAAGAGAATATGGTAAAAGTAAGAAGTCCTGAGCCGACCTTATCAAGAGCAAGTGTATTGAAACTGGATACAAGGAAGAGCCCTAATACTATTTTTTTAAGAGATAATGACCAACAAACCACTCGTTTCCTCCATCTGCATTAAACAGCTCTGAGCATGCCATATAGAAAACTCTCCAGTACTCGAACCACTTTACTTTTTCATCTTCGCCGTAAGCATCGCCAAAGATTTCCATAACCCTTTCTTCATTAGCATCCATATTCTCTAGCCAATGTTCACAGGTCTTTGAATAATTCTTTCCATTTACCTTATAAGCTTTCTCTATCTTTAAATCATCTTTAAAATGATCAAAGATGTCAAAGGAAGGCATAATTCCACCACTAAAGAAGTACTTACTCATCCAATCAGAGTCATCTTTAACATCAAAAGGGTATGAATATAGTTTATGACAAAAGATATGAACAAATAACTTCCCGTCATCTTTTAACCAGCTGCCAATACTTGCGAGAAGGCTTTTGTAATTTCTCATATGCTCAAACATCTCAATGGAACAAACACGGTCAAACTTTCTATCAGTATCAAACTCAACGACATTGGCCGTTATAATTTCTAAATTAGTTATCCCTTCATCGGAAATTATTTTATCAATATACTCTTTCTGGGTTCTCGAATTTGAAATTGAAGTAATATTTGAGTTAGGAAAAGATCGAGCTAAAAAGAGCGATAAAGAGCCCCAGCCACATCCAAGCTCTAAGATATCTTGGCCATCAATAAGCTCTGCCCTCTTAATAACTAGTTCAAACATTTCTTGTTCTGCTTGGTCTAAGCTCTTTGCGCCATTTTCATAAAGAGCACATGAATACTTAAGTTTTTCGCCAAGACATAATTTAAAAAACTCTGTTGGTACTTCATAATGCTGCTCATTTGCTTGATCTTCATTAATTGCAAGTCTTGACTGCTTAAGAGTTTCTAAAAAACTATACTTTCCATCAAGCCCAGCTTCTTCAAGCTCTGTCCTTCTCTCATGAAGTAGTGATCGAATACCTCTTCTAATTAGAAAATCAGGGACAAGTCTCTTCTCTAAAAGCCTATCCACTGAAAACTGAAAAGGTAAATTTCTAATAAGTGTCGTAATCATACTTGTCCTTATATAAGTTTCTTTAGATCAATAAAAAAAGCAGGTGTGTTTTTAAAATATTCTTCTTCGCCCTCTTTTTTAAAGATTCCATTTCTTGCGTCTTCCTCTAAAAAAGGTATACCTGAGATGTGATTAAGGGTCGTGTACATAAAGACAACTGCGTATAAAGAAAAAGCACCTTTAAGATCAATGGACATGGATATGATACTTATACTGACCCATACCATCCACTCAAAGAAGTAATTAGGGTGACGTGAAAATGCCCATAAACCACGATTACAAACCTTGCCTTTATTATTTTTATCTTTTTTAAATTTAAAAAGTTGGAAATCAGCGACTGACTCTAGAACAAGAGAAAGAAGCATGAGTGATGAACCTAGAGAAAAAAGTAAGTCATTGCTAATTGGATTACTCAATAGATAGTAAAATGGAAAAGAAAGTGATGATGCTATAAATGACTGAAATACAAACATTTTAATAAAACTAATATTTGTCGCACTCCATTCCTTCTTTATCTTTTCATACCGCTTATCTTCTTTATTCTCATGTATATATCTTATAAGAAGATAACACCCAAGGCGGCATGACCAGGCAAGGATTAGGAAAAGAATAATACCATGTTTAAGTGAGAGATTAAGAGAATAGTAAGTGGTGTAAAAGATTGAAATTATCGAAAAGTGAAATCCCCAACCAATATCAATAACAGAGGACTTCTTCGTATATAAAGAAACAAGCCAAAGAAAAATAAAGAATATGAGACCCACGAGATAAGTCGTAAGGATTATGTTCATCATGTTTACCTCTTATCTCAATATAACATTTTAATAGAAGTAGTAATTAAGCGTATAGGTTTTGTAGAGGTGCGTATTTAAGAAAAGGTATCGTGCAGGAGTTCTTTCACTCCTGCACGACCTAGTATTATCAGATATTTAGACCACGTTTATCAGTGGCAACCAATGAAGCTTCTTTAAAAGCTTCAGAGTAAGTTGGATGAGGATGGCAGATGCGACCAATGTCTTCAGCACTTGCTCTAAACTCCATCGCCGTAACGGCTTCGGCAATGAGATCCGCGGCTCTTGGTCCAACCATATGAACTCCTAGAATTTCATCAGTTTCTTTATGAGCTAGAACTTTAACAAAGCCACTAGACTCACTAGATGCCTTTGCTCTACCACTTGCTTTAAAAGGAAACTTTCCTGACTTATACGGAGTTTTCTTTGCTTTAAGCTCTTGCTCTGTTTCACCAACACTAGCAACTTCAGGCCAAGTGTAGACAACACCTGGAACGAGATTGTAGTTGATATGAGGCTTTTGTCCTGCCATCAACTCAGCAAGATAAACACCTTCTTCCTCAGCTTTGTGAGCAAGCATAGCACCTTTAACGACATCACCAATGGCATAGATGCCATCGACGTTAGTTTTTAAATGCTTATCCGTCTCAACACGACCGCGATCATCAAGCTTAACACCTACAGCATCTAGTCCAAGATTATCTGTAAATGGTTTACGGCCAACGGCCATTAGACAATAATCACCTTCAAGAGTAAGTTCTGATTCGTCTTTCTTACTCTTGGCTTTCACTGTAACTTTCTTTCCTTTAACAGAAACATCAGTTACCCCATGCCCTAAGTGAAATTCCATTCCCTGCTTTTTAAATACTTTTTTCATCTCCTTAGAACAATCTTTATCCATTGTTGCAAGAATATCATCTGCGTATTCAACGACTGAAACCTTTGCTCCAAGTCTTAAAAAGACTGAGCCCATTTCTAATCCAATCACTCCGCCACCAATAACAATCATATGCTTTGGACATTCAGTAAGAGTTAAAGCTTCCGTTGAAGTAATAACTCTCTCTTTATCAATTTCAATACCTGGAATTGAAGCTGGCTTTGAACCTGTGGCGATAACAACTTTATCGGCCTTAAGAGTCTCTTCTTTTTCGCCAGAGACTTTCACTGTGTTCTTATCAACGAATGATCCCATCCCGTGAAACACAGTAATCTTATTTTTGCTCATGAGATAATCAACGCCACCAGTAATATCTTTAACAACACCAGCAACTCTTTCACTCATTTTCTTAACATCAAGCTTTGGTTTTGTGACACCGATTCCATGCTCATCAAGGTGAGCAAGTTCATAAAACCTCTCACTAGAATCGAGCCAAGCTTTTGAAGGAATACACCCAACATTCAAGCAAGTCCCACCAAGAGTGCTATATTTTTCAACAATAGCAACCTTCATACCTAATTGGGCACATCTAATGGCACAGACATAACCACCTGGACCTGACCCTATAACTACAACATCAAATTTATTATCACTCATTATAAACTCCTATACTTCTAATAACAGTCTGGCCGGATCTTCAATTAGCTCTTTCACTCTCTTTAAGAATGTAACAGATTCTTTTCCATCAACAATTCTATGATCGTATGAAAGTGCTAAGTACATCACAGGGTGAATAACAACTTCACCATTTACAGCAACTGGTCTCTCTACAATATTATGCATTCCAAGAATTGCAGATTGAGGAATATTTATAATTGGAGTAGAAAGCATCGAACCAAAAACACCACCATTAGTAATTGTGAATGTTCCACCGCTCATCTCATCAACAGTCAGTTTTCCGTCTCGCCCTTTAAGAGCAAGTCTTCTCACTTCTTTTTCAATTTGAGCAAGATTCATACTTTCTGCATTCTTTATAACTGGAACAACAAGACCCTTAGGAGTTGATACCGCGATACCTACATCAGCATAATCATGATACTTAAGCGTTTCACCATCGATCTGTGCATTTACTCCAGGAACTTCCATAAGCGCTTGAGTACAAGCCTTAGTAAAGAAACTCATAAAGCCAAGACCAATATCATGCTTATCTTTAAACGAGTCTTTATATTTCTTTCTAAGCTCCATTACATTATGCATATCAACTTCATTAAAAGTGGTGAGCATTGCTGTTTGATTCTTCGCCTCAGTTAATCTCTTGGCAATCGTCTTTCTTAAACGACTCATCTTCTCCACTCTAACTTCACGAGTTCCACCACTTGAAATTGGCTGGGCCTCATCACTTGAGCTAGAAGATTTATCCTTAGAAGGAGCACTTTGCTTCTTTGCATTCATAGCATCGGATTTAGTAATTCTGCCGTCTTTTCCTGAGCCACTCACAGAGTCAGGACTAATTCCTTTTTCAGAAAGAATTTTACCCGCTGCTGGAGATGGATAATTCTTATCACCACCAGAAGTACTTTCAGATGACTCCTCAGAAGACTTGTCACTTGAGCTATCTTCACTCTTAGAAGAATCCTCAGCTGGAGCACTTGCCGATGTATCAAGTTCAGCAACAACAGCGCCAATCTCAAGATCATCACCTTCTTCAGCTATAAACTTAATTTTTCCACTTTGTTCCGCAGGAAGAGGAAGTGTCGCCTTATCCGACTCAACTTCTACTAATTCATCTCCCTCATTAACATAGGCACCGTCTTCAACAATCCATGCACCCAATGTTACTTCTGTAATCGATTCACCAATTGGTGGTATAACTACTTTTACAACACTCATAATTAATCCTTATTTTTTAAAAGCTTTATTAATAATTTCTTCTTGTTCTCTGGAATGCACTGATGCATATCCAGTGGCCGGAGAAGCTGACGCCTTTCTTGAAACACATTCAAAGTCACTGAAGGTATCTCTCCATCTTAGTAGATAAGTCCAAGACCCCATATTATTTGGTTCTTCTTGTACCCACTTCAATTTTGCGCCTTTATACTTCTTTCTAATTTCATTAATCTTCTTTTCAGGAAGAGGATACAATTGCTCCATTCTCACAATGGCCGTATCTTTAATGTCATTATCCTGTTGATGGTTATAGAGATCGTAATAAACTTTCCCAGAACAAAAGAGAACAGTCTTAACATCTTTTGCTTTTACATTCTCATCATCAAAAATTTCACAAAAGTTTCCATCAGTCATATCTGCTACAGTTGAAACACACTGTGGATGTCTCAGTAGCGACTTCGGAGTAAAAACTATTAATGGCTTTCTAAAGTCATAAGCTAATTGTCTTCTTAAAAGGTGAAACATATTTGCTGGTGTCGTTACATTACAAACAATCATATTGTATTCGGCACATAATTGCAGATATCTCTCTGGACGACATGAAGAATGTTCTGGCCCTGCTCCTTCATAACCATGAGGAAGTAAGAGAACAATATCACTCATTCTTCTCCACTTACTTTCTGCAGCAGAAATGAATTGATCAATCATAATCTGAGCACCATTTGAAAAGTCTCCAAATTGTGCTTCCCAAATATTTAATGAATTAGGAGTTGCTTGAGTATAACCATACTCAAATCCTAAGACTGCATATTCTGAAAGAAGAGAGTTATAAATATGAACTTTCCCTTGGTCATCTCTGATATGATCAAGACCACAATAAGGAGTATTCGTATTTTCATCAAAGACTTTCATATGTCTGTGAGAAAATGTTCCTCTGATAACATCTTGTCCACTAAAGCGGATATCGTGCCCATCAAGAAGCATTGATCCATAAGCAAGCATTTCGGCCATCGCCCAGTCAATCTTATCGCCATCAAACTTCTTCTTTCTATCATCAAGAAGTTTTTGTGCTTTTCTAAGAGTCTTAAAGTCTTCTGGCGTAGAAGTCATCGCCTTAACGATACTTGAAAGCGTTTTCTTATCGACAGAAGTATCCGGAGACTTGTCGAAGTCCTCAGGTTTTGACCATCTCATATTAAGCCATTCTTTGTGCGGCCCTTTCACTCTCTTTGGAAGTTCACTCTGCTTAACATTATTAAATCTATCCGAAAGCAGTTTCTTAAATTCTTCTTGCATCTCTTTTGCAATACTCTTATCCACAGAGCCATGACTTTCAAGAGCTTCAATGTAGAGTTCACGAGGATTCTTTTGCTTTGCAATTAACCCATACAAGTGAGGTTGAGTATACTTAGGCTCATCGCCTTCATTGTGACCATGCTTTCGATAGCAAACCATATCAACAAAGACATCTCTTTTAAACTTATGTCTAAACTTAGCAGCAAGCTCACAAGCATAAACGACATCTTCTGGGTGATCACCATTAACATGAATAATTGGTATATCAAGCATCTTTGCGACAGATGTACAGTAGTTTGAACTTCTTGCGTCCTTAAAGTCAGTCGTAAAACCAATTTGGTTATTAATAATAAAGTGAATTGAGCCACCTGTTCTATACCCTTCAAGTTCTGACATTTGAAGAGTCTCATAAACAACACCTTGACCTGCAACAGCAGCATCACCGTGTATGATGATCGGTATGATTTTATCTTCATCACCTTTGTAAGCAATATCAATTTGAGCTCGGCAATAACCAACAGCAACAGGAGCGACCGCCTCAAGGTGTGATGGATTTGGTAAGAGCTTAAGATAAACATCTTTACCTGTCGCTGTCTCTTGAGCGGATGTATAACCCATGTGATACTTGACATCACCATCACCGGCCATTTCTTTTTGCTCAATAGAATTACCTTCAAACTCTGAGAATATGTATTCGTAAGTTTTTCCAAGAGTATTTGCAAGTACATTAAGACGACCTCTATGGGCCATACCAATGACAAACTCTTTTGTACCAAGCTCTGCAGATTCATTGATAATAGCATCAAGGCCTGGAATTGTAGATTCTCCACCTTCAAGAGAGAATCTTTTTTGACCGGTATATTTTGTTTGTAGAAAGTTTTCAAATACATTGGCCTCATTGAGCTTATGTAAAATTCTTTTCTTCTTATCTACAGAATAATCTCTTTTTAAATAAGTTGATTCAAATTCCTTTCTAATCCACCTTCTCATTTCAGTGTCGTTTGAGTGCATATACTCAATACCAACTTTACCTGTGTAGAGATTTTTCATGTGGGAGAGAATATCTTTTAACTTGGTCTTTCCAAGACCAACAAATTCTCCACAAAGAAAGTCTGAGTCCAGATCACTATCACTTAAGTCATAATCTTTAAGTGAAATTCTTGCGTCTCTATCGACACGTGATCGAATAGGGTTCGTGTCAGAGAGCAGGTGACCTCTGGCCCTAAATGACTGAATTAGTCTAAAAACATTAAACTCTTTTTTAAGAGTTTCTTCTGAGACATCTCCGCCAGCGCTTCCCTTACCTGAACCAAACTCAAAACCTAAGAAGAAGTTGCGCCAAGATTCTTCGGCACCTTCAGGGTCTTGTTTGTACTGTTCGTAAAGGGAGTCGATGTAAGAAATGTCGGAACTCGCTAGATGAGAAAAATCTAGAGTATCCATAATCTTAATCCTTTGTTAGGCGTAAATACACCTGTAAGTTAATAAGTGGCCAAATGACCGACTATGTTTCTATTTTATAATGATTATAACACTTCGTGAAGATTCCTCTTACAAGGAAATTTTGACTCAGCCTGATATAAACATTTCTAAAATTATACTTAGCTTATCGTCAATAAATGAAGTAGAGATGAATTTAATTTGATTAGTATACTAAAGGAGTTGGTAATTTAGTTAAGATCTAAACACTCTTGTGCCTGCTCAGGATGTTCTTTACATTCTTCTTTCTTTTCGCAAAACATACAGTCTTCACCGATAACTCTATTGAGACCACCACATGAACCTTTAAGCTCTTTATTTGATAAAATCACTCCAACGGCCATACCAGTAATAGATATGAGAAGAACGGCTAATGTAATAAAGAAGATTTCCATAAATTTACCTCAATAATACATTGTGAGTACCACAAACTTTTGAAAAAGTCTAAGCAAGAGCGGTTTTATGTTCCACCGGAAGATATAGTCTAAATAATGTACCCGATGGCTGGGAACTATCCCCTTCCTCCCAGCTTTCAACCTCAATTTGCCCTTCACATTTCTCTAGATAGGTTTTAACGATAGGCATACCAAAGCCTGTCCCACTCTCACCATTAACTCCTTCTCGAGTTGTTGGAACGTCAGTTCTAAAAAGATTTTCCAATATATCTTTTGGCATGCCAATTCCGTAGTCTCGTATGCTTAAGACAACACCTTCTTTATGATCAATGATTTTGATTATAATTTTAGAGTTATCAGGAGAGAACTTTATACAATTTGACAGAATATTGTTGATAACTTGGTTTTTAAGGAGAATTTCATTAGAGATAATACTCATGGAGTCTCTTTCACACTCTAACTCAATTACGAGTTTCTTCTCTCTTGCCTTCTCACTAAATAGAGCTATTGAGCTCTCTACAAGACTGACCAAATTAAAACTCTTTAATGTCACTTCAATCTTGCCCTGTTTTAAAGATGCAATCTCTTTAACGAAGCGAAGAAGATCATTCATCGTGGAAAGCGCATTTTGAAGACGGCTAACTTTCTGCTCAATAATAGCAGTATCTGTTTTTGGATCTATTTTTGAAGATACTTTTGCCACCATTAAAGGAGTTGAAAGATCATGAGATAAGACGCGAACAAGAGCTTCATTTTCTTCTTTTGCTGCATTTAAGTTATCGAGAGTCTTTCTCAAGGCCTTAACATTTTCACGAAGTATTATGGTAAGTTTAATAAGAGTTCCAAGAAGAATAATCAGTAAGAATGCAGCAAGAAAAAGTACCTGGTCATTTCGTTTAGCAATCTTTTTTTGAAACTTATCTCTATCAATTAAGGTTTCTTCTATTTTAGAAGAAAGTTCATCCGAGAATTCAATACTCGATTTCTTGTAGAGATCATAGAATTCCTGAGACTGACCTCGATCTGTGATATAGAGAAGTTTTGAAAGTAGCCCTTGCTCCAATATATCTAATTTTGATCTATCAATTGACTTCGGCGCGATCTCATTAAACTGAAATATAATTTCACTCAAAATATTTTTCTTATCTGCGATTGCTTCTAGTTTGCCTTTTTTCTTTTCATCTCTTATTTCATCTAGTGAGTTAACGGAATGAACGACTTCGTTGTTAACCCTTACAAGTGCTGATGAGTACTCGACAAGGGGTATCTGCTGATCATTTATCAACTTTAACTCTCTCTGCGTTTGAAAAAGATAATAACTAAGAATACCGACAAGAAATGTTGAAATAAAGAATGCTATAAGCGTCAAATATTTTGGGAAAATAATCTTTCTCTTCAAGTAGAACGACCCCTATTCTCTTAGATGCTTATCTGTCAAAACAACAGAATACTTATGCTTCTTAAGAAAGTCTTTTAACTCTTTTAGAGATCTAAAAGTTCTTGGAGGAATTGCACCACCAGAAAATAATTTCCTTCTCCATGTTGATTTAAAAGTCTTAGGACTTGTAGAGAAGTAAGTTGAAAACCTCTCATCTTGATAAACCCTTGAATCGATCGCAATCCTTATAGGGTACTTTATACCTGCAATATATTTCGTTTTACCAAGAAAAAGATTCTTAAAGGCTTTTTCTTTAAGCTTTAAACCTTTTAGTTCCTGTGAAACGTAAAAGTTAAAAGAGAATGCACTTGTAGTAAGAAGTGCAACGAGAGAGAATTTAAAAAACAAAGTCTACTCCCATTTTTATTCGATATGAATGGACAGAGTTTTTTACAGTATTCACCTGTCTATCTTCTAATGACATCTTATATTTAATATTATCGTCGAATGTATAATTGAAGCCTAACTGGTGCCCTAAGGGTTTTTGAGAGTCATTCTGTGCCGACTGCGACCAAGTCATATAATAATGAACTAGCCAGTTTTCCAACTTCTTTCCAAAGAGAAAATAACCAACCTCAACTCTTGTAGAAACACCATCTGTGGTCTCTCCATCACTTCTACCATACTCGAGCATTGTTAAGCAGTAGTCATCCTCGTAGTGAAACCCTGAAGAAAACACTCGGTTTTTGTTCGTATTGAGGTCCCCTATAGCATCAAGTAAACTCTGCTCAGAGCTCGCTGTAAAATCTGTCTGGTAGAACGTCGAATGAAAGACAAACTCAGGAAAAGGACTATACCTAATCTCTAATCCATAGATATTTTCATATTTTGTTCTAAGACTAAGATCCCTCGTGGCTCCTTCGAGATTAACATTTTCCAACTCTTGGCCTATAAAAGGCTTGATAGAGATATTATCATTATATTTATAGTCAAAGCTTATACCGTTAATAGAGTTAAAAAAGGAAACTGTGCTGACGACGTAAGGGAGTTTTTCTGCTGGGAGAAGATATCCAACACTAGTATAAGGAGATGTCATCCACGCGGGGAATATCTGTCTTCCAAAATTTATTTGCAGACTTTTTGACATATTATAGGCTAGGAATGCGTAATCAATTTCCACATTCCATCTGTCTCCTCTTACTTCACCTAATGAAACAACTTGCCCATGAAAGCTTACTTGTTTATTAATATTATGATAAATGTTAGCACCAATTAAAGAATGGTTTTGGAAATTAATATCATCCCCGAAGCTACTCTCCTCAACAAAGAAGTCTCCTTTGGCCTCTGTATCTAAGAGATAAAAGCTACCAAAGTAGCTCGCATCCATGGCATGAATATTACACAGAAAAGCCAGTGCTAAAAAAAGCGACATATTTTTCATCTTAATCCTTTTAGTTATTATAGCGACAAAGTCTACAATTACTTAACTGGGAAAAAAAATGACTATATCTCATTTATTGAATAGGAGAAGTTGCCTTTACAAAAGAAGCTGATTCAAAAAATCTAAACTTTCCTTCATTTTTAGGATCTTTGTAAATTAAGAATGCTTTTAAAGAATTAGCTTTTGCAAAATTTATGGCCCTCTCTGTACCCATTGCCATAAGAGCAGTTGCCATAGCATCAGCATCCATACAAGTATCAGAAATGACGCTTACAGAAACCAGGCTAGTCTCAACGGGCTTACCTGATTTATAGTCTATGGTATGAGAGAAAGACTTACCATTTTCTTTAAAAAAGTTTCTATAACTACCGCTCGTTGCAAGAGCGACATTTTTCAAGGTTACAACTTTCACAGCTGATTGCTCAAAACTTCCCTGAACAGGCTTTTCTACACCAATTTTCCAAGGTCTTGTTAAAGAGGATCCCATCGTTCGTATTTCTCCTCCAATTTCAACCATAGCATCAGTGATTTTCGCATCCCTAAGCACTTTTAGTACTTCATCAACACCATAACCTTTTGCAGATGCTGATAGGTCAAGATAAACATTATTAACTGTTTTCTTTATACTCGATTTATCAATAAGTATTTTCTTATAACCTACTAGCTCTTTCGTCTTCTTAATCGCCTCTTGAGTTGGCTGGGTTCTCTCCCCCTCTGGCCCAAACCCCCATAAATTAACTAAGGGTCCAATTGTTGGATCAAAAGCTCCGTTAGTTCTATCAGCGACTTGCAATGCATGAGACAAAACTATTTGAAAGTCTTTTGACACTTCAAAAGAGATATTAGCAAGAGTCTTATTAAAGAGACTTATTTCAGAGTCCTTTATGTAAGTGCTCATAGACTTATTAATTTCAATAAGCCTGTCATTGATTTTCTCTTCTAAACTACTTTGAATAAAGTCCTGATGAACGACTGCCTTTACATTAAAGCCAGTGCCCATTGTTCGACCTTGAATATGAATAATCTTCTTCAAAGTATGCTGTCCTGACTGACAAGAAAGTATCGTTATAAGAATAAAGAAAGTAATAAATAGCTTCATACATACTCCAAATAAAAAAAGGCACTCTTTTGAGTGCCTTTATATCAAAATTATCTATAGTAGAAAAATTTTATTTCTAACCACCAAAGTCATCAAGGAGAATATCTTCTCTTTCAACACCAAGTGAGACAAGCATATCAATAACACACTTATTCATAATTGGTGGCCCACAGAGATAGTACTCACAATCCTCAGGAGCAGGGTGATTTTGAAGATACTCATCATGTAATACCTGGTGAATAAAACCAGTATGGCCATCCCAATTATCTTCAGGAAGAGCATCTGATAAAGCTACGTGCCAAGTGAAGTTTTCATTTTCCTCTTGAATCGTATCAAAATCTTCAACATAGAACATTTCTCTCTTAGATCTTGCTCCATACCAAAAAGTAACTTTTCTATCTGTTTTAATTCTTCTGAATTGATCAAAAATATGTGAACGCATAGGCGCCATTCCAGCACCACCACCAACAAAGACCATTTCTTTATCAGTCTCTCTCGCAAAGAATTCACCAAATGGACCAGAAATAGTAACTTCATCCCCTTCAGTCAAACTGAAAATATATGAAGACATCTTCCCTGGAGGAGTTCCTTTTGGAGCTCTAGGAGGAGGTGAAGCAATACGAACGTTAAGCATAATAATCCCAAATTCCTCAGGGTAATTTGCCATTGAATACGCTCTAATAGTCTCTTCATTTTCTGTTGAATTATATTGCCACAGATTAAACTGATCCCAGTCACCTCTATATTCTTCATCGACCTGAAAGTCTTTGTAGTCAATTGATAAACCTGGAGGTCTTTCAATCTGTATATAACCACCAGCTTTGAATGGTACAGACTCACCATCAGGAAGCTCTAGAACAAGTTCTTTAATAAAAGTTGCAACGTTATCATTTGATCTAACTTTACACTTCCATTTCTTAACACCAAATACTGATTCTTCAACTTCAACTTCCATATCAGTTTTAATCGAAACCTGACAAGAAAGTCTCTCACCTTCTTTAGCTTCTTTCTTGGAGATATGTGACGTTTCAGTTTCAAGAATCTCTCCACCACCAGAGAGAACCTTTACTGTACATTGGCCGCAGGTTCCACCACCACCACATGCACTAGAAACGAAAAGCTTTTGATCAGCTAGCGCGTTTAGAAGCTTTCCTCCAGCAGGAATCATAACTGTCTTTTCACCATTGATAACAAGCTTAACATCACCTGAGCTGACTAGTTTACTTTTTGCAAAGAGAATAACTAGAACCAGCGCCAAGACGACGACTGTAAACATTAAAACACCTAATACGATTTCATTCATCTAATACCCCAGGCTTATAACTGAATTCCACTGAAAGATAGAAATCCCAGTGCCATTAGTCCAACTGTAATGAAAGTGATTCCAAGACCTCTTAGCCCCTCAGGAACATCACTATACTTCATTTTCTCTCTAATTCCCGCAAGAGCTGCAATTGCCAAGGCCCAGCCAACGCCAGAACCAACACCAAAGACAACACTTTCGGCAAAATTATAATCTCTTTCAACCATAAATAATGAACCACCAAGGATTGCACAGTTAACTGTAATCAAAGGTAGGAAAATTCCAAGTGCATTATAAAGAGGAGGAAAGAATTTATCTAAAGTCATCTCTAAGATTTGAACCATCGCCGCAATAACACCAATGTATGAGATAAGACCTAAGAAACTTAGATCAACACCATTTATACCGGCCCACTGAAGTGCATTCTCTTTAAGAAGATAATTATATAATAAGTTGTTAACTGGAATGGTAATTGACTGAACAACAATAACAGCAACACCTAAACCTAGGGATGTTTTTACTTTCTTAGATACAGCTAAGAATGTACACATACCAAGGAAGAAAGCGAGAGCTAAGTTTTCTACAAAAACCGCCTTTAAAAATAAACTTAAATAATGTTCTAACATTTCTCTATTCCTTTAATTAATTACTTGATTCAATTTGGTCTTTCTTAAACGATCTTAGTATCCAAATAAAAATACCAATCAAGAAGAAAGCTGAAGGAGAAAGAAGGGCCATACCGTTTGGCATATACCATCCGCCTTCGTTTATTGGAGTTAAAATATTGTATCCAAGTAGCTTACCTGAACCAAATAACTCTCTAAACACACCAACAAAAATTAAGACTATTGAATACCCTATCCCATTACCGATTCCATCAACAAATGACATCAATGGGCCGTTCTTCATGGCATAGGCTTCTGCACGTCCCATAACAATACAATTGGTAATAATTAAACCAATATAGACTGACATAGACTTCGCAATATCATAAACAAAAGCTTTTAAAAGCTGATCAGTTAAAATAACAAGTGAAGCAATAATGGTCATCATAACGATGATTCGAATTGAACTTGGAACGTGATTTCTGATTAATGAAACCGAAAGATTCGAAAATGCACATACAAGAACAACTGCTAAACACATAACAAGAACAGACTCTAGTTTTGTCGTAACAGCAAGTGCTGAACAAATACCTAAGATTTGTAAGGCAATCGGATTATTCTCAAATAAAGGATCTAATAATGTTTTCTTTAAACTCATTATAACATCTCCCCTTCTCTTAAATTTTTAATAAAAGTTCCGTAAGCATTTTCACTTAACCAATATTGAACAAGACCAGTTACTCCGTTGGCAGTAATCGTTGCACCAGAGAGGCCATCAATATTATGATCTGATCCAGGTGCAGCAGAACCCTTAACAACTTTTAGAGCTGGCTCCATAGAGTCATTAAATGCTTTTTTACCATTCCAGTTTTTCTTCCATCTAGGATTATCGATCTCTCCACCAAGACCTGGAGTCTCACCATGCTCATAAAAACCTAAACCTTTAACAGTATTGAGGTCTTCTTCGAGAACAAGAAATCCGTACATAGTTGACCATAGTCCCTTTCCATGAACAGGAAAAACAACATTTTTAACTTTATCGCCTTCTTTGATGAAATATACTTTCTTGTACTGAGCTCTAGATTTTATATTTCCAAGATCTTTATCAGAAGGAATTCTATAATTTTTCTTAGGATTCTTTGAAGCTTTTCTCGCGTCATATGTTTCTGGGTCGATATCAACATACTTACCTGTTGAAAGATCAACAACTTTCGTTTCAACGACTTTAAAAGCTTCGACTATTTCAGACTCTTGTGCACCATCTTCTACAAGCCCTGCCGTAACAAGTAAGTTCTTCTTGATATCTAATCGCTTATTCTTTACCTGAAGAGGCTTTAAAGAGACAGCTGCATAAGACACCATAATTGAACAAACTACACAGAGTAAAGTAGCGACAATAAGTGTTTTTGATGTACTATCGTTTGACATGATTTCCCCCTATGCCTTTACTCTTGTCGCTCTTCTCTTAATGTTACCTTGAACAACAAAGTTATCGATAAGAGGAGCAAAACAATTAGCAAAGAGTATTGCTAGCATAATCCCTTCTGGGAATGCTGGGTTAATAACACGAACTAGAATTGTCATAAATCCAATTAAAGCTCCATACCACCAGTGACCTAGATTCGTCATCGAAGCCGAGACAGGATCTGTGGCCATGAAGACTGCACCAAAGGCAAGACCACCTGTTACAAGGTGCCAAGCTGGAGTCATACTGAACATCATATTAGTTTCTGAACCTGCAGTATTTAATAGAGCAGAAAAAACGATTGCTGAAAGAAAGACAGAGACAATAATTCGCCAAGAACCTATACCTGATGCAATCAATACCGCCGCTCCAATCAGTGCCGCGAGGGTTGATGTTTCTCCCATTGAACCAGGAACGAGGCCAATAAAAGAGTCCATCATAGAAAATGAAATAGATTCTACACCACCAAGAGCAGCTTGCCCCAGAGCAGTTGCTCCAGTGTAACCATCAACGGCTGTCCAGACTGCATCTCCAGATATTTGAGCAGGATAAGCAAAGTACAAGAATGCTCTTGCTGTTAATGCTGGGTTTAAAAAGTTTTTCCCAGTTCCACCAAAAACTTCTTTACCTATGACAACACCAAATATAATTCCAACAGCAACCTGCCATAGAGGTATAGTCGCTGGTAGAGTTAAAGGATAAAGCATCCCCGTCACTAAGAAGCCTTCATTAATTTCGTGCTTTCTTATAGTAGAAAAAATCACTTCACATAGTCCCCCTGCAACTTGAGTTACAAGGAAAATAGGAAAGAAATAAAGCGCGCCATGAACAAAGTTCGATATAATATTTGCTGGATTATACGCTAGCCCAAGAGTTAGCATAATATCTGATCTCCAACCAGTAGGTGTTGTCACCATTGAAGCGATAACTTTATTAGCTTGGTATCCTGTGTTGTAAAGTGCCATAAGAATACATGGTAATAAAGCAACAACAACCGTAATCATTGTTCTTTTTAAATCAATTGCATCACGAACATGGACAGAACCTTTTGCCACATCACTTGGAGTGAAGACAAAAGTATCAATCATCTCATAAATAGGATAAAAGACTTCGAGTTTTCCACCACTTTTAAAAAGATGCTCTTTAGATTCAAGAAAATCTTGTAACTTTTGCATGGTTTATATTCCTTCTTTCTCAATAGTTGTTAAATTTAGTCTTAGCATTGGTCCAAAATCAACTTTTCCTGGAGCCGCAAAAGTACAGAGAGCTAAATCTTCTTCGTCCAACTCTAGACACCCTAATTCCGCTGCATGATCGGTATCGTTGCAAGCAAGTGCTCTTAAAAGTTGAGTCGGTAAGATATCCATAGGAATCACTGACTCATATGAACCGATAGGAACCATCGCTCTTTTTGAGCCATGTACTTTTGTTGTAAGATCAAAACTTTGCCCTGGCTTTAACCAGCCAAAGAAAGTCTTCTTGAGAGAGAACTTGTCAAATCCAGGCATATGCCAACCAAGAAACTCTCTATCTCGGCCTTCTTCTAGAAGACTAATTATATTATGAAACTTTCCAAGATATGCGAAAGGTCCTTCCATCTTGCGGCCACTAAGAATAGATCCTGAGATAACTCTTAATTCACCACTTCCGATTTTACCACTTGTGACTTCACCTAAGTGAGCACCAACCTGAGTTCTAACCAGTGTTGGATTAACAGCCTTTGGACCACCAATTGAAACAACTCTCTCGGTTGAAATTTTACCAGTCGTAAAAAGTTTTCCAATAGCAATAACGTCTTGATAGCCAATATGCCAATTAGACTTTCCTGCGTGAACAGGATCGATAAAGTGCATATGAGTTCCAGCATTTCCAGCCGGGTGAACTCCTGCAAATTCCTTAACTTCAATTTTTGTCGTAGTAGGAACTTCTATATTCGAGCCACCTTGCTTACAGATATATGTAAGGCCTTCACTAAGCTTAGAGAGAACTTCAGCTCCTGCTTTAAAGTCTTGAGCATTTTCAGAAATGATAACTTCTGGCTCAGGAGCAAGAGGATTTGTGTCTATCGCTGTGATAAAGAGTGATTTAGGAGCAGAGTCAAGAGCAGGAGCTTTTGAAAAAGGTCTGGTTCTTAGACTATTCCAAAGGCCAGCCTCATTAAGAAGAGCTACAACATCTTTTCTCTCAAGATCTTTAACATCTTTTGAAGAGTAGTTCTTTAATTCAACTTGCTCAGTTCCTGTAACCTCAATAACAAGGGATTGAAAAACTCTTCTATCACCTCTGTTGATTTCAATTACTTTTCCATTTGCTGGAGCAGTGTAGATGACACCTTCAACTTTCTTACAAGTGAAAAGAGGTTGCCCAATCTTTACTGTATCTCCAACTTTTACATTCATTGATGGCTTCATTCCTACGTAATCAAACCCAGTCATTCCGATCTTAGTCACTTGTGGACCATTTTCAATTTTCTGAGAAGGTTTACCCGTAATAGGAAGATCCAGCCCTTTTTTAATGTGAATCATAACGACAAGTACTCCGCCAATACGAAAGCGTAATTTAGCTTTCATAGTTAATGATTTAATAATAAATTACTGATTTACTCATCAATATAACAACTAATTTCTTTAAAGTAACCACCTAAAATAACTCTTTTTTTTGTGCTTTGCATACACAATAGTATAGGTTTTGATTTTTGAAAATATAAAGATATCAGTCACCAACCTTGTCTCAAAAAAGTATGGCAATTCGAATTAATTTCATGCTCAAGCAGTGCGTCTTAACGAGATTAGGTATTTAAGCTATGTTGAGTAAAGAAACAGGAGCACTTAAATGAAAACTATTTTACTTTGTCTATTTAGCCTTATTACTTTTGCTGAATTTGAAGTACCTTCGATTCCAGCTGGCAATCAAATGAAGTGCTTTAAGAAGTCATGCTCTTTAGTTGGTAGATGGGACTGTAAAGATAACTGGGAAAGAAGAAAGCTTCTAGACTCATGCACGAGGCAGCAAGACCTTAACTGTATTAAAACCTCCCTAAAATCACTAAGTTCATTTGAGGTTGATGACGTTTTTGAAGTAGCTAAAGTCAATAAATCTTGTCAGTATGTGGACTCACTTGCACTAAAGAAATCTCTTAAATTGGTTAAGTCATATGAATATGACGACATAAACGAAGTCTCTTCACTAAATGATGCACACTGGCTTACTTCCAAAGACTGCCTTGATGATACCTACTCTAAAATAAGGACATTTAATCTCGACTTGAGAGACTTTAAAGCTGTCGCGAGAAATTGTGGCGGAAGCTATGAAAAAGGATGTCTAATTGAACTTTGCAAGTACCGCGGAAGCTTTGGCTGTGATGAACTCGAAGAAGTAAGAGAGGTTCTTAAAAGTTGTGTCTATCCTCCACTACCACACCAAAGAAGAAGACTTTAGAAAAGCGTTAGTTAGCTTCAGCTGTAATGGTTATAACTTCACTATATGATCCAGTGTCTTTACCAGTAACATCCCCGATCCTAGTTTCTATTGTATATGTATCTCCCACTGGAGGCGTTGACCTTGATGAGTCAACAATTTCAACACGTCTTCCAGCGCGAGAGAGTGATATAGGCTGCGAGTTAACAAAGAGTTCATAATCGACAACAGAACTACTTGAAGCACGAGAATTTGAAAGTACATTTCCATTCTGGCTTTCGAAGTAGACCTTATGAGGAGTGTTGGCCACAACCTTTAAATCAGCCGAGAGACTCTCTCCCGTTTCGAGAGTACCGAAATTCATATTATAAGTAGTGCTATTTGGATCATGACTTGAGCCGACACTTACTAAGGAAATATGAATTTCTGGGTCAACAGTAATTCTAAATCTTAAATTCTTGGTCGTCTCTAGCTCAGGGAAGTTATAAGGAAAGCCACTGTATAGTTTTATTGTAATATTATCTTCATAGACCCCACTCGGGACTAAAACGCTATTATCAAAGACAACTTTAAAATCAAAAGAGTTGCTATACCAAGTATTTCTACTTAAGGCATAACCATAAATGGCCTCACCATTTTGGGCAACATCATCAACATCTTTAAGGACATTTTGAAAACCTGTAGAATTATATATGTTGTAATAGAGTCTATTGTTGTCTCTATTCAGCATATACCTATTATAGTCTCCAGCGTTTCCTTCATCAAAACCGTAAGAATAAAGTAAACAATAAAATCCTCGAGAATCTGAGTTTAGTCTATTTTGACGACGCATCTCGACCTGTAAAGATACTGAGTTTGAAAGTAGCGAGTAGTTTGCATCATAGCGTATATTTCTCGTTTGAAACTTACACGCATGAACATGCCAAGAGAAAAGAGAACTCATAAACATTAATATAAAAGGTATTTTATAAAGCATTTTGATCTCCAATATCAATGATCACATTTTCTGACTTAATCAATATATCTGAACGATATACTTTTTCATCAAGCCATATCTCGTACCTTCCCTCCCTCACATCACTCACAATAAACTCACCTGTCTTATTTGTGAAAAAAGGAAAACTACGACCTGAAACACTCACAAGTCTTCCAACTTTGAGTTTTAAATCCTCATTTGTAAAACTTCCTCTAACAACATAAGACTTTTCTTTTCCTAGCTTCACTGGTGTCACACTCCTATAAGTAGGAGCAATGAAAAATTCTTCATAATCATAAGAGCTACCAAAGTCTAAATGAGTTGGGTCCATATTGACTTTATAATAATGATAACTCGTAAGAGAAGGCATAAAGATTTTATTTCTAAACTCTTTAGATAAGACGCCACCAACTTGATTTAAGAGTCCAATCTTCTTATTTTTCAAGGAGTTCTTTCCTTCAATAAACGAGAAACTATCTCCAACCTGAGGGGTGAATGCTGCAAAATTCTCAGCAACAACAAAAGCACCTCTTAAACGCGCACTATATTGGTCAGAACTTCCTTCACTTAACTGCGCACTAATATCAGAGGTAAAATAACGACTTAAGTAACCAATTTGCAGGTCTGTATTCTTAGATGAATCATCTGTATCATAAGAGGCCGAGTAACTAAGAGAGTCCTGTTTATCATAAGGACTATAGCTTACTTGAGATAAGTTAGATTTATTTTCATTATCATAGAAGTGACTTACATAGTGACCACTATCTGCGAAGCTCATATTAAAAAAGAGAGTCAGTTCAGTCTCCCATTTTTCATCGACTTCTTTTCTTCGATAATTAAAAGTTACATTTGAACTCTTATAAGGTCTAAGTCCAAAAGTTATCCCGTAAGACCTTCTATCAAAGTCAGAGTTTTTATATGAAAGAGACCTCTCGACATCGATGCCGGTATTAATATAATCATTTAAAAACCAATTTATATCATAACGAAAAAGGTGTTCGTAATCATTCTTAGAAGCTCTTGTATCAAATGAAGTATAGAGCGGACTAAGATACTCGTGAGAGACAAGATTTCTAATCGAGCGAGAGTTATTCAAAAAGAAAAATTCAAATTCATTAAATAAGCTCACGCCACCATGATTATTAATATCATCATGAGAAAAATTTAAATAAGTTCTTAAATTACCAAGTGAAAATGATTTTATAAATGATGGCCCAACTAAGACTGAAGAGTCGCTTAATTGCAAAGAGAAACTTTGAGTATAAGTTTTTGAAATACCTTGAGAGTAATAACCACTAAAAATTGTATCTTCAATATCATCATACTTTGGCCTAAGATTATAATTACCTCTTACACCAAGATTGAAACTATAACGAGAGAGTCCAACCCTTAAAAGCTCCTCTGCCCCAGACCAGTCATAAGTAAATTCTCTTGTATCTCCGCCCACTTCTTTTGCAACAATCTTCACACGGCTTCTACCGTAGTCGAGAATCAAATCCCTAATAGAATGCCTCCCCTCTTCATAGATCTCACTACGAACAGGCTTATCATTTATAAAAATTGTTATAAAAGAGCGTCTCTCTAAAACAAATTCAAATTCATTTAAGGGAGTGATTCGGTTATATGGAGAAAGTGCATAGTTCTTTGATAGAGATACTCCAAGAAGATTCATACGACTCTGTCTCGACAATGCCTCACTACTTATGTCACCAAAGCTTGCTCTAAGATTACTGTCTTTCACATCGTAGATAAGTCTCGAGCGCTTTCTGGTTAAGCTCTCTTTTCTAATATCATCTGTAAGTTCAAATTTATTTTCAAGAACGAAATTTTCAAATTTCAAATAACTATCGAGATCAAGCTCATAATCATTATTTGAACGACCTCTTTCGTCTCGCTCTTCATAATTATACTGAAGCCAATAGTTTAAAATATGAGACCACTGACTAGGGTAGTAAATTTTCTTACCTGTCGTATCTGGACCATAATAGAGATCGGTCGATTTTAATTTGTAAAACTTTGCAGGGATCTCAAGAGCGACGAGGACTTTTTCTTTATTATATTGAAATCCAATATCCATAACTTTTTCAAGCTCTACGAATTCGACTGATATATTTTGAACAAAAGAAGTCTCAAAAAATGGAAAGAGAGAATCTCGTAAACAACGGCCATCGACTTTAAATATTTTAGTACCTTTCACTTCAAATCGACACTCGCCTATAGGCCTATTTCTCAAATGGATTGGCAAAGATATACTTGCCTTGGCCTCTTTGTTTCCAAAGACTTTTTCAAAGAGATCTGCTTCATTGGCATAAACCTGATGACCTAGACTAAAAAAGGCAAATAAAAATCCGAACAAAAAGTAAAGAGACTTACTCATAAACGAGACTTACCTCTTTCACGATAGGTCGCTTTTTAAAGAGTTCTCTTTTGACACTAAATTCTCTTTCACTCTTACTAAGTAAATTCTCACCAGAGAAGTCCTTTAGTACTTCACTCTCTATAGTCTCATTCTTAGTTACAATTTTTAGTTTCTTTAGAAGTTTGTGAGAAGTTCCCTCATTTGCAACTGTAAAAATTAAGTCGTCCGACTTCTCTGTAATAGATTTTAAAACTACTTTAGGTGTAAATTTACTTGAGGAAACATAGAGAGCACCAAGATAGCGCATTAGTATTTTAATTCCAGTCTTATCTTTTTTCTCAAAATCAATTGGAAGCTGCTCAATTTTCAAGCGATAACTTAACTCTTCTTTAATGTCCTTTGCCCCTAGCCATGTCACTTTAATTCCTCGCTTCTCTTTAGGCTTTAGGATTAATTGGCTCGGATAAACGATGAAAGTATCTTTATCTGGAGGAGGTAGTTTTTCACTGCCATCCTTATCCATAATTCTCTTAGTAACACTCGCCTCCAATGCCATTGGACTTTTGGTGTTATTTGTCACCTGATATATAACTGTATTCTTATTCTTACCTAAGATAATTGTATGAGAAAGTGGGCTCAATCTAAATGCAAACACATTAGTGAAAATGAATAATGCTAGGAAATATTTAAGTAACATAGGCCTCTCTTGAATTAGGAGCAACTTAATTGCAAGAATAGAATATCAAAAAGATCAAAGTAATAGAAGCTTTGAAAGGCTCTTTTAGGTTCTACTTAACAGTAATTGTGTAGTATTTATGACCAGATTTCTTATCGAGTTGATTGTTCATGACAAAGGACTCTTTTTTGAGATTTGTTCTATAATCAATTTCTTTTGACCCTGAGTTATTTGAGGCTGAAAAAGATGAATTTATATTTGCTCTTAAGATAAGTCTTGCTTTAGATGAGGCATGAGACATAGCTGTTGATGTTAAGAATAAGCCGAGAGAAAAGAATATAAGTACTTTGACGATCTTCACATAGAAGTTATCGGAAGACCGTCAACAATACTTGAGTGTTTTACTTTGCTGAAATTTCAAATGTTACTGTATCAGTATATGTACCTTGAGCAAAATCAAATTCATCTGTTCTTGCATCTGTAACTGTAACAGCAACCGCTCTATCACTTGATCCTACTGTGTTAGCATTATCAACAGTTTGAGCTGAACTTAAATTATAAGATGTACCACCATAAGATAATGTATAAGTAGCTGAATCACTTGCACCATTAACAAGACTACCACTATTTGTTGAAGTAATTACAACATCATACCCATCAGGATCGTTTGATGTCTCAGTAACAGTTGCAACAGATTGCGCTGTTTTATCAAGAAGATCTACTGTTTTAGTAACTGCAGATGTTCCATCAATTTCAATCTCTAAGATTGAGTTGATCGTTCCTGATAAGTTTAATGTTGCAGTTGTTGCTGCAAATGAAGCCGAAGTGATTAAGGTTGCGAGTAGTAATTTTTTCATTTGTTCTCCCATTTGTGGTTAGCAATTCTAGTTATGTATCAAGCAAAACTAATGCCAACTACGAAGCTCTAAAGTTTGTACAGAAGCACCTAAAAATTGGTGCTTCCCTTGTACATTCTATTATATACGGTGTCTAAGATTTAAACAGATGCATATAAAAAGGAGCAATTTTGCCTAAAGAAAGGGACAACTTGACACTAAAAGTGTCAATAAAGACTAACACTTAGGGTGTTTTTATTTACAAAATCTAACGAGCGCAACACTTCTTGAACTTCTTACCTGAACCACAAGGACATGGGTCATTTCGGCCCACTTTAGGACCTTCTCTTTTTACTTGAGACACAAGAGGCTCACCATCAACAAAGAACCACTTATCATCAGTCTTATGAAATTCACTTCTCTCGTGATGGCTCATACTCTCGCCACCGAGTTGAAAGTTGGCCTTGAATTCAACCATCCCCCAATTATCTCTTTCCGTTCCCTCTGCCGTGTCTACAATCTCAAGACCTAGCCACTTTGACTTGCTTGACCAAGCTTCGATTTCTTCACGGTTCATATCTTCACGATGATCTGGATGGGTTGAATCAATAATGAAGTCGATATCTCCAGTAGTGTAAGCACTATATCTAGCTCGCATTAAAGCTGCAGCGGTCTGCGCGTTTGACTCTCCCTTAATTATAGGATCGCAACAAGCATTGAATTCATTTTGGCTTCCACATGGACATAAAGACATATATTTCTCCTGATCATTATTAAAAACGAAATAGTAAATCTGTAAAAAAAGTAGATTTCTCGTTAAAATATACTTTACTTTCAAGCATCCGACTACTCACAAAAGTAAAATGCTTCTTTATCATTTTCTGATATTTTGTACGGGATCTTTTAATCGCATACTCATCTTCAAACTCAAGGTCTTCAACCTGTCTTCTTAATTCGATATCAGTTGGAACAGAGAAATAGAGATACTTTACTTTCATCGACAAGACTCTCAAACAATACTCCATCTCCTCATCTGTTAAATATTGAAACACTGAAGTACAGAGTCCCAAGTCAAACCTTATCTTCTTTGACTCGTTTTCCTTGCACCATCCAACCAGGTCAATCTGCTTTAAAGAAAGCTTTGTGGAAGGAACTGGTTTAATTTTTCGCTTTTTGACTATATCAAAAGGATGTCGACTTGGTTCGATCCCGAGGGCCTTATATGGCTTATAGTGATCAAGCACCGCTTCAAAGAGATGGCCCAATCCAAAGCCAAAATCAGCGATAGAACTTATATCAATGAACTCAATTTCAAAGAGGCTTCGAATATAATCGAGATGAGAAGAAACATTACCAATTCCGTCCATATCATCAGGCGAAGAATAATTCTTATCCCAGTACTCTTTGGCAAACCCCTCTGCTCCACTTCCTTTTTTCATTACGCTTCTCTTATTTTAAATTCACTTCTAATGCAGAAGTAATTACTAATTAATCGATAGATACCTATCGCAAATAATGCAACCCAAATATAATAAAGGCTTTTATAGATAAACGAAAGATACAAAAAAGGAACAAAGCTAACGAAGAAACCTATCATCATTTGCTTTCGTAAATAATCAAAACGATTGATTCCAAAAATAAGTCCATCATAGACGTAGGCTACAGACATTGGAACCTGAACAAGAGCAATGAAAGTCCAAATATCACTGATTGTCTGAATAACTTTTTCATCACTTGTAAAAAGAGAGAGAAGTTGATGCTTAAAGAAATAAAATAGGATGGTAAAAATTAAACCAATCTGAACTCCCATCATGAGAAGCTTCTTAAAGGTTTTATAAAGAGAGACTTTATCTTCTTTAAAGAGTCTGCCGCCGATGATACTGCCGCTTGTTGCTAGGCCATCGGTAAAAAAAGAAGCAAATAACCAGACTTGTAGAATGATTTGATGTGAGGCCAGATCAATCTTTCCAATTGAAGAGGCTGCTTTTGTACTCAGAAAAAAGCAAGATGTGAGAACAAATGAGCGACCAAATATATTTAAAGACTTTGAACTAAACTCTTTAAGAACATTGACCTTCTTCGCTGCTCCCCAAAAAGGAATTTCTGATTGTGTGATTGATAAGTATTTATAAAAGCCAATACAGAAACCAAGAAAATTAGAAAAGACTGTAGCTAGGGCAACTCCACCTAATCCCAAGTCACTATGGTAGAGCGCGAAGTAACTTAAAATCACATTCACAAGAGTACTTATCGTGACAATTAGAAAAGCTATATTAACTCTTGCAAGACCTCTTAAAACTGAGAGCATCACAGTATAAGCAAGGACACCAAAGTGGCCGAGCACTCTGACAGTGAAGTAGTCATCACAAGACTTCCTCACCTCTGCATCGACCTCCATAAAGGTATAGAGATAATCTTTAAATGGCAAAATTAATAAGATTAGAATGAAACTTAACCCAAAAGAAATCAGTAAAGAAAGCTTCGTGAGAGAATGAACTTTTGCTTGGTCACCATTTCCTTGTGCCTCAGAAATGCTCTGCACTGGTGCATGAACAAGAAAGTTAAACATCCAGGTGAACGCCCCCATCATTGTGCTTCCTACGGCCAGGGCCGCAAGCGAGCTCGTATCGTAATGACCAACTAATGCCGTATCAACAACAGATGATAGCGGCTCAAGCATTGATGAGAGAATTGATGGAATGGACAGGAGCCATAAGTCTTTATACGACTCCCATTTTTTGATATTCAACTTACTTAAGCAACCTTATTAACGGCCATGTAAATTGCGATGAATACGAGAACAATGATTCCATAATATCCAAGCTGACGCTTTTCTTTAAGTCTCTTCGCAAGAATTGGACCAAGAGCTGAAACAGCAATCCACAGACCAAGCTTTACTTTAACCCATAGAGGCCAAGGTTCTCCATGTCCAAAACCTAGTCTTGCAAGTAGTCCCATACCTGCAACAAAAATAAGAGCACTTGTCACACCAGAGATAATTTTTGTCGACTTTGGTGCCTTATCACTAAAAAACTGTGCCGCTATAGCACCAACAAAAAGAACAACACATAGAACGTGTATAACTTTATAAAATTCGTAACTCAAAACTAACTCCTCATTAATGGTTTATTTCTTCTTAGAAACTTTTCTTTCTATTTTCTTAATTGATCTTCTTAATTGTTCTAATTCCTGCTCAATTGATGCCTCGTCGTCATGTATGACATCCACATCTTTTTTAATTCGAGAAACTCTTCTTCCTAGTCTTGCAAACTCAACACCCAACATCGCATTCGCAAATATTGCAGTATATGTCGCAAAGAGACCTGTTCCGCCAATCATTAAACAAATTCCTATAATACGGCCTGAAACAGTCACAGGAGTAATATCCCCATACCCTACTGTCGTAACAGTTGCAAAGGACCACCAAACAGCGTCTAAGAAATTGCTAATATTGGCATTGGCATCTTTTTCTATTTGATAAAAGATCACAGAGGATAAGAAAACTGCAGAATTACATAATATTGTCATAATCCAAAAGGGTAAGGACATAAGAAGCTTGTAAATTCTCCTAATATAAATATTTACACCTAGATTCAATGGTTTCCCTTTTTCTGTCTTGTACTGCAAAGATGACTAAGTATATAATAATTAACATGTCGTACTTTGGAAACAAGCAAGAAGGCGAAAAGATACTACGCGGAGCGTATACTTATAGCCGAAATAAGAATATTTACAGCGAAGAGCAATTTGAGCTCTACAGAGAAAAGAAAACTCTTTCATATTGCTTTTATAGTGAAATGCTCTCACGTGTAGCCACGGGGGAATTACTCACAATTAGAGTAAAGTACCGATTTAACAATGACTATATTCCTTTACTTGTTGATATTAGCCGCTCTCTTGGCGGCCAAGATGTTAGTGAGAAATATACTTTTGATCCAAAGCTCACTCTTATTAACTACACTTTTACCAATGAAGATGGACAAGAGACAGCTAGTATCTCAACGAATCCAAAGTTCTATATAACAAGCCCATCGACTGCCAGCTCAATGCTAAGCCTAAGATCAAAGAAGGTCGATGCATCTGGAAAGAACTTTTATACATTTCTAACCAGCAAGAATATGTGGGAATATAAAGAAGAGCCATCTTTTAAAAGCATTGTCATGCAAAGGCATGCTGCTACAACTGAAAACCTCAAATTAGACGATAAAAACCTTCAGGCCACGAGATATAAACTTTCAGAGGGTGTAAATGATGATGACGAGGGCGGCGCTTCAACTGACAGTCTAAAGATTTGGATAAGTCAGCACATGACCGTTCCCTATCTTATTGAAGCAACTGATGGCACGAGAATACAGATTAAATATCTCAATAACTTAGAGAGAGATTAAATAATATGATGTCAGATATGACGTAAAAATTTCAACAACACTTCTAAGATTCTCAAAAATAATATAAGTTAATGACATGAAAATCCATCACTTCATTTTCATTTCATTTTTCATTTATTCTATAGGTCAACAAACCTATGGCGCCCCAGCTTGTTTAGAGGGAGAATCTCATCCCGAAGTATTTCTTTGGAGGACCGCATTCGACGAAGACGATCTCCAGTCATCACGATCAACTGTAAAAAGAGTGTCTGTTTTAACTCAAGACAAAGTCTGTCTAAAGGGAATAAGACTTGCAAACGATGGAGCAAAACCTCTGCTACTTATTCATGGCTTTATGGAGAATCTCACGATCTTTAATCAAGTTGCTCAGAATCTTCATAAAAAAGGTTATGACGTATATCTTTTTAATATGAGAGGGCATGGAAATAATACAACTCGCTCCTACCCTACTCTAAATCATACTCTGATGGGCTTTGATGAAATAGTGGCCTTTGATATTCCTGCAATGCTGAGACATATTTCAAAACAAAGTAAACAGAAAATAACAATATTAGGTCACTCGATGGGAACAATGAGTTCAAGACTTACAATTTCTGGGCTAACAAAGAAAGTTGATGATGATGATTTATATATAAGTCAAAAGATGAAAGAATATGCCATACAAAATGTCGAAGGAGTTATTGCTCTCACATCTCCATCTTCCTTTAAAAATTCCAATGATATTGTGAGAAACTTCTTTAAATTAGATAAGCAAAGAATTAAGAATATACGTCAGACTCTTTTAAATATTCTCTTTTATCAAAGAGATGTTACAAGTCAAAATCACTCAGTCTTTTGGCGCTTTATCAATAGGTACACTAACTGGATCACTGAAAAAATTGTGAGATATGGTGTCCCTAGGTACTTTATTGATACACTTTTTAAAATAGAAAATTTTGATTTTTCTAAGTTTGAGTTATCAACTCTCATTCACGACTCAATCAGTGTTCCCTATGACCTTCTCTATGAAGATGCATCTCGTTGGTCTTTGAACAACAACTATGCCTCGAGAGGTGGAAATGTCCTCTTTGAAAACCTAGAGATACCTGAGCAAGTTCCATTCTATTTTATTGGTGTGAGTGAAGATGGTCTGGCCAATATTACAGACATTAGAAATGACTATAATTCACAACCCTCTCATCCTAATATGGCGATGATTTCAATAAAAGGTTTTGGACATATGGATATCATTGCAACTGCAAAAGGTAGAAATATAGTGACAAGGATAATTAATAATATTTTTGATAACAACTTCTCAAAAAACGCTCTACCTATTCTTAATATTTATCCCGAAATTGATGTAAAGATTAAAGATTAAAGATTAAAGATTAGACTGCTTTTTTGAAGCACTGACCTTAATCGTGACAACGTCACCATTCTTTGGATTAGTCGTCTCATATTCAACCTCGTCTTCAACAAACAAAAGAATCTCAGGATTGTATAAAGAATCATTTGAAAACAAGTCCACATTGAGTTTTAAAGCGTCACCATCGCTTGTTAACTTCATAGATAACGAAGACTGATCTAAAGTCTTAGGCTTTAAAGTTTTACCTTCCTCCAAAAGTAGTTTCGGAGAAGTGATAGTCTCGCCATTTTTCTTTATTTCCAGATTTAGGTGATATGAGTTACCAAAAACTGAGAAAGACAACAAAAAGAAAAGAAACCACTTCAAAACAAACTCCTAGATAATGATGATAAAATAGTAACGATTTAAATATCTATAGCCAAGCAGGAATATGCGTACGTCAAAAAATCACTGAAGATACGAGCTCGATTCTGCTAGCGCATTTTTCAAAGTTGAACGATAGATTCGGTAAGGCTCCATCTGCTTTTGAAGCTTCATAATCGTTCCATTTTTCCAGTTTCTAACTCGAGAATCGACAATTACTACAGACCCAAAGTCATCTTCACGTCTCAAGAGTCGCCCTAATTTTTGGTGCAGACTTCTTGTTCGGTGAGAGAGATAGTAGTCCTCAAACTCATTTCCAATATTTGTTTCATAGAATTCTCGCCGAAGACGAGTTACTTGATCCATTGAAAGATCAGGAATCTTATCAATGAAAACAAAACTCAGCGCTTCGCCTGGAACATCAATCCCCTCTCCAAAAGACTCCATACCAACAAGGATTCCTCCACCAGAGTTCTTAAAGTCCTCAACGACATTGGTCCCCATTCCTTGAACAAAGACAGGAATTTTTCCTTCAAATTTATTAAGTAAGTACTCAACTGCTTTTTCAAAGCGAACACGAGCAGAAAATAGAAGCAATGTTCGACCTCCAATATCTTCAACAAATGGACAAACCTGATCTAGGATAGAGGGGACAAAACTCTGGTCATAGAGAGATGGCGTATCATCACATAGGAATACTTTTGTTTTATTTTCATAATCAAAAACAGAAGGAAGGAAGAGACCTTGTCTAAATCTTCTTTCAGGCTCAAGGTAGAGATAACCGGATGCCCACTCCATGCCCTTAGTTCCAATATCGCCGTGAGCATTTGCAAGAGTTGCTGAAGTGTAGACAACAGAAGATGAAGTCTCTAACAACTGAGTATGTAATAATCGTCCTACATCTATAGGAGCAGCTGTTAAGACATACCCCTGCTCTTCGTGAAACTTCATTGAAAAGCTATATGGAATAGAGGGCTTTTCAACTTTTAACAAGTAAAGCAACGCATTCATAAGATCTTCTAGAAAACCACAGAATGCTTCAAAACGAGACCATGCGGTAACTTCACCTTCTCCGTTCATATCATTCGCTTCCCAGCGTATCATATAAGGATAAATTTTTTCATAAACGTCTTTTAGAATAAAGAAAACACTTTCTAAATGATGAAAAACACTTAAGCGTAAAGGGTCTCCATCTCCGGCAAGAATCATAGGTAATTCATTCCAGTATTTATTTGTATAACGAGGCATTTTCTTAAATATACTTTCTAATTTCTCTGGAATATTAAATATATGATCACCTAGGGCCTTAGAAGCATCTATTGATGCATTTCTAAGTGTCGTCACCAATTCATCACTATTTTCTATATCATTCTTATTTGAAAGAAGATAAAACAATGATCCAAGTCCTTGTAGGTTCATAAGTTGCTTTTGAATACTTTCTAAGTCTGTGCCTGAAACTTCATAACTGAAAGCCTTTGTAGACTCTCCTTCAATCTTATGGGCCTCATCAACAACAATGTGTGAAGGTCTAGGGAAGCTGCGAGGCCAAGAAAACATAAGCGCATGATTACCAATAATGATATGAGCATCCTTTGCCTCTCTTAAACCTCTTAGGTAAGTACAGTCGTTTTTAAACGGGCACTGACTACCAGAACACGACCTAAAGTCGACAGAAAGTTCTTTTTCTTTTTCTTTAAACTCAGAGATTTTCATCTTTATGACATATGGAAGGTCTATTCGTGAAATCATCTGCTCTTGAGGCACACGGGCATTATGAAAAAAGACCGCTTCAAAATAGAGATAAGAGAACTTGTCTTTTATATCTCCGGCACTAGCAAAGAGAGCATCTTCACTTTGCATCTGTCTAAATAAGAGCTCACAAAAGTGATTACTTGAACCGACCAATTGCCTAATACGTAAATCATCTTTAGAAACACCAAGCACCTTATGAAGAGTTGGAACGTCTTTATTCATTGCCTGTGCTTGCAGAGTTTTTGTTCCAGTAGCAATAAGCACTTGCTTTTCTTCACTCAGAGCATAGAGTGCTGTGGGGATCAAGTAGCCGAGAGTCTTCCCGGTTCCTGTAGGCGCTTGAATCATAGAGTGAACATTATTCTTAAACGACTGCCCCACTTTTAAAGCTAGTTTTTCTTGCGACTCTCGATGCCTATAACCTTCTAAAGTCTGAGATAATTGATCTTCGTCTTTAAAAATAGAACTAACATTTTGGCCTGAAAACTTAAGGTCGAAATTAGTTGTATATGACTTTGTTTCTTCCCTTGTATTTACTCCAAGCCATTCTTGTGTTTTTTCGACGTGAGGCCATGGGTCAAAATCAATCGCATCACATATCTCTTGTAGCTCATCATCATAGAGATTAAAGAACTTAAAATAGAAATAATTTTGTAAGTTATATTTGTGTAAAAGGGTTGTATAAAATCCAGCGGCTTCTTTATTCTTCTTTGTATATAAAGTAGCAACAATTATCACTTTCAATAAGTCGATGGAGTCACTGAGACCACGATGTAATTCTTTTTCTGCGAGGCCCATATTAACAATAAAGTTCTCGAGCTTGAGAGAACTTAGTTGAGGAAATAATAGCGATAGAAAATAAAGACTATCCTCCCAGCGATGTCCCTCTTTAAAATCTAGAACTTCAAAATGTTCATCCAGAAAGGCTGCCTCAAAATCTGCATTATGTGCGAGTAGAGAATGTCCATCAAGTTCAAGGACTTCGCCAATAACCTCATCAAAAAGAGGGGCCTTCTTAAGCATCTTATTAGTAATACCTGTGAGCTTCTTTATAAAATTAGATATCTCAAAACTTGGGCGGGCCAATGACTCATAAGTTCTAATGAGTTTCGTGCCCTCAAACTGCAGAAAACCTACATCGATAATTTCATCGACCCCCGCATCCGCTCCAGTGGTCTCAATATCAAGAACACCCCATTTTCCTAAATCTATATCGCTCTGTGCCACATTTTCTCCATTTTAATGAGACAATATCCTATCAGGTCATTATCAAGTTGATAATACGACATATTTAAATTATCTTTGCTATTATATATTTGAAATAAAAGGAGACATCGTGTCATCTGCGGTTTTTTTCCAGATTCAGTCATTATTAATCATGGTTTTGATGGGTTATGGAATATCTCAAGCGAAGAAAAGAGATAGGCATGTGAAAATCATGAGCACGGCCATAATATGGGACATTATCCTTGTTCTTCAAATTGAATTCACGAGAAGTGCAATTATTAAGGCTTCAAAGATTATGACCAATCCGACGATGCTCAAGATTCACCTATTCTTCGCTATATCTTCTGTCCTACTCTATTTTGTAATGATATATACAGGTAGAAGAGTTCTAAGAGGACAAGTCGAACTAAGAAAGAAACACAAAAAGATTGGCTGGCTAACTTTCACTTTTAGAATATTAACATTTGTAACAAGCTTTTACGCTGTTCAGAAATAGGAGATCTTAATGTTTCCACTCTATGATGAAATTAAAGATTTAATAACAAGTGAAATGAAGGATGCGATCATTAAGGTTCAAGACCTAACTGGCGGAGGTGATCATCTCGGCTTACTTATTGTATCTGACAGCTTTCAAGGAAAAATGCTCCTAGCCCAACATAGAATGGTCATGGATATTTTAAAAAATAAATTTAAAGAAGACTTACACGCTGTTCAATTAAAAACAATGACTTTTGAACAAGCGAAGAAGCAAGGTATTGATTTAGAATAAATAAGGAGAAATATTATGAGTGATAACCCATTTCAAATTCTTGGTGGAGAGCCAATAAGAGAAGTTAATAAGACTGCCGATCTAGAAGCTCAAATCAAAGAGATTATAGGCTCAAGTAATATCGTTGTTTTTATGAAAGGAACACCAGATATGCCAATGTGTGGTTTCTCCGCGAATACCGTGGCGATGTTAAATAACTTAAACGTTCAGTTTAAAACTTTTAATATTTTAGAAGATATGGATATTAGAGAAGGACTTAAAGAATATTCTAACTGGCCTACTTATCCGCAACTATATTTTAAAGGTGAACTTGTTGGTGGTAATGACATTATCACTGAAATGTTCCACTCTGGAGACCTTGAGTCTACTTTAAAAGCTTAATAAAGGAAAAACTATGAGCAGTGTTCACGAATTTAAAGCAAAGAATATTAAAGGCGAAGAGGTCAGCCTCTCAGACTATAAAGGAAAAGCTCTTTTAATCGTCAACACTGCAAGTAAGTGTGGGTTCACTCCACAATACGAAGGCCTTGAAGAACTCTATAAGAAGTACCAGGGAAAGTTAGAAGTCCTAGCATTTCCATGCAACCAATTTGGAGCGCAAGAGCCAGGCACAGAAGAAGAAATAGAAGGGTTTTGCTCAACGAGCTTTAGTACAACATTTCCTCTTTTTTCAAAAGTCGATGTAAATGGTGATGATGCGCATCCACTCTTTGACTATCTCAAATCAGCAAATCCGGGAATTCTTGGAAGTGAGAAAATTAAATGGAACTTTACTAAGTTTCTCATTGATCAAGATGGTAATCCTGTAAAGAGATATGCTCCGGTTACAAAACCAAAAGATATAGCTCAAGATATTGAAGAACTAATCAAATAGAGAACTTAATCGACTATAGATTCTCCGTAGTCTTTTAAAATCAAATTGATTTCTTTCTTTAGCGTATCAACCATAAATGACTTATTATTTGATTCATAAAAGCTCTTAAGAGCTTCAAAGTGGGACATTAAACACTTTACAGACCTCAACGAGACATCTTTTTCTCTTGCATATCTCATTGCTCTATTTATATGGAAGATAAAGTGTGCCATGCTTATAGGCTTTGATAGAACACTAATGGCCCCAACTTCATTTAATCTCTGGAAGATATCCTTGTCATCAATACCTGTAACAAAGATGAATACTGATTTCACTCCCATGCTTCTTAATTCTTGAAACAAGTCTAGTCCATTTAATTGTGGCATTTTGTAGTCAGAAACAACAAGTCTTGGCGGTGTCTTCTTTATGAATTCGAGAGCACTCCTTGGTGAATTAAAAACTTTATACGAATAAGTTAAATCGTCTAGAATTAAGCTATAAAGACTAGTTTGATCAACATCATCTTCAACGAGAACTATATCTACATAGTCACTTCCTTCTAGTTTCAAATCAGATAAAGAGCTGACAACCTTAAAGCGCAATTCCTTATCTCCAACGAGTAAGCTTC
Organism: Bacteriovorax sp. UBA1852; assembly: GCA_002338505.1. Taxonomy (GTDB): domain Bacteria; phylum Bdellovibrionota; class Bacteriovoracia; order Bacteriovoracales; family Bacteriovoracaceae; genus Halobacteriovorax_A. The sequence goes on from DDIK01000124.1 coordinate 48,860, forward strand.
GACAATAATCGGTGAACGCATAAAAATAAGAAATAAATATATCTCTATCAACATTTGAAAGGCTTGAAAATTCAACACTTAGCAAGAAGTCCTCAAATAAATGAAGATTCCTAGTGAAGTCCTCTAAGTCAAAAAAAGATGAGCTTCCCTTTAAGTTATGAATGATTCTAGATATTGACCTAAGGTAAACAGTATCTGAGTTTAGATCTGTTTTGTGATCCTCTATCTTCTTTAAAAGAACTTCAAGCTCATCAATTAATTCAAGGGATTCATTTACAAATTCAGAGTCCATCAAAACACCTCTCAAGAGAAAATGTCAAGATTTACCAACAATTGTGTCAACATGATAAACATCACCTATTTACCAAAAAAATAGTTACCGCTCTTCTAAGTCTGCTGCAATTTTCTGAATCAACTCGTCGACATCAAAAGGTTTGTAAATAAATCTCTTAACACCCAGAGACTGAGCCTCAGAGGAACTAATATCAGCTTGTCCTGAGACAAAGTAAAAGAGCGGTCGATGACCCTCTTTACGTCTTACAAAGTCAAGAACCACACTTCCATCACCATCAGACATTTTAAAATCTGATATGATCACATCAAAGTGTTGGGAGTTATTTTTAAGAATTGAAAGTGCTTTATTTCCAGAATCAGTACAGGTTACCTTGAACCCCTCGAGGTCAAACTCCTCCTCCATAAGTTCAAGAATATCAGGCTCGTCGTCAACAATGAGAATATTTCTAAGTGGTTCTTTTTGCATGCCAAGTAGAATAACCAATAATGGCCAATAAGCCAAGTAGACAAGCAATAAAGTTATTTAAAATAAAGTACAGTGTGTATGAAAGAGCTCTAATCGTCTTGGCCAACCATGGGTTATCAAGAATATATCTAACATAGTGGGGCGCTGTTAGATAATAGAAGTCAACAAACCTTGAACCAAGTGAAGACTTTAAAAGATATTCATCTCTAATATACCTAAAGTAATTAAGAACTGTATGCTCTCGACCAAAGCCCGCGGTTATAAGATAACACTGAGTTTTAGAAAGAAGCTTTTCAACTTGTGAAGGTGCAGTTGCCGCAGTTGCAGCTGAGCGATCTGTGCGAAAACCGTAATTATCAACATAAGCAAGTTTGAATGCATAACTCTGCCCATTTGTAAGCTTATTAACTGCTAATTCACCAGCTTCCTTATCTTGTAGATCAAGAATTCTAAAAAATGAATCATCTGATTGATAGATAGCCATTGACCTAATAACAGATTCTTTTACCAGAGTTCCTGAATAGTACAAGTAAATAAGCTTATCACCACTTTGAGATGTTACACTCACAACTCTAGTTGAACTATTTTCATAATCTTCGATGTCATTACTTATAGAGAGATTTATAAAGATTCCATCAAGCTCATCTGAACTCGGATTAAGATCACGGCCTATACCATCATTGTCGTCATCGGCGAGATAGAGAAATATTGTGGCTTCTTCAGTATGATCACTACTAGAGTTAAAATCAGAGCAACTGTAATCATCAATATTAGCATCGCATAAAGCTTCATATGAAAGAAATCCACTTGTTGATAGGTTAGCAATATTTTCATAATTTCCATCACTATCTACTTTAATTGCAACCATAACATCCAATGAGCCATCACCACCATTATCGACATCAATCGAAAAAGAAACCCCTGATGTCGTAGAGAGATAGTTTCCTACATTTATAGAGTCAAGATAATGAAAGTTAGCCTGATTAGACGGTCCATCAATTGGAATATAAGATTTAAATGCATTGGCTTCAGTAGTTCCAACAGAGCCGCTATTTCCCCCACCCTTTTCAGTGAATAGAGTTACAGTGTCACCATCTTTATCTCTTAAGGTGATCACAGGATTATCTTCATCACTCATTCTCACACTTGTTGCTTGAAGAGACTGAAAGGAAAGTATAAGGAAAGTGGTTATAAACAATATTTTCATCAAAAAATTATCTCTTTATGCCAATACTTCGTCAAATAATTGGTAAGTAATTTCACTTTTTACGTTTCATGTGTAGAATAATTAATAACTTAAAACAATGGATTATAAATGAACTCATCTAAACTACTTATTTTGACTTTGACGCTCTTTTTATCATCTTGTGTTGACCCAAAGAATACAGATAATAAGTCAGGTGTCGTCATCAGCATGGCAAAGTCTGTCGCTCTCAAAAATAACGATATAAAACACATGCAAGCAACAGAACTTCTTAAAAGAAGAGAAAATAAAATAGATGATCTTATTATAGTCGATGTTCGAACAAAAGCTGAGCAGATGGAAAGTATGATCCCGGGAGCGATCTCAAAGGAACTCTTCGAAAAGCATGCAAAGTACTTCAAAGACAAAGATATAGTTTCCTATTGCACGGTAGGATCACGCTCTTCAGAATACACTCGTGAACTTCAAAAAAATGGCTATAAAGCATATAGCCTGCAAGGAGGAATTCTTTCTTGGATTCATCGTGGAGGAAAAGTATTCAAAGAAGACAAGGAAGTTAAGAAAGTTCGCTTCTTAAGTGAAGCATGGAATTTACTCCCGAAAGGATATGAAGGGGTTTTCCCATAAATAAAACTATTATCAACATAAATGGGGTCCTACTAAAGGAAGAAGAAGCTAAGATCTCAGTACTAGATAGAGGCTTTCTTTTCGGTGACTCCATTTATGAAGTAACTGACACAATAAAACAACATCCGATTTTCTTAGATGAGCACTTTGATCGTCTATGGCGTTCAGCAAGTAAGATTGGCCTAGAAATTCCTTTCTTAAGAACAGAGCTTAAACATGAAATTGATAAAACACTTCACCATCTCAATGTCGAGCGGGCTTATATCAGACTAATGATTACTCGTGGGGTTGGAGACTTAACACTAAGTACAAAGTTTATGACCGCGTGTAATCTCATTATCATCACGAAAGAACTTAATGAAAACCCAGCTTGGTGGTATGAAAAAGGTGTTGAAGTCATCATAGCCAACACAAGGCGAACATCAAAAGAAACAGTAGACCCATCTGTTAAGTCAGGTAATTATCTCAACAATGTCATGGCCTATAATGAAGCCGTAGAGACTGGTGCATTTGATGCGATCATGCTCAATCAAAAAGGTGATATTACAGAGGGTACGACAAGCAATATTTGGATGATCAAAGACTCCTGCTTCTATACCCCACCTCTCAAGTCGGGACTCCTAGGTGGAATCACGAGAATGAAGATTATTGATATTTTAAAAAAAGAAGGACTAGAATTCAAAGAGACAACAATATCTGAAACTGATTTTAAAAATTGTGATGAAGCTTTTCTAAGTGCTTCGACAAAGAGAATAGTTCCTATTATAAAAATTGATGATATTAAAATTAGCAACTCTCTTCCAGGCGAGAACACAAAGAAGCTATCAAAGCTCTACTATAAACTTATCAACGAGAGCATCACATGAAACTTCTTAACTCTTCAGAGACTCCTACAGAAATATCTGAATTATTTGAAGATTCAATATCTCCAATCAAGCTATCTTACTTTGAGTCAATAGATCAGAATCTCAATATCAAGTGCCTTCTCAATTATGATGGTAACTATGAAGAAAACAAAGTCTATGGCCCCTATGAAATAAAGCCGATACTCAGAGTACTTTTAATTAAATCAAAAATTATAGACGAGAAATCAATATCAGAAATATTTAAAACTGATACCACTGAAGTTTGCCTCGTTCTACAATTTGATCAGAAGATACAGAAGTTCCTTATTATAAACTTAGAAAATCTTGACTATTTTAAAGATAAGCAATTATCTAAAATTCTCTCGAAGAAAACCTCCGAAATCTTGATGTCTTTTGAGTCTCGTATAAAGGAACTTAAAAATGACTAATCAAATATTTCCAACATATGACGTTGACCATCTATCCACAGCGATTAAAATGACAATAAATGGTACTCCTTATAACCCTGAGGCAATAGGACTAGAATGTATCAAGTTTAAGTCTCAAAAAAGCATAAAAAAAGACGAAATATTGAGTATAGAAATATCCATTTTCACGAAGTCATTTCTTCTTGAGGGTAAGATTGAAAACTTAGATTATGACCGTGATATAAAACTCTATAATTATTACGTCTCGGTAAAATTCTCTAGCAAATTCAACTTTCTAAAATGGATGGCCGTTATGAAAGGAATACACCGCTCACGCTTTAAGTACTAACTGCTGAATCAACTCTCTTTGTTCCTTCTCTATGGACACTAAATGCTCAGAGGAATTCTTGATAAGTTCTGACCTAAATTTGTCATTTCTCACGATAGTTGAGAGAGACTGAAACAGACCAGAGTGGTCATATGGAAAATAAGTAAGACCAGTTACCTTATTTAAAACAAGTTCACCACTTCCACCTAAGCCGGTAGATATAACAGGTAGACCACATGAAAAGGCCTCAGCAATTATTCGTCCAAAAGGTTCTTTATCTATTGAGGGATGAATTAAAAGATCAATATCTGAATATATAACACTTGGTGATTGCCTACCTCTAAATTTAATCAAAGAACCATTTTTATAAAGTCTCTTTAATTGATTTAAATAATCATCATGGGCCCCAGCGGTCTTATAAATATCTCCCCCATATATATCTATACTCTCTATTCCTAGGTCTTTTAATTCCTTATGATATAACTTTTCAAACTCAAGAATCGTATGGATACCTTTCCATGGAGCAAACATGGAGACAATTCCTATTCTCTTTATTTGGTTATGTGATTTCTTCTTTGCTCCAATTTTACCAACTGGATTATAGAGAGTTTTAAATACATTATCTGAACCATTGCAAATTCGACGGACTTCACTTGTCACAGAATTTGAATTTGAGACAAGAACTTTCTTCATTGAAAGATTTTTCCTGAGTAATGCCCAAACTATTTTGAATACCCCTTTATCATAAGGATAGTCTCTAAAGTGCCAAATCATTTTTCCCTTAAATCCTTTTATAGTAAGATAAATAAGAGTAGGAAACCCAACTTTGTTTCCGTTGATCCAAATAATGTCTTGAGCGTTAATATGTATTCTTCTCAATTCTAAGAAAACTAAAAGAAAACTATATGTAAGAGTAAATAATCGACCAATAGCACCGGATCTTGAGACTTGATAAAGTGCGCTAGGATAGCAAAGGCTCTCGATCTTATAATTGTGATCTTTCTTTGTCTCATTTATAAAAGAGATAACATCTCTTCCGTTATCACCCTCAAGCGTCGGAACTATAAAAAGGCATTCTTGTGGAATATGCAGACTTTGAAGTATGATACTTCTTTCAGCTCCTCCTAAGTAAGGAGAATTAAGTAGTATAATACACTTACTCAAAAGTTTCTCCAAAGTACGCAGTTATAAACCGTTTAAAATAAGAAAGGTCGTGGGAAGCTAAAGTATGTGCATGGGTAAATTCACATAGCTCCTTATAGTTTTCACACAAATTAAAATCAAAGAGGTCATTTCCTTCTAATACATAACCATTTCTTTTGTGATGTACATTCTCAGGAAGTCCTCCTGTAGAGTTTACAATTGAAGGTACACCGTATTTTCCAGCTTCAAGACAAGTGAGACCAAACCCCTCAAAGAAACCACGGTGAGAATGATCAAGCGAAAGTAAGAGGTTGAAATGAGAGATTTTGTAAAGCTCTTCTCTTTTTTCATTAGATAATTTGTCATAATACTTTGTTATAAACACATCACTTACAATTCCCTTAACATTCGTATGTAGTACAATCTCTTTGTCATGATATTTTTTTGAAAGATTCTTTAATAAATCACCAACTCCTGAAGGGTTTTTATGAGGTACATTACGAGAAAAAAACGTGAAAGAAATTTCATCACGAATACTCTTGAAGCAATACTCACTTTGAACTGTATCGATGCAATTATGAACGACATAATCTCTTGAATAGTCGAGATCAAGACCAAAGCTTTGAGTTTTTTTCATCGTAAACTCTGAGATAAATATGTTTGCTCGAGAAGACTCCAAGGACTGTAAAATATTTCTTTGAAAGATTCTCTTATATAATCTTTTTAAGAAATTAGGAGAATAGAATAAGACTTCTGAGCCATGGATGAAGTTAATATTTTTTTTCTTATCCCAATTGCCGAAGTAGCTCGCCATCATGTGAACATTGAAAATCAAATCATACTTCTCATTTTCTTCATATGCCTTAAGCTCTTTGATAGATTTCCAATGAAAGAGCTCAACATCAGAATATATCTCTCTTAACACACTTTCGAGATTTAAAGCATAAGTAGTTAATCCTCCAAACTTTGGAAGATAGTCAGAAGTGGTGATAAGAACTTTATGAGGCAGCATCTTTTTTCTTATAGTCCTCTAATTTATGAACATTTGATTGTTTTTCAAGAATTTTAAATTCAAACTTATCGACCTTAGATGAGTCGATAACCACCACATCTTCTTTTCTCAAGGAGGAAAGAAAGTTTTTCAAGTCTGAGGTTCGATGTTTTTTGATCCAGTATTTCTTTCCATAAAAAAGCTGAAATGCTCCAAGAGACAGGCAAAGACCACTATATATAAAAATTTTAGGTACTGACGTTGCCTGAGTGAGATAAATAGATAGGCTTAATATCGCACCATAACTTAATGCTAAAACATTGGTTGTTGTTGGTACAGATAGCTCATAGTAATTTCTAAAGAGTTGATGGAGATGAAATCGATCACCTATAAAAGGTGACTTACCTCTATAAATTCTTCTGATAAATGAGATTCCCACTTCGGCCATAGAGATAGTAG
>DDIK01000008.1 GCA_002338505.1 Bacteriovorax sp. UBA1852
CTTTCTTGGTTTTTTCCTGGTCACTATAGATATTAACTGTGGCCATTTCTTTAGAGATATTATTAAAGCTTAATCTGATCGTCTCACCAGTCTCATGGAGATTGAAGGTGGTTGGATTGTCCGTAGAAGCGATTCTTAGGACTTTATCAAACTTAACTTCCATATTCTTGTAGTTTGACCAAGGTGCACTTTCTTCATTAACCTTTACTCTGACTTCATATTTCCCATCTCTTTTGGGCTTTAAAGATATCTGTGAGGCATTGGCCTTGATCTGGTTAACTTTATCGCCACGCTTAAGCTCGATGAGGTACTCAAGTGTGTTTAATCCATCCCAGTCAATATTGATCTTATCTCTAGCTTGCAACGTCACTTGATTAGGGAAAGTCTCTTCGACGAAATTGGGAGCTTGATAGTCTGTGACGGTGAAAGGAATTGTTTTTGTTAATTGCTTTCCTTCAGAGGTAGCTTTAATTTCTAGCTCATACTCGCCGGGAAGTGGTAGGGCAACAGCGGTCTTAGTTTTTGCAAGATTCAGCGTCTGAAGTGGTTCTTTACCAAGGCTTGGTTCTATAATTGATGCTGTAGCATTGTTAAGATTTTTTAATGTTGCAAGATTGATTGTAAAACTTGCTGAGTTGTTGGGGATGTACCTTGCTCCCATCCTAGGCTCAAGAACGGATATGAGATCCTGCTTAATGACTTCTTTTATTGGTTTTGCTTGAATATTAACTTTCTTTTTAATTTTCTTTGTAAGCTTAATTGCACCTTTTTGACTGGTGATATCAAGATCATCGCCATCGCTTTTGATTGAAAACTTTGTTTTCTTGTTCGTATTGATGATATATTCTTTAGTTTTAGTTTTTAGAACGATCTTTTGATTGGCCTTCTTCACATCAAGATCGACAATACCCTTAATGACATCAATGTTAAAAGTGTCATCATCCACATCAATTTTAACGAGAGAGTTGGCAGGAACTGTGAGCTTTGTCTTGTTGATAAACTCAATTTCGGCTTTACTATTGCCATCTGTTAGGATCTCATCGCCCTTGTAGAGCTCGTCACGTCTTCTTACTTGACCCCACGATAATGTTCCAGACACTCGCCTTTGAGGGTTGTCAGTAATTGTTGTAACTTTGGCAATTGCCTTGAGGTTATCAATACTCTCAATATTGTCTTTGAAGTTAATGAGGTTCCATGAACCAAAGACGATGAGAATTGCTGCTAGGGCAATAGTTGTTAGATCCGTTTTAGAGAGTCCAAAAAATTTCTCTAAATTATCGATTTCATTATTATAATTCATATATTACTATTTTAAGTATAATATAAATTATTTGTATAGTAACTTTTTTACTTTTTTTCATCTTTTATATAAAACGGATTTTTTTTATGACATTAAAGCTTAAAGCTAAAATTCTTATTGGTGTATCATTTGTTCTCATTGTGGCAATTGTTTTCAATATCTTCTTTTCCTATGATTTATTTCTCAAAGACAAGAGAAGCTATATTTACGAAAACGGTTTACAGCGAGCAGAATCTCTTTCTGACTCAATTCTTTCGGCTGCTGAGACGGCCTCAAATAGAGTAAGCTCATTTGCCTATCTTGCCTTGACCAATGATGAGCAGTTTCAAAAGGTTATTGATAGTGAAAAAGAAATAAAGCTCTTTGCTGTTCTACCTAATCGGGCGGATGAGTCTTGGAAAGCTTTTGCGAATGAGTCTGTGAATGATGATGGTACAAAGATTGATCAAATACTTCTAAACTGGTTTCAAGAGAATAAGGAGAGTTTCGACTTTACCAAGAGTTTTAATACGAGTTCTGTAAATATTGATGAGGTTGATTATTTACTTGTATCAATTGCAAATAGTGAGCTAAAGGCACTCTATTTACTCTCACTGGAAAAAGTATTTACATCCATTGTTAACGATAGAGTCTTTAAACATTATGTCTTTAATAAAAAAAATAATTCTCTATTAAAAGATCTTTCACCTCCAAAGTATGCATCTCAATTAAATAGTCAAAAACTAAAGAGGGGTACTAAGAGGTTTACAATCTCTGATGAAAACTTACTCGTTTCTTTTATAAAGTTCCCATCTTTTGATTTCACTTTGGCCAGTGAAATTTCTGAAGAAAAAGCTTATGCTATAACGAGGGACCTTGTTCAAAAAAGTATTTACTTTGGAATGATACTTCTAGGCGGAGGCCTTCTCCTCGGAGTCTTTTTTAGTCTGCGAATAACTAAGCCTATTAATAGCCTTGTCTCTGCAACTCACTGGGTTGCCAAAGGTGACTTTACAAAGAAGATTGATATCCAAACTTCGGATGAGCTAAAAGTTCTCGGTGACAGTTTTAATTATATGTCGGGCGAGATCAATCAGCTTCTTGATGACAAACAGGATATGATTGAGCAGCTTGAAGATGCAAATCTTAAACTTGAAGATTATTCTAAGAACCTTGAAAAAATGGTTGAAGAAAGAACTTCTGAGTTAAAAAAGGCAAACGACTTCATCGGTGCGATGATTAACAGTCTTGACCAGGGACTCTTTGTTATCGATAAAGATCTCAATTGTGCTGATGTATATACGCGTGCCTGTGAAGATATTTTTGGTGTTTCCCCACAAGGAAAGTCTTTTAATGAACTTCTCAGTCTAAGTGACAAGGAACAAAACGCTGTTCAAAAGTGGGCCGGAATTGTTTTTTCTAAAAAGATCCCTTTCCAGTCAGCAAAGAAGTTAGGACCGCAGAAAAAAGTATATGGTGAAGACGTTGATGCAGAAGACTTTAAGCACGTTGATATAGATTATTATCCAATGGAAGAAGGTGATGAACTTAATAATATAGTTGTCGTCTCAACAGATAAAACTGCTGAGATAAAGGCGCACGAAGCTTTTGTACAAAAAGAAAAATATGTCGAAATGATCATCAAGCTTGTGAAGAGAAAGAAACAGTTTTACAACTTCTTTGATGAGGCCGAATCTATACTTGAAACAATAGGTGAAGAGCTTCAAATAGATAGACCAATTTTTGATAATCTTCTTATTAATTACCACTCATTAAATGGTGGCTTTGGGACATTCTCTGTTTTAAAGCTTCAGCAAATGGCAAGAGAGTGTGAGCAGAATATCGTCGACTTTAAAGAAGTTGAATTCACAGATGAGCACCTAAAAGTGCTAAGAGATGATTATGAGCACTACCTTTTTGAGTTCAAAGAATTTAAAGAAGAGATAAAGCTCATCTTTGGTGCAGATGAGAGCACTCAAGAAATAGAAAAGAATTTACTGATTAAGTATGCAGATCTTCTTAAGGATCGTGGCGATTTAGAACTCTACAAACTCTTTATAGATTATTTTGAAAAAGATGCTATTGCTGAGCAATTTGAATCTTATATTGAACTTGTTGGTCGTCTCTCTGAACAGCTTAAGAAGCCTATCAATCCTGTTGAGCTAAATGGTGGAGAAGTTAGGGTTGATGTCTCTCAGACAAAGGAATTTCTCTCCTCTCTGGTTCACCTCTTCAGAAATTGTTGCGACCATGGGATTGAAAAACAAGTTCAAAAGAGAGTTGATCTTGGTAAGCCCGAGGCAGGAACAATTACAGTCGATATTAAGAAGTTTCCTCTTCCTGTTGGAGATGGGGAGAACCTTGTGGTGAGAGTAAGTGATGATGGTGGTGGAATCAATCCTGAGATTATAAGATCTAAGCTGCAGGAGAAAAACCCAGGACAGGACTACAGTCAAATCAGTGATGAAGATATTATTTATAAAATCTTTGATCCTGCATTTTCTACTGCTGAACAAGTTACTTCCGTTTCCGGAAGGGGTGTCGGGATGAGTGCCATCAAAGATGTTCTTGACCGTAGCGGCGGAAAAATAATTTTAAAATCACAGGTAGATGTTGGAACAACTTTTGAATTCCACTTACCAATGAAAACTATATAAAATCTAGGAATACTAATGTTTAAACTTTTAATCACTGCAGTCATCATCTCTTTATCTAGTCAAACTTTTAGTGCGAGCCTTGAGGAGAAGTTAGAGGCGAGAAGAAGTAAGTCACAAGCCAAGAGGCCTGAAAATATTAAAGCTGTATTTTCTAAGCAATCAAAAGACTTAGAGCGGTCTCAGATATTAAAAAAAGCCTTGAAAGAGGGGGTTGATGCACCATCTTTCAATCTCAATGATAAGCACATTTCTAGTTTCTACAAGCAAGGAAACGTTGTCGTTAAATTCTATCGTGGTGGATGGTGTCCATATTGTATGATTGAACTCAAAGAATACCAAGGCTACTACAGTAAGTTTAAGGAGCGTGGCTGCGAGATCATTGCTCTTTCGCCAGACTTAAAAATCGAAATTAGGAAAACAAAGAAGAAGTTTGATTTAGAATTTCCTATGTATTCAGATCAAGAAAATAAAATTGCAAAGAAGTTTGGTTTGGCTTTTGCTCTTAATAAAGACATTCTCTCTATTTATAAGAAATTTGGAATTGACTTAAAAAAGAGTCAGGGTAATGAGCGAAATGAGCTGCCTCTTCCAGGTACTTATGTGATTAACAAGAAAGGTAAAATAGTTTATGCCTATGTAAATTTAGACTATACAAGAAGAGCTGAACCTTCAGAGGTCTTAAAACACTGTAATAACTAGAGCCTTCTTTAATATTTTCTTGCAAATATTACATATCACTTGTCATTCAAGTATACTCAGGTATCTTTTGATTCTTTATTGAAGGGTGGGGTAAGTGTCTAGTAAAGCGTTTAAGTATTCAGTTTTCTTGATGGCGATTCTTTGCATGAGCAATGTACAGTCGAAAATTAATGAAATTATTTATGGGCAGGATAATCGCTATGACCCAATCGATCTTAATCTGTCGAAACTTCAACAGAGAGTTATAAAAAATACATTTGCTCAAATTCCCATGTCTTCTTTAGTTGTTGATGATGGAAAGATAAAGGTGAAAGCTGCGACCCTTAAAAAAGAGCGTAAACTCTGTGATGGAGAAAGGTTTGAAGACGAAATAGCAGGTGCAACTTGCTCTGGCTTTCTAATTTCTCCTCAGATTGTCCTTACCGCAGGCCATTGCATGCGATCTAATTTTAAGTGCGTCAACTTTGTATGGGTTAGTGGCTATCAGAAACAACTTTCTGGTAGTAATGAGATTGAGTTAAAGTCCAATAATATCTACCGTTGCCAAGAGATTATTACTCGCAAAGTTAATAAGGAAACAGGTGTAGATTATTCATTAGTACTTCTCGAGCGTAAAGTACCAAGTTTTAGTTTAGCTCCATTTAAATTAAGGGATGTAGATACCAGAATTGCTGATGATCAAAGTGTTTCTGTTGCTGGTTTTCCTTCGGGAATCCCTCTGAAAATAGCTTCTGGAGCTAATGTTCTCTTAAATGATAAGGACGGTTATTTCAGTACTAATCTAGATACTTTTACAGGTAATTCTGGCTCTATTGTTTATTCCGAGGAAGGTTATTTAGAGGGGATTCTTGTCAGAGGAAATACTGATTATGTGGATAAAGAAGTGTATAGAAATGTTGTTAATGATGATGGTAGCATTTCTCGAGTCAAGGAAGTTTGTAAAATTACCAATCGTGTAGATACCGTTCCAGATACTGAAGACTTCGAAGAGGTTACACGCATCTCTGAAGTGGAAGAGCTATATTATACGAAAGATGATTTAACTTTTCTAGATTTGATGAAGAGTAAAGAATATACAAGCGCATTTGATATGTTGTCTGAGGATATAAATGTCAATGTGAGAGACCTTGAAAACGGAAAGACAGTTTTACATTTTTTGATCGAAAATGATGCTCCCGATGATGTTGTCATTTCTTTTCTTGAGACTAAGCCAAATCTTGAGATACAAAAGTATGGCGGTGACTCAATACTGTTTATGGCCCTAGAAAGTGATAGCGACCGATTACTCACTCTCATAATAAATTCACCAATTGATCTGAATAAAGTGGACTCTAGTGGTAAGGCCATTATTCATAAGCTTGTTGAAATGAGTAGTCTTGCAAAACTCAAAAAGGTTATTCGTGTTGGTTTGAGCCTTGAAGTAAAGACAAGTCATGGGGATACTCCTCTTTTGATAGCTCTGAAAATGGATAATCCCGTTGTTGCTCGATTTCTGATTGAGAGTGGCGCAGATATAAATGCACGCAATAATGACAATAAGAATCCTATTAGATTTGCTATTGATGCTTTTAACGTTGAAATGCTTAATTATTTTATTGAAAAAGGTGCTCGACCGGAGCGTGGATTTATCAGTTGGCTAAATAGCACCAACGACATGAGGTATCTTAAAAAGGTTATTAAACGAGCGAAGGACTTTGATTCTATTCAGTTAGAAACTCTAAGAGAAATGAAAAGAATCCTTGATGATGTAGAAAGTTTGTAGGAGTACTTAGTACCCCTACAAGAACTTTATAAATTTGTGAGTGTTATTTTATTATCTATAGTAACTTTAAGCTTTCTAATTTTTTCTCCCACCAGTTCTACGTCATATTCACCTTTATTTAAAATAATATGAAAACTACCGTCTG
>DDIK01000146.1 GCA_002338505.1 Bacteriovorax sp. UBA1852
GTATTTATTTCCTGCTTTAGAATTTACTTTCTTAAATGTTAATGTTGAAGTTGGATGCTTTGGAACATTAAAGAAGTCATTATTTCTTAAGTGAGCATCTAACTTGTCTTTCCATTCACCAGAAAGGTCAGTTGTGTTTATTGTCGTCATATCAACAACAAACTTAGCATTTTTCAGAATATTTTCTTCACTGAAAGTAACTTCACCTGATTTAAAAGTAACTGTTCCATTATGCTTTCCAGAAACTTTAGTACCTAACCAACCAAGCTTGCTTTTAGAAATATTTATTTTCTTCGTTGAATCTGCAAAAGTGAAGTTTGTGAGAATCATAGCTGCTGCAATTAATAATAGTTTTTTCATTTCTTATCTCCTTTTTAGTTTGATAAATGATTTATATGGGAAAGTGTACTCTTGTTTCCGTTCAAAAAAAAGCATATAATAACGACCTAAATGTTCTATTATTAGACATAACAAAGGCTAACGTATTAATATTGATCAACTCCACGTGTTAAAGATTGTTAGCGAGACCGGTAGCTTCACCAAAGCCTCTGAGCGCTTACACAGAGCAAAGTCCGCGGTATCATATGCTATCAACAACCTTGAAGATGAGCTGGGTCTTCAGCTATTAGATCGATCAAAGTATCGCCCTGCACTCACTAAATATGGTGAACAATTATTAGAGAAAGCACAAGGTGTCCTTGATTCATTTGAAGAATTTGAGAACTTTGCCAAAACTTTGTCTAAGAACCAAGAACTCAAAATTCACTTCTCCATTACTGCCCTTTGGCCTCTATCTCAAGTAACACCGATCTTAAAAGATTTAGAAATAGACTTTCCAGAGACTGAACTCGTATTTAATCGAGAGGTGCTAAGTGGAGAGAGGTTACTCTTATCTAAAGCTGTGGATATCGCGATCGTAGAGTTTATTCAAAATAAAGTGGACTTAGAAATCAAGCAAATCGGTACACTCAATATGCCACTAGTTATTTCAGGCTCTCATCAACTGGCAAATAAGAAGTCTCTTACACAAAAAGACCTAGAGTCTTATCCACAAATTATTGTGAGAAGTACTCTTAAAGATGATGAAAGAAAATTTGGTGTGATGGAAGAAGCTAAGAAGTGGTACGTGAATGACCTAGACTCCAAACTAAAACTCATTGAAGAAGGACTTGGCTGGGGCAGATTACCTGATCATCTCGTTGAAAATAGAATTAAATCTCAAAGCTTAAGTGCTTTAAAAGTTAAGGGTATAGATACTCGAAAGATTGAACTCTTTATTGCTCGCAGAAGAAATGATTATCATGGTGTTTTGAGTAATTATCTGTGGGATAAGTTTCAGTCTGTCAAATAGGTAAAATAAATGCCTTATTCTTAAGAGTAAGCTGTAACTGAGCACCCACTTCTATAAATTGATTGGCCTTACAAAGAATGAGATTCTTCTCACCAGTATTAATTTTATAAAGATAAGTTGATCCGAGAAATTCTCGTGACTTCACTCTCCCTTTCACTTCGCCCTCAGGAGTGATCAAAACATTCTCTGGTCTAATCGCAAGATAAGCAAACTTCTTACCATCTACAAAACCTTTGACACTATATTCACCATAAGGCCCTTTGAGGATTACACTATCATCGGTGGTACTTAGAACATTACTTGCAACGAGATTAACAGGACCTGTAAATCGAGCGCAGAAGACATCAATAGGATGGTGATATATTTTTTCAGGGTGATCAAATTGTATAACTTTTCCATGAGCTAAAATCAGAAGTCTATCACTTAGAGAATACGCCTCTTCAAGGTGATGAGTCACAAGGATTCCCGTCATATTCTTTGACTTCATAAATTCAAATAATTCATTTAGGATTTCTTTCTTTAAAAATTCATCAAGATTTGTAAAAGGCTCATCTAAAATAATCAGCTTTGGCATTTTTATAACAGACTTAGCAAGTCGAACTCGTTGTAATTGTCCCGCTGATAATTCTGAGAGATTTTTCTTGTCTTTATATTCAAGTCCAAAGACTTCAATCATATCTCTAGCGGCATCGATGTCTTTTTCCCCAGAGAGTCCTGCCATTATATTTTCAATAACATTAAGGGTGAAGTCTAATTCGTCATTTGATTTTAAATAAGCGAAGTCATTCTCAGTAAGACTCTGGCCATTTAAGGTCACGCTTCCTGCATCTGCACTTTCATCACCACTGATAATATTTAAAAGAGTCGATTTCCCCGTCCCCGAAGGACCGATAATTGAAACGATCTCTCCTTGATTTAATTCAAAGCTAATATCATGCAATTGGGCCATTGCCTTCACATCATAATTCTTACTAATATTTCTTACTTCAAAGTAACTCATTCTTTTCCCGTCTCTTTAGTGAAGTCACAGATAATTGGTTCAACTAACTTTAAAAAGTCATTCAATTCAAGTCTTATAGATCTTGAAAGTACCCCTGCATTAAAAACTATATATTCATTATCAAGAATTGAGCGATCAAGATAGTGCTGATAAGGATAAATTTCTTTTACAAGTGGAGGTAACGCGCCTTTCACTACCCCACACTTCTCTAAGAGTTCCTCTTGCGTTGCAAAGCGAAGCTTTGAAGACTTAAGAACTTTTCTCATTTTTTTATTATCGGCCTCGAGATCCGCTCTCATAGTGAAAATACGAAAGTCATTCTTATCTTTTAAAAAAAGGCTCTTTGCACCTTCTCTTAAAACTGAACCACGCATCTTTGAGGCACTAAGGGCCGTTGTTGCACCTTCATGAAAATACTCTTCATATTCAATATTGTGTGACTTGAGTCTATGAATGATTTCTTGTTCTATTGTCATCTTCTTCTTGCTATAAGTTCGTTATGTATAAACTTATAGCAAATGAAGATCATTTTGTCGTCATCTCTAAAGACGAGGGAGTCTCATTTCATTCTGAAGGACTTGTTTCTAAGATTAAAGAAGATCTTGAAATCGAGCTATATCCAGTACATCGCCTTGATGAAGCAACTTCGGGATTACTAATATTTGCGAAGAGCTCTGACATTGCTCGTAAGTTAGGAGATCTCTTTAGCACAAAGAGGATTAAAAAGACTTATCTCGCTCTTTCAGAATCTCGGCCCTCGAAGAAGCAAGGTATGGTCAAAGGCGATATCGAAAAGTCTCGAGGCGGCTCTTATAAGCTCACAAGAAAAATGGAGAATCCAAGCCAAACACGCTTTCTAAGCTATCTTTTAAAAGAAGGCCTAAGGTTATTTGTGCTTCACCCCATAACGGGAAAGACCCATCAGCTTCGAGTGGTGATGAAGTCATTAGCAGCACCGATTTTAGGGGATGCGCGTTATGGAGATAGAGCCTCAGACCGATGTTATCTTCACTGCTACCGCCTAGAATTTAGTCTGGACAATAGAACCTATGACTTTAAAACTTATCCTGACTCTGGTAATAACTTTATAGAGAATCAACAATTAATTGAGGAAATCATCAATGGAAAAAGTATCTGAAATTTTTAATCCACAGAAGTGGGATGTTGTTCAAGGTTTTGACTTCAAAGATATTACATATCACCGGGCAAAAGACCAAGGAACAGTAAGAATTGCTTTTAACCGTCCAGAGGTGAGAAATGCCTTTAGGCCTCAAACTGTTGATGAGTTATATCGCGCACTTGATCACGCAAGAATGACGAGTGATGTGGGAGTTGTCCTTATCACTGGAAATGGACCTTCGCCAAAGGATGCTGGTTGGGCATTTTGCTCTGGTGGAGATCAGAGAATACGTGGAAAAGATGGCTATAAATATGTTGATGAAGATGGCGCACAAGATCCTGCGAAGCTTGGAAGACTACATATACTTGAAGTTCAAAGACTTATTCGCTTCATGCCTAAGATCGTCGTTGCGGTAGTTCCAGGATGGGCTGTTGGCGGTGGGCACTCTCTTCATGTTGTTTGTGATCTTACCCTTGCTTCAAAAGAGCATGCGGTCTTTAAACAAACAGATCCAGATGTTGCCTCCTTTGATTCTGGTTACGGCTCTGCTTATCTAGCAAGACAATGTGGCCAAAAAAGAGCAAGAGAGATCTTCTTTTGTGGGTTTAACTACTCGGCCGAAGAAGCTTTTCAAATGGGCATGATTAATAAAGTTATTCCTCATAATGAACTTGAAGATGTTGCACTTGAGTGGTCAAAGGAGATGAATTCGAAATCTCCAACCGCTATGAGAATGCTAAAGTTTGGTTTCAACTTACTTGATGACGGACTTGTTGGTCAGCAACTATTCGCTGGTGAGGCTACAAGACTAGCTTATGGAACAGAGGAAGCTCATGAAGGTAGAACGGCCTTTCTTGAAAAAAGAGATCAAGACTATACTGGCTTTCCTTGGCACTTTTAATTAGTACTCTTTAAGAATTCTCTTGATATCTTTTAAAAGAATTGGCTTTGGAATAAAGTCTATCATTCCAGCATCGAAGCAGCGCTCCTTATCTTCTTTTAAGACGTTTGCAGTCATTGCTATGATTGGCGGTGACTGATTAGCATAGGTACTAATAATTTCTTTAGTTGCCGTGACTCCATCCATCACGGGCATTTGCATATCCATAAAAATAAGCGAAAAAGCCTCATCGTCATAATGTTCAGCAATTATATCTAAGGCTTTTTGCCCGTCCTCTGCAACAGTTACTATATAACCAAGCTTTTGAAACATCAGCATCGCAAGTTTTTGATTTACTTTATTGTCCTCTACGATAAGAATTTTGTGAGGATTCTCGCCTGCAAACTCTTTACTATAAAGTGCTTTAGTCTTCTTTTCACTCAAATCTTGAACTTCTTCACCTTCAATCAGAGGAATTGATGCTTTAAAGGTACTTCCCTTATTGATTTCACTTTCAAATGTAATTTCTCCATTCATCATTTCTACTAGTTTAGAAGAAATAGAGAGACCTAATCCTGTTCCACCAAATCTTCTTGTAATAGAAGAGTCCGCTTGAGAAAAAGCCGTGAAAAGTTTTTTCTGATTCTCTTGGCTAATACCAATACCTGTATCTTTAATTGAAAATACAATATTCTCTTGATCATTATTTTTTTCTGGATAGACCTCAAAGACAACTTTTCCTTTTTCTGTAAACTTAACAGCGTTTGATAATAAATTAACAACGACCTGCTTTATTCTATTCACATCACCTTTTATAAATTTAGGAGTCTCCTCTTCAAGTCTGGTTTCAACAGTGATCCCTTTTTCTGATGCCATATTTGCGACTAAGAAAGATCCCTCTTCGACAATTTTTTTAACACTTAGACTCTTATTTTCTAATTCGAGCATCCCAGACTCAATTTTTGAGAAATCGAGAATATCATTTAAGATTGTGAGAAGCCCATCTCCACAAGACTGTACTGTCCCCAGCATATCACGCTGCTCCTTAGTCAGATCAGTCTGAAAAAGAAGTGAAACCATTCCTAAAACTCCATTCATAGGCGTTCTAATCTCGTGTGACATATTTGCTAAGAAGTCTGATTTAGCCTTCGCGAATTGCACGGCCTTCTCTTTAGCTTCAATTAGTTTATTTTTACTTTGAACCTCTTGGGAGTAGTCCCAATTAACACCCATCATTTTTTCTACTTGCCCTCTGCTGTCTCTTATAACCTCTGCCTTGGCCCTGATATATTTGATCTCTTTATCTTTAGTGATTATTCTGAAGGAAGTATCAAAATTCCCCACACCATCTAGAGCATCCCTTAAAATATTTGTAGCTCTTTCCATGTCTTCTGGATGCAGACTCTGCTCCCAAGCGGAATAATGTCCACTAAAATCTTCTTGATCTATACCATAGAGTTTGTACATACTCTCATCCCAGTGGAGTTCTGAAGTCTTTGGAAAGTATCTCCATATAGCAAGACCAGTACTTTCAAGAATGACTTTTCTTTGTAATTCGATATCTCTTTTTTCTTGCTCTATTTTAAAGTAGTTTATGGCCTCACCAATAGCATCTAAGAACGGTTTTATTTCTTCATAATAATCTTCATTATATCCATTTTCTCTATTGGCAATACCGATCATTGCATTGAGTTTCTTATCTCTAAATAAAGGTATTCCCATAAAGCAATTTAGAGGAGGGTGTCCCTTTGGAGTTCCTGTGCTTTTAGCATGGCTGCTTGGATCATTCGTAATGATAGACTTAGCCGACTTTATGACTTCCCCAAAGAGATTATCAAGATTTTTAAATTCAAGACCATCCGCTATTGAGCTATCAAAATAATCCTTCATCTCCTTATTCCATGAGATATCAGTTATAGAGTAAGTCTTGAGGTATTGTCCGTTCTCATCTTCAAGAACTTCACCAATGAAGCCATATTCGCTTCGAGTAACTCTTAAAAGATTATCTAGAACGATTTCAAAGAAAGTTGATATATCTCCCTTATTTTCAATAAAAGCTTTTCGCAGTTTAGAGACCTCTTGATCAATAAGCTCTGCACGTCTTTGCTTTGTCACATCCTGAAATGTTCCAGAGAGTTTAAATACATTTAAGTTTTCATCGAGAACAGCTTTACCTTGCGCCCTTACCCATTTATGAGTTCCTTTTGCATCAATGAAAGCAAAGACACCGTCATATGAAGACTTTTCCGCTGCTGTCCTTTCTAAATGTTTTTCAAGGCGACTTCTATCTGGTTCAGGGTAATATGAGAGGCCATCAATTTTAGAAACTTCTAAGTCATTATCGAGTGCATGTATTTTATAAACTTCTTCAGTCCAGATAACTTTACCAGTTTCTATATCTAGTTCCCAGCCACCGGTTTGCGACATCTTTTGAATTTCATAAGACTGTTGAACAGTTTTTATCAACTCCTCATTTTTAAATTGTAACTCCAAGAGTGAGATAACATTATTTCCAAGTGCTCTTAATGAGCTTTTTTGAAACTCAGAGAGTCTCTTTGGTTTTGAATCAATAATACATAGTGTTCCAATTCTAAAGCCGGAAGGAGTTCTAAGAGGGGCCCCTGCATAGAATCTAATATTAGGATCATCAGTAACTAAAGGATTATCAGCAAATCGCTCATCTTCTAATGTATTTTCAACAATAAAGAGATCGTCGCTCATAATGGCATGGCCACAAAAAGATATTTCTCGTGAAGTTTCACAGGCATCCAAGCCAAAGCGAGACTTAAACCACTGGCGATCGCGATCAACAAGACTGATAAGGCATATCTCGGTTTCACAAAGCTTGGCCGCGAGTTTTGTAATATCATCAAAGGCTGGCTCAGACTGCGTGTCTAGAACTTCGTACTTAAAAAGTTCTTTTAGACGATCATCATCATTCTCTGGAATCGGAGCTTTTTTCATTTATAATTACCTTATAATAATATATAATTACTTATTTTATCGTCTATTATACTACAAACTTAAGTTATTGATATCATAGGAGAATAT